>NZ_CP094473.1:616952-925429 GCF_023347535.1 Faecalibacterium sp. HTF-F
GGCCGCATACTATAAGGCGGCAGGAATTACGGTCGATCAAACGGCTGGGAACTGAGGGAAAGTAGAGCAATGAAGATCGAATTGGATATGTATCAGACACTGGCCGTTGCCGTGCTGGTGCTGATGCTGGGCAAGTTTTTGCGGGCAAGGGTGCAGGTGCTGGAACGCTTCTGCATTCCGGCCCCGGTCATTGGCGGTGTGCTGTTCGCCATTTTTACCTGCGTGTGCTATGTGACCGGCATTGCCGAGTTTGCATTTGATGATATTCTAAAGGAAGTCTGCATGGTGATGTTCTTCACCTCAGTGGGCTTTCAGGCGAACCTCAAGGTGCTGAAAAGCGGCGGAAGAGCGATGATCGTGTTTCTGGGCGTGGTCATCGTGCTGATCGTCAGCCAGAACTTTGTGGCCGTGGGGCTGGCAAAGCTGCTGGGCGTGGATGCGCTGGTGGGCCTTTGCACCGGCTCCATCCCCATGGTGGGCGGCCACGGCACCGCCGGTGCTTTTGGCCCGGTGCTGGAGGACTTTGGCATTCAGGGGGCCACCACCCTGTGTACGGCAGCGGCCACCTATGGCCTGATCGCAGGCAGCATGATGGGCGGCCCCATCGGCAAGATGCTCATTGAGCGGCACAACCTGCTGGCCACGGTAGTGCCGGAGGATGACAGCCTGCTGGTGGAAGAAGAAATGAAGCACGAGCGCCACACCACCATGTACCCGGCGGCAAGCTTTCAGCTGATCGTCGCCATGGGCATCGGCACGGTGCTGTCCAGACTTCTGAGCCTGACGGGCATGACCTTCCCCATCTATATCGGTGCCATGATCGCGGCGGCGATCATCCGCAATGTGGGCGAATACAGCGGCCAGTACACCGTGTATATGGGCGAGATCAACGATATTGGCGGCATCTGCCTTTCGCTGTTCCTGGGCATGGCGATGATCACCCTGAAGTTGTGGCAGCTGGCAGAGCTGGCCCTGCCGCTGATCGTGCTGCTGGCCGGGCAGACCCTGTTCATGATCCTGTATGTGGTGCTGGTGGTGTTCAACATCATGGGCCGCGACTACGATGCGGCGGTCATCGTGTCCGGCACCTGTGGCTTTGGCATGGGTGCAACGCCCAACGCCATGGCAAACATGCAGGCCATCTGCGATAAATATTCGCCCTCGGTCAAGGCGTATCTGCTGATACCGCTGGTGGGCAGTCTGTTTGCGGACTTTCTGAACAGTCTGGTCATTACGGTGTTCATCAATTTTATCTGAAGCTGACATTTACAGTTCGGGCGGGCTTCCGCACCGGGAAAGGAGACGTGCAATGTCGCTTTATCACCATCTGAAAACGTGGCTCGGAAAAAAGCAGGAGCATCCCCATGAGGAAGAAACCGTGGCCTTGCCGGAGATCCATACCGGCAAGGTGGCACATCATACGGATGCGGACGGCACTCCGGCGGCAGATAAGCCGATCCACTATGATAACGTAGCTATCCCGGAAGTGCATATCCACCCGAGACGCAAATAACTCCTAGCGTGAAAAGGCGTTTGTCGCGGCCCGCAGGCCGCGACAAACACAAATAAAAAAGAATAGTTCCACGCCGGACAGCCCGGAGCGAATGCGCAGGCTGTTCCGGATCACAGGAAGCAGAAAAGCTCCCGTCCATCATCAGGACGGGAGCTTTTTTGCTTGCGGTAAGATCAGCGGCTTAGAGGAACACGTACTTGAGGATGAACAGTACGGTCAGCACGTACATCAGCGGGCTGATCTTCTTTTCCTTGGCCTTGCCGGTGGCGACATTGATGATGGTCCAGGAGATGACGCCGATGGCGATGCCCTCAGAGATGCTGTAGGCAGTGGGCATGGCCAGAATGGTGAGGAAAGCGGGGATGCCCTCGCTGGGGTCGTTGAAGTCGATCTTGACGGCAGAGCCCATCATGTAGAAGCCCACGATGATCAGGGCAGGAGCCGTTGCAAAGGACGGGATGGTGAGGAACAGCGGGCTGAAGATGGTGGCCAGCAGGAACAGGATGCCGGTGGTCATAGCGGTCAGACCGGTGCGGCCGCCTTCGGTGACGCCGGAAGCGCTCTCCACGAAGGTGGTGGTGGTGGAAGTGCCCAGCACAGCGCCTGCGCAGGTGGCGATGGAGTCGGCCATCAGTGCGCCCTTGATGTGGGGCAGCTTGCCGTCCTCGTCCAGCATGTCGGCCTTGGAGGCAACACCGATCAGGGTGCCCAGCGTATCGAACAGGTCAACGAACAGGAAGGAGAACATGACGGCAAAGAAGTTCAGGATGCCAACGCCGGAGAAATCGGTCTTGAACACCTGACCAAAGGTCTTGCCCAGCGCGGAGAAGTCGAAGCTGACGAAGGCGGTGGGAATGACGGAGTACATGCCTGCGTCGGGGTTGGGAACATAGATGCCGGCGATCTCGCAGAGGATGCCCAGCACCCATGTGATAAGGATGCCGTACAGGATGCCGCCCTTGACCTTCTTTACCAGCAGGATGGCGGTGATCACAATACCCAACAGGGCAAGGATCGCGCCCATGCCCACGCTGGAGAAGGTCTCGCCCTTGAAGTGCTGGTAGGTGACGAGGGTAGAATCGCTATTGACGATCAGCTTTGCGTTCTGCAGACCGACAAAAGCAACGAACAGGCCGATGCCCACGCTGACGGCACTCTTCAGGGTCATGGGAATGGCGTTGAAGATGCCCTCACGGACATTGGTGAGGGACAGCACGATGAAGATGATGCCCTCCACAAAGACGGCCATCAGGGCCAGCTGCCAGCTGTAACCCATGGTGAGAACGACCGTGTAGGAGAAGTAGGCGTTCAGGCCCATGCCGGGAGCCAGTGCAAACGGATAGTTGGCAAGCAGAGCCATAAGCGCAGTTCCAACAAAGGATGCCAGCGCGGTGGCGATCAGAACAGCCTCGGAATCCATGCCCGAGGCGGACAGGATATTGGGGTTGACCGCAAGGATGTAGGCCATGGTCATGAAGGTGGTGATACCAGCCATGATCTCGGTCTTGGCATCGGTGTGGTTTTCTTTCAGATGAAAGATGTTTTCTAACATGAAGAACCTCCTGATTTTAAATAAGAAGCCGTTTTTATAAACACAGCACACCGCCTGAAGGGGGGTGCCCGCATCCGTTCGGCGCACCCTGCTTATAAACACAGCTCCCAAAACATCCCGCCGGTGCGTGCGGCGGGAAAGAACAAAAGCTATTGTAGCATGTTCCGCTTGTGTTTGTCCACAAAATAAACACACTTTTTTCATTTTTTGTCCAAAAATCGCAAATGAGTATGACTTTAAACGTTTCCGGGAGATTTGCCACAGGTTTCGCGTGGAAAAATACACTGCTTTCAAAAAATGACAGGATAACGTTGTTTAAAATACAACTTTGTTATACTGCAAGGACTTTTGCGAATTAAATATACCGTTCGGCCCTGAAAAAGTACACCCTGTCGGAATGCGGCAGACGGTGGTATCCTTTTGCCATAGCCCAGCACATCGGGGCAGAAAGGAGCTGATACCCACACCATGGGGCAGATAAAACAGGCCAAAGGGCTGGAAAGCCTGAGCCGGGCCACCGACACCCTGAGCACCCTGCTGGCGCAGGAGGTCCGGGAGCTGAATGCCCGCCAAAAGGCAGCAAAGAAAACGGGCGCGGCAGACGGCAGCACCATCAAGGGCCTCAAGGAGGCCACGGCGGTGCTCAAGGATCTGGCCGCTGTGGCCAAGACCCTGAACGATCAGGGCACGCAGACAGAGGGCACAGGATGCGGCGTGGTGATCCTGCCGCCCGTGGAGGAAGAAACATGAGCACACAGGAAGCAAGAGCGCCGGTGGTCTGGCGGCCACAACCCAGACAGGCCGAGTTCATGCGCCGCCCGGAGCCGGAAGCGCTGTACGGCGGTGCGGCAGGCGGCGGAAAAAGCGATGCGCTCATCATTGAAGCGCTGCGGCAGGTGCATATCCCACACTACCGGGCGCTGATCCTGCGCAAGACCTACCCGCAGCTTTCCGATCTGGTGGACAAAAGCCAGATGTACTACCGCAGGGCTTTTCCGCAGGCGCAGTACAACGCCACCACCCATGTGTGGAACTTCCCCAGCGGGGCAAAAATCTATTTTGGCTCCATGCAGTACACCAAGGACCGCACCAACTATCAGGGCAAGGCCTTCGATTTTATCGGCTTTGACGAGCTGACCCACTTTGAATGGGAAGAGTACAGCTACATGATGAGCCGCAACCGTCCCACCGGCCCGGGCACCCGGGTGTACATGCGGGCCACCACCAATCCCGGCGGCATCGGCCACGGGTGGGTGAAGGCAAGGTTCATCACGCCGGCACCACCCGGTACGCCCATTGTGGAGGAATACACAGTCAGGCTGCCGGACGGCACCGAGCAGAAACTGCAGCGCTCGCGGGTGTTCATCCCGTCCAGCATCTTTGATAACCCCGCCCTGCTGGCCAACGATCCCGGCTACCTTGCAAGCCTTGCCAGTATGCCGGAGGCGGAAAAGCAGGCCCTGCTCTATGGCAGCTGGGACAGCTTCAGTGGTCAGGTGTTTACCGAGTGGCGCAACGACCCGGCCCATTATCAGGATCAGCGCTGGACGCATGTCATCGCACCCTTCACCATCCCGAAGCACTGGACCATCTACCGGGGGTTCGATTTTGGCTTCTCGAAGCCCTTCTCGGTGGGGTGGTACGCTGCGGATGAGGACGGGCGGCTCTACCGTATCCGGGAGCTGTACGGCTGCACGGGCCGCCCCAACGAGGGCCTGCGTATCGACCCGGTGGAACAGGCCCGGCGCATCCGGGAGGCAGAGCAGAACGACCCTCTGCTGCGGGGCAGGGTGATCCACGGCATTGCTGACCCGGCCATCTTTGATGAGAGCCGCGGCGAGAGCATTGCTGCCATGATGGAGCGGGCACCCGGCTTTTTGCACTGGGCCCCCGGCGACCACACCCGTCTGGCCGGAAAGATGCAGTTCCACTACCGGCTGAACTTTGACACGGACGGCAGGCCGATGCTGCAGGTCTTCAACACCTGCAAACACTTCATCCGCACCATCCCGAACCTTGTGTACGATGAGAGCAATGTGGAGGACATCGACACCCGGCAGGAGGATCACATCTATGACGAGTGCCGCTATGTGCTGATGGAAAATCCCATCAGTCCACCCTGCCGCTGCGCTGCGCCGCCCCTGCAGGACGACCCGCTGGAGCTGCACAAACAGGCAAGATTTTACAGAATTTAAAGGAGAAACGCGATGGACGATTATGAGAACGAGAGCCTGCCGGTGGGCGAAGCACAGGTGGCCGAGGCCATGCAGACGCTGCAGCGCTACAAGGCGGGCAAGGCCGCGCTGGACAAGCGCATTGTGGACAACGAGCTGTGGTTCCGCATGGGCCACTGGAAGAATTACCAGAACCCCATGATGCCCGGCAAGGCCCAGCCCTCCAGCGGATGGCTGTTCAACAGCATTGCCAACAAGCATGCGGACGCCATGGACAACTACCCGGAGCCCAACGTGCTGCCCCGGTCGGCAGATGACGAGGACACCGCACGGGCACTTTCCAGCGTATTGCCGGTGGTGCTGGAACAGGCCGACTACGAGCAGGTGTACAGCGACTGCTGGTGGCGCAAGCTCAAGACAGGCACCGGCGTGACCGGCATCTTCTGGGACCCGGCAATGCGCGGCGGCATCGGCGACATTGCGGTGCGCAGCGTGAACCTGCTGATGCTCTACTGGGAGCCGGGCGCAGCAGATATTCAGGCGTCGCCGGACTTTTTCAGTCTGAGCCTTGAGGATACGGCCCAGCTGAGCGCCCGGTATCCGCAGCTGCGGGGCCGCACCGCCAGTGTGCTGGATGTGCCCCGGTACATCCACGATGAAGGGCAGGACACCAGCACCAAGAGCGTGGTGGTGGACTGGTACTATAAGCGGCCGGATGCCAGTGGACGCATGGTGCTGCACTACTGCAAGTTCTGCAACGGCGTGGTGCTGTACGCCAGCCAGAACGACCCGGCGCTGGCAGAAAGCGGCCTGTACGACCACGGACAGTACCCCTTTGTATTTGACCCGCTGTTCGTGGAGGAGGACAGCCCGGCGGGCTTTGGCTACATCGATGTGATGAAGGACTGCCAGACGGCCATTGACAAGATGAACCATGCCATGGACGAGAACGTGCTGCTGAGTGCAAAGCAGCGGTATGTGCTCAGCGACACGGCAGGGGTCAACGAGGAAGAGCTGGCCGATTTCAGCCGGGACATCGTGCATGTGGTGGGCCGTCTGAACGACGACAGCTTCCGTCCCCTGCAGACGGCCGGCCTGCAGGGCAACAGCCTGAGCTACCGCCAGAGCCGCATTGAGGAGCTGAAGGAGATCAGCGGCAACCGGGATATGACGCAGGGTGGAACTGCCGGCGGTGTGACCGCAGCCAGCGCCATTGCGGCCTTGCAGGAGGCAGGCTCAAAGCTTTCCCGCGATATGCTCAAGAGCGCCTACCGCGCCTTTGCCAAGCAGTGCTACCTGATCATCGAGCTGATGCGCCAGTTCTACGACGAACAGCGGGTGTTCCGCATCGTGGGCGAGAGCGGCGAGAACCGGTTCGTGCCCTTCTCGGCGCAGGCGCTGCGGGCTGTGCCCGGCGGCAGCGTGGGCGGCGTGGAGCTGGGCAGCCGGGAACCGGTCTTTGACATCGTAGTCAGTGCCGCCAAGAAGAGCACCTTCAGCCGCCTTTCCCAGAACGAGACCGCAAAAGAATGCTATCAGCTGGGCTTTTTCAAGCCGGAGAATTCCGATGCCGCCCTTGCGGCACTGGACATGATGGATTTTGAAGGCATCGAGAAAGTGCGCCAGCGGGTGCGGCAGAACGGCACCCTTGCCCAGCAGCTGGCACAGCTGCAGGACCAGATGGTGCGGATGGCGGCGGTGATCGAGATGCAGGGCAGCGGCCAGAGCGATGCCGATGGCCTGACCCGCAGCGTGAGCAGCGCGTTCACGCAGAAAAACGGGCAGGCTGCAGCCACAAAGCTGGCGGGCCTTGGCAGCGCACTGCCGGTGGCCGCTGCCGCAAGAGCCATGGATCTACATTGAAAAGGAGGTGAATTTTTATGATGAAGGTTGTTTACAGCGAAATGGATACCCCGGCCGGGATCAGTTGCCGGTTGGAAGCTGCCGGTCACGCAGGCTATGCGCCTGCCGGGCAGGACATCGTATGCGCCGGTGCCAGCACCGTGATGCAGGGGCTTGTGTGCCTGCTGGCAGGCGAAGAGAGTGCCCGCAGCGATGCCTTTGACGAGCCGGACGGCCCGCGTCTGGCGGTGCAGGCAGACGCGCCCTGCGCAGAATGGGTGCAGGGTGCCTTTGAACTGGCCAAGGCCTGCTTTGCACTGCTGGCTGAGCGCTACCCGGAGAATGTCCGCTTTGCGGATGTGAGCCGCCGGGGCGAGAAGAGCATGATGGACCTGCAGCTCTTTGCAGAAGGAGATGCCGCTCCTGCGCCCCCGGCCCTGAGCGAAGCACAGACCCGGCAGGCAGTCGCTTCCGGCACCATGAAGCCCGGTGAAGCCGCACCTGCCGTGCCCGCTGCGCCCCAGCCGGAACCGGAAGCCCGGCCTGAGCCGCCCGTTCAGCGCCCGGAGCTGCCACCGCTGTCCGGCCTTGCCTGCAGCACCCGGACGGCAGTGCAGGGCCTGCACGCCCGCTGGGCGGCAGAAGAAGCGGCCATGCGCCGCAGCCAGCCGGACTTCAATTTGCAGAAGGAACTGCGCAGCCCGGAAATGCGCCGTCTGATGCAGCTGCCCGGGATGCGGGTGCAGGACGCCTACCGCCTGACCCATTACGATGAAAACCTGCGCACCGCTGCACAGGCGGTGGAACAGGGGGTGGTGGAGCGGATCCAGCAGCGCGCCGCACGGCCCACCGAAAACGGCATCCGTCCCGGCGGTGCGGCCACCGTCCGCCCGGACGTTGCCAGCATGACCCGCGCCCAGCGCGAAGCACTGGAACGCCGTGTGCTCCACGGAGCACAGATCGAACTGTAACGTTTTGACAAGAGAAAGGAACCAGACTATGAACCACACTTTCAACATCCAGCTGTTTGCCGAGAACCTGAACACCACCGCGACCATGTCGCAGGAAATGAAGACCTTCTACGAGAAGCGTCTCATCGATCAGGCTGAGCCGCGTCTGGTGCACGACCAGTTTGCGGACTACTACCCGGTGCCCCAGAACGGCGGCAAGACCATCGAGTTCCGCAAGTATGACAGCCTGCCCAAGGCGTCCACTCCGCTGACCGAGGGCGTGACCCCCAATGGCCAGACCCTGAACGTGACCACCATTACCAGCGACCTGCACCAGTACGGCGGCTGGACCCCGCTGACCGATGTACTGCAGATGACTGCCATCGACAACAATGTGGTGCAGGCCACCCGTGTGCTGGCAAGTCAGGCGGGCCGCACCATGGACAGCATCACCCGCGATGTGCTGGCAGGCGGCACCAACGTCATCTATGCGCCCAAGCTGGCGGCAGATGGTGCCGAGACTGCTGTGACCAGCCGCAAGGCGCTGGACAAGACCTGCACCCTGACCCCGAAGCTGTTCTTCCAGGCGGCGGCACAGCTGGGTGCCATGAATGCGGACCCCATCGGCGACAGCTACATCGCCATCATCCACCCCTATGCCGCCTACGACCTCAAAACCAGCAAGGAGTTCATTGAGGTGCACAAGTACGCCGACCCGGACACCATGTTCCGCGGCGAGATCGGCAAGCTGGGCAATATCCGCTTTATCGAGACCAGCGAGGCCAAGATCTGGAAGGACGACACCTGCCCCACCGGTCTGGCTGTGTTCGGTACGCTGGTGCTGGGTGCCCATGCCTACGGTGTCACCGAGCTGGAGGGCGGCGGTCTGGAGCACATCGTCAAGCAGCTGGGCTACGGCGACGACCCGCTGAACCAGCGTGCTTCCGTGGGCTGGAAGGGCATGCGTGCGGCAGAGCGTCTGGTGGAGCAGTACATGGTGCGCATCGAGAGCGCATCCAGCTATTCCGCTTCGGCTGCTGCCAACTGAGGAGGTGTGAACCATGGCTGAAAAGAAAAATGTGCGTATCCGGCTGTTCAAGGACAACAGCCGCTACAAGGGCGACCTGTTCGTCAGCGTCAACGGCGTGAACTATAAGATCCGCCGGGGCGTGGAGGTGGAAGTGCCGCCCGAGGTGGCTGAGGTGCTGGAGCACAGCCAGATGCAGGACGAGCTGACCGCCGCCCGCATCGCGGCAGCGGAAAACGCCGCACAGTAATCTGAAGAAAGGAAGCCCGGCTGGGAGCAGCTGCCCGGCCGGGCTTTTTCAGAAAAGGAGTGAGATCTATGACTGTAGGACAGGCGCTGGAGCGCGCCGAAGAGCTGCGCCCGGGCAGCCGCATTGCACTGTCTACCCGGCAGGCGTGGCTGCGGGAGGCAGATGCCATGCTGCGGGAACGCTTTTTCAAACACAGCATCACGGATGCCTACAACGATGTAGGCGCAGACCTTGCATGGGATGACAGCCTGCAGGATGAAGATGTCCTGCTGGCTCCGGCACCCTTTGACGCAATGTATCCCCACTATCTGTGTGCCATGACCGATGCGGCCCTTGGGGAGACCGACCGCTATGCCGGGGAACAGGCGCAGTACAACAGTATTCTGGCCGACCTTGCGGCGTGGCTGCGGCGCACCTATCCGCCGCTGACCGCCGTTCAGTGGCGCTGGTAAGGAGGTGGTGGATATGGTCCTTGCAAACCGGACAAAGCTTGCAAACAGCCGCAGCCTTGTGCGGGTGTTCGGCGGGCTGAACGAGACCTACGCCTGCTCGGAAGCAGAGTACAGCGCGGGTGTGAATTTTTCGGCAAGGGATTTTCCCGCCCTGAGCACCCGCAAGCCCCGCCGGAAGCTGCACGCACTGACCGGCCTGAACGGCATGTACCACCTGAACGGTCTGCTGACCATCTGCGGGAAGGATATCATTTATACCCCGGACGATGCCGGGGCCGACACGGTGAGCTGCACGAATGCGGTATCCGACAGCCGCAAGGCGTTGGTAGGCATCGGCACAAAGATCCTGATCTTTCCGGACAAGCTGGCCTTTGATACGGCAGACGGCAGCGTTTCTGCGCTGGGCGCAGTATGGAAGGCAGAGGGTCAGAGCGTGCAGTTTACGCCCTGTGATGCTGCGGGCAAGACCTATCAGCCAGACAGCTATGGCAAGGAGGAACCGGAAAAGCCTGCAGACGGGCAGCTGTTTTTAAAGGTGGAGGATGAGGAACACCCGTGGAGCAGCACCGGCACGCTGGAGGTGTACAGCACATCCTCCGGCAACTGGACGGCAGTGCCGCTGGACTATTGCCGCATCACGGCAGCAGGTGCACAGAAGCTGTTTGCCCAGTGGGACACTGTGACGGTGTCGGGCACGGCGGCGCAGCAGGCCGGGATGTGGGAAGAACTGAACGGCGATCTGGTGGTGTATGATCTGCTGGAAAACGGCCTGCGGGTGAAGGTGACACCGAAGGGTGAATGCTTTTACGGCACACTGGTGCAGGGCGCGGACAGTGCCCGGTGGACCAGTCTGGACGGCAAAGAGACCCGCAGCTTTGCGGTGAGCACGCCGGTGCGGATAGAACGCCGCGTGCCGGATCTGGACTACATCACCGAGTGTGACAACCGGGTGTGGGGCTGCAGCAGCAAGGAAAACGTGATCTATGCCTGTAAACTGGGCGACCCCACCAACTGGTTCTCCTACCGGGGCATCGCAGCGGACAGCTATGCCGTCACGGTGGGCAGCGATGGGGCGTTTACCGGAGCGGCCACCTGCATGGGTTATGCGCTGTTTTTTAAGGAGAACACCCTGCACAAGCTCTACGGCTCCAAGCCCTCGGACTTTCAGCTCACATCCCTGCGCTGCAGGGGCGTGGCTAAAAACGCGGCCCGCAGCCTGTGTGTGCTGAATGAGACGCTGTATTATCTTTCGCCGGACGGCGTGATGGCATGGGACGGCAGCATCCCCACCAAGGTGTCCGGTGTGCTGGATTCGGGACGCCTTTCTAATGTACAGAGCGCAGTGGGCGGCGCGCTGGATGGCCGGTATTACCTGCACATTGCCCGCGCGGCAGCGGGGGAAGGTGTGGCAAGGCTGCTGGTCTATGATACCGAACGTGCGCTCTGGAGCGAGGAGGATGTCTGCTCCTACGAAATGACCAGCACCGGCGGACAGCTTTACCTGTGGGACGGTCAGGCCCTGTGGGCCGCAGACCCCAGCCGCGAGACCGACTGGCAGAGTACGGACGGCGTGGAGGAAAAGCTGAACTTTGAACTGGTCACGGGAGACATTGGTCTGGACGGTGCAGAGGACCGGTATCTTTCCCGGCTGACGCTGCGGCTGGATGCCGAATGCGGCAGCACGGTGACGGTGGCGGCAAGCTATGACGGAGGCCCCTGGGAAACGGTGGCAGAGCTGGCTGCGCAGAATGTGCGCCGGAGCTACGATATGCCGTTCGTTCCCCGGCGGCACGGTACGTTGCGGCTGCGCCTGAAGGGCAGGGGACAGATCACCCTGCGCAGCATTGCAAAAACAGTGGCCGCTGCCAAAGGCGGCATTACAGGCGGGGAGGTGTGAAAAATGGCAAGCGTAATGGGCATCAATAAGATCGGTCTGCCCAAGCTCAGTGAGAACATGGACCCGGAGGACGCCCGCGCACTGCGCAGCTATCTGTACCAGCTGCAGGAACAGCTGCAATATGTGCTGAGCAATCTGGATACCGAAAACATGTCAGAGGAACTGCGTACCAGACTGCAGGATCTGTAAGAAAAGGAGTTTTTATGGCAAACAAAAAGAAACAGGACGAAGCGCTTGCTGCGGTGCAGGCACAGACGGAGGAAAATGGTCTGTCGGCGGCGCAAAGCGGTTATTCGGCTGCGGGACTGGGCAGCCGCTCGGAGGTGGAAAATGCACTGGCAAATGCCAGCTATAAGCCCAGTCAGACGGTGACGAGTGCAGAGAATGCCCTGAAGGAATGGCAGACGAACCGCCCCGACGACTACGAGAGCCGCTATCAGGACAAGATCGACCAGCTTCTGGGCCAGTTGCTGCAGCGTGGGAGCTTCCAGTACAGCTACACCAAAGACCCGCTCTACCGTCAGTACGAGCAGAACTATCTGCAGAACGCCCACAACGCCAGTGCGGATGCTGCGGCACAGGCGGCAGCACTGACCGGAGGCTACGGCTCCAGCTATGCCGCAAGTGTGGCGCAGCAGGCATACCAGCAGCAGATCGGCGCGCTGAGCAGTGCCATCCCTACGCTGTACAGTCTGGCGCTGGACACCTATACCAGCGGCGGCAACGAGCTGGTGAGCCAGCTGGACCAGCTGAACAGCAGTGAGCAGGATGCACAGCAGCTGTACAACGACCGGCTGTCGGATTACTACACCCAGCTGCAGCAGAAGGGCGAAGCCTACAACAATGCATATGCGCAGGACTACGGACAGTATCAGGACTACCTGAACCAGCTGGGCACGCTGCACGACTACTACAGCGCACAGGAGCAGCAGCAGGCAGCACGGCGCCAGCAGACGTTCAACAATGTGGTGACTGCACTGGGTGTACTGGGCGATGTGGTGCAGATCGCCCTCAGCGGCACCACGGGTCTGGGTTCCATGGTCAGTGGACTGCTGAACACCGGCTACAACATCTATTCCGGCAACCGCCAGTACGAGGCAGACCGTGCCGACACCCAGTGGAACCAGCAGCTGCAGGAGCGGCAGTATCAGGACAGCCTGAGGCAGCAGCTCTATGAAAATGAGGCCAGCGAGCGGGAATATCAGGACAAGCTCAATCAGCAGAAGTTCAACAACGATGTCACCAGCCAGAAGCTGAACATTGCAATGGGCGAGTGGAATCTGAAAAAGAACAATGCGGCCCAGAAGGCCAGCCGGGCGGGCAGTGCGGCATCCGGCACGGTGGCTTCCGGCAGCGCGGGCAGCGGCAGCTCTTCCGGTACGGCCAACCGCAGCACAAGCAGCGCCACCCGTCTGAGCAGCGACACCTCTCGGAACGTGACGGTGCCCTACATGGCGATGCTGATGCGCAGTCAGGGCAAAAATGATACCAGCATCAGCAGTGCGCTGCGCAGGGATGGCTATTCCAGTGCAGAGATCGCGCAGATCCTGCAGCAGATGAAGCGCTGACTGCAATAAAGAAAAAGCGCTGAACAAAAAAGCATGTGCAGACCCCGGGAAACCACAGTTTTCCAAAGGGCCTGCACATGCTTTTTTAGCAGAAAATATTGGCGCGGGGCAGAGTTCCACTGGGCACCCCGCCGGAGAGAGTTCTCCCACGGTAGACATTCCTACTGATTGGGACCCGCAGGCTAACCAACAGCCCACTGGGCTGTTGGTTGCTCTGCCGCTGACGCGTCAGAGCCGCCTTGTTCTCGTCCCACTGGGCACCCCGCCAAATAAAAAATCCGCCGATGCAAAGCATCAGCATGGCGTCTCCCTTGGTAGACATTCCTACTAATTGGGACCCGCGGGCTAGTCAAAGCCATACTATGGCTTTGACTGCGTCGCTGCGCGCCGCCGCCCTGTTCGAGTCCCACTGGGTACCCCACCAACAAAAAAAGTCCGCTGTGTTAAACAGCGGACTTTTTGGTGGGGTGCCCAGTGGGACTCGAACCCACGGTCTCCAGATCCACAATCTGGCGCGTTAACCGACTACGCTATGGGCACCACATAGATGCGCCCGAAGGGACTCGAACCCCCGGCCCACTGCTTAGAAGGCAGTTGCTCTATCCACCTGAGCTACGGGCGCACGTTGTTATCCCATTGGGTTCCTTTATGGCGGCAGCTGTGTGTCGGCACACGCTGCGAGAAGTATAATACCATATGGTCCCCATTCTGTCAAGCATAAAATGCAAAATTCTTTTCTCTTTTTTCAAAACCTGCCAGACCCGGCCTTTACAGCAGCCACATGCCCGCATAGCCCAACGCAAAACCCAGCACGGCTCCGCCGACGACATCCCGGATGTGATGCACGCCGGTCAGCACCCGGCCGATGCAGATGAGCACGGTGATGCCCACCATCGCCCAGCCGGCTTTCGGGTAGAAGTACATCCACACCATGGCCAGCACGGCGGCGCTCAGCGCATGACGAGAGGGAAAGGAGTGTCCCTTTGTTTCCTTGCGGCGCAAGGGCTCAAAGCCGGGCTGCTCATAGGGGCGGGGCAGATTGAGCTTATCGCGCAGGATGGTGCCGCCCCAGAAGGTGAACCCCGGTACGAACACCGCACGCGCAATGGTCACCATAAAGTCCAGCGCAGCCTGACTGCCCAGCAGATGGAACAGCCGGACATTCAGCAGGCAAAGCAGCACGGGGTAGCATACAAAGGGGATGAGCGGCAGCCAGCGGTCCAGCGCCACCACACAGCGGCTGACAGCGGGATGGGCATCCATCCAGCTGTGCAGGGCGTGATAATGTTCTGCAGTCAAAACAGATCCCTCCGCATCAGGTCGGAATTTTTACAACAGGCAACAGGTCAAAAGCAGGTATCCAGATAGTTTTCCACATCAAAGGGTTCCGGGGTGGAATCCTTGCGCAGATACAGCGGATGATGGGGATGTCCCTTTTTGCTGCGCCGGCCAAAGGTGACCCATGGGATCTCCCTTTCCCGGGTCAGGGCGACCATTTCCCGCATCAGGCCGGGCAGGTAGTCCCGCTTTTCGATCAGGGTGCCCCATGCCGCCCACATGGTGGGTTCGGTCTGGGCCAGAACTGCCCGGAGCCAGCGCAGATTTTCGTCGCACAGGGCACGGTCCGGCACGCGGTCCATATCGTTTGGGTCGGTGGCGCGCTGGGGATATACATTGAACATGATCCAGCTGTCAAAGCCGTTGGCGGCGGCAAGACGCTCCACACTTTTCAGGGTAGGGTCCAGTGCGCCGGGCTGTGCGGTGCTGGGGTTGATGCCGATGCACACCAGCGGGTGCCGGCCCACACGGCCTAGCACATAGCGGTAGGGCTGGTATGTATGGGGCTCGTAATACCAGATGCCGCCGGGGTATTCGTCGGCCTTGAGAACGGGGATCTGTTCGGTCTGCATGGGTGAGCTGCTCCTATCATCAATTACTTTCTATTATCGTACCTGAAAGTGCAGGATAAATCAACTCTTTTGTGCGGAAAATCCTCCCATAAAATCAAATTTCATGGTATACTGAAGCAGGACGCTGCGGCAGCTGGCTGCAGCGCATTGCAGCTGAAAAAAAGGAGCAACTATGCTGGAAGATTACAAGAACGCACTGAAGAGCGGCCAGCGTGCTTACCGCGCCTGCGTGGCGCGCGGCCAGTCGCCGTATCTGGCGGTGTTGGACGATATTCTGGTCAATGTGAACATTGTGGCGCAGGAGCCGCTGGGCCTTGTGGAGATCCCGGCGGAAAGCATCGTCGGCACAAAGACCAGCGGCCGTCACACCGCCTTTGCACCGAACTTTATGCCCCTGCTGGAGCCGGACACCGAGTTTGCAGGCAAGTGGTCGAACCTCTGCGATGCGCATTTGGACGAGGGCATCCACACTCCCATCATCGCCTACGAGTTCCTGAACAAATTCTATGTCCAGGAAGGCAACAAGCGGGTATCGGTGCTCAAGTATTTTGATGCGGTCAGGATCGCGGGCACGGTCACGCGGCTCGTCCCGGAACGGAACGACAGTCTGGAAAACCGTATCTACTACGAATTTCTGGATTTTTACAAGCTCTCCAAGGTTAACGATGTGCATTTCTCCCGTCTGGGGGGTTACGCAAAACTGCAGACGCTGGTGTGCAAGGCCAGCGGAGAAAGCTGGACGGATGATGACCGGCTGAGCTTTTCCTCCTTCTATACCATGTTCCGCCAGCAGTTTCTGGCTCTGGGCGGCGGCGGATTGAATCTGACTGCCGGCGATGCCATGCTGGTGTATCTGTCGGTCTACCGTTACGCGGACGCCTGCGAGAGCACGCCCAGCCAGATGAAGCAGAATCTGGAAAAGCTGTGGGATGAAGTGAAGGTGCTCACCGAGCCGCAGGCCGTGGCCCTTTCGCTGGAGCCGAAGCAGGGCCCCGGCGAACCGCTGCTGGCAAAGCTGAACATCTTTACAAAGCCCAGCGAGCTGAAGGTGGTGTTTCTGCACGAGCACAACGCCGAAAACAGCGCATGGGTACGCGCCCACGACAAGGGCATCGAAGCGCTGCAGCAGGCGTTCCCGGACCGGGTATTCATCACCCGCAAAGAGAACATCGAGCCCGAGGTGGATGCGGAGCAGGTGCTGGAGGATGTGGCCCACGACAATGCCGACGTGGTGTTCACCTCAAGTGCCCGGATGCATACCGCCTGCCTGAAGGTGGCGGCCCAGCACCCCAAGACCCGCATCCTGAACTGCTCGCTCAACGCGCCGCATCCGCTGGTGCGCACCTACTATCCCCGCATGTATGAAGTGACCTATCTGCTGGGAATGCTGGCCGGCGTGATGGCAAAGACCGACCGCGTGGGCTATGTGGCGGCAAACCCGGTGTATGGCATCCCAGCGGCGGTAAATGCCTTTGCGCAGGGCCTGAAGACCGTGCGGCCGGAGGCAAAAGTGGTGCTGCGCTGGGCCTGCCTGCAGGACCCGGCGCATCCGCTGGATTTCTCCGACCGGCAGGATGTGGAGATCTTCTATGCCCGCGATAACCGCGAGCCGGAAGGCACCCATCGGGATTACGGCCTTGTGCGCCGCATGCCGGACGGCAGCTTGCAGCCGCTGGGCCTGCCCGTGTGGCGGTGGGATACGTTTTATATCGAGATCGTGCGTTCCATTTTTGACGGTGCATGGGACAGCGATGCTGCCGGTGCCCGGGCGGTGAATTACTGGTGGGGCATGCGCAGCGGTGCAGAGGAGATCGATTACAACAAAGACCTGCCCGCAGGCACCCTGCAGCTGCTGGATCTGATGGAAAAGATGCTGCACGAGGATGATCTGCGCATCTTCCCGGAAGATCTGTTCGCGCAGGGGCATGTGCTGCACTCGCCGGAAGCCACCCTCTACAGCCCCAAGGAGCTGATGGAGATGGACTGGCTGGACGAATGCGTGGAAGGCGGATTGCCCCACTACGATGAGCTGGATGTCAAAACCCATACGCTGATGTCCATTAACGGCCTCAACACCCTGAAAGGATTTGTAAAATAAGCGGCCCGCGGCCGAGAGAGAATGGAGCAAACCTGAAGTGAAAATTCTTGCAATTTCGGATGTGCCCTCTAAAGCGCTGTGGGATTACGGTACCCGGGAACATCTGGAGGGGATCGACCTGATCCTTTCCTGCGGAGACCTGCCGCAGAAGTATCTGGAATACCTTACAAACTTTACAGCAGCCCCTATTTTGTATGTCCACGGCAACCACGACGGCAGCTACCGCGAAAATGAGCCCGGCGGCTGCATCTGTGTGGACGACAGCGTTTATGTGTGGAAGGGCCTGCGCATCATGGGGCTGGGCGGCAGCATCCGCTACAACAACCGGGAGGACAGCTTTCAGTATACGGAACGGGAAATGCGCCGCCGTGCGCACAAGCTCTCGCGCAGGGCTCATCAGGTGGGCGGCATCGATCTGCTGCTGACCCATTCGCCGGCAGCGGGTCTGAATGATAGTACAGACCGCGCCCACAAGGGGTTTGAATGCTTCAACGATCTGATGGACGAATACGAGCCGCAGTGGTTCGTACACGGGCATGTGCACCTGAACTATGATGCCAAGCTGCCGCGCGTGTGCGCCCGCGGCGGGACGACGGTCATCAATGCCACGGAGCGCTATGTGTTTGAGATCCCGGACCCGGACCCTGAGATCCAGAACCACCCGTTCTGGAAAAAGTGGTTTGGGGTATAATACATCAAAAAAGCAGCCCTGCATCGTGATGGTGCAGGGCTGCTTTTGCAATTGAAATGGAGCCATTTGTGGGAACGGAAGGCCCGCAGCGGAACAGGTGCGGAGTGCATCGCCGCAGGCCGGAAAAGCAAGGTGAAAATTACAGCTCCAGCTTGCCGGAAACTTTATTGATGACGTAGTAGGCGGCACCTTCCTCAGGCTTGATATAGACCTTGCAGGACTGCACGCCCACCTTGTGGGTGGCACGGTAATCGGCCTTGGCGCGGTCGATGATATCGGTCACGTTGTACTGCTTGCCGCTGAACTCCACGTACAGCTCCGGTGCAAGCGGGGGACGGCCGCGGCGTGCAGAGGCCTTGGCGGATTTGCGGGTCTTGGTCTCCTTCGTCTCCTTGGCCTCAGCGGCAGGAGCTTCCACAGCAGGAGCAGCCGCTGCGGTCTTTTTCTTTTCGGGCATAGATGAACCCCTCCTTGATCGTATTTGGATGCTGCACAATGGGCTGCGCAGCATTGGCTCCATGAAATATATTACTTATATAATATGTTTTTGGAAATGGTTTGTAAAGTCTTTTTTGCAAAAAACTTTCGGAAAAAGGCAGGAAATCGGGAAACAAACTGTCCGGAATGCTTTTTGCGGACGCAGTGCCGTGCAAATGCCGCCAAAGCACAGAAAAAGGCAGACTTTTCACAGCACTTCCGAGGAAGCCGAAAAGTACAAACCTTTCGAGTTAAAAACGCGGTTTCCGGGTGCCGACTTACTCCCGGCAAAGCTTTTGCGCATGCTGCACTACGGGAAGAAGAAGCTCCGCATCCCAGTCCTCTGCAAGGGTGAACAGCAGCTGATAAACGGCGGTCTGCGCCTGCCCCTGCGGGCGCTTCTGGGCCAGTGCGAATGCGGTGGAAAGCATTTGCAGTTTGAGGGTGCGGATCGTTTCCGGTGCGGCCCACAGGCGGGCAAGGTCGTAATCGTTCGTGTTGCCGCAGGGCATGGCGCAGGAGGCACAGCCCGGGGCAACGCGGTGCTTTTCGGTGCGTACGGTCTCCAGCATCCGGTGCAGCTTTTCCTCCGGGGCATCCGGCTGTGCGGCAAGACGGAGACCGGCGTTCAGCACCTCGTCGGTGTCGTCCGTTTTGGGCTCGCTGGTGGTGGCCCGGGCAAGCCCCACGAGGGCACCGAGAAGGGCATCTCTTGCCTGCTGGGCAGGGGTGACAGGCGCTTTTAAAAGTTCAGGCATGGCACAGTTCCTTTCAATGGATCTTTCTGCGGAAAGTATAGCCGATTTTAACGGTATTTACAAGATGAATTGAGCCGATGCTGTTTGCGGTCGCGATCCCTTCCGTGAAAAATGCAATACCGGACAGACCGCAGTCTGTCCGGTATTGCTCTAATAATTTCCGCTAAAGATGCTCAGAGCGGAGCTTTTAAAATCGTGCTCTGCTCAGATCAGGCCCGGCACTTCTTTTGCCAGCAGCTCCGCCAGCTGTGCGTGGCCCTTGCGGGTCAGGTGCATGAAGTCCACCTGATTGAACTCGCAGTCCTTTGCGTCCAGGAAGTGCACGCCCTGCCGCTCGCAGATGATGCGGAGCTGCCCGGCCACACCGGCGGATTTTTCCACACAGCCATCACCCATCACGGCGTCGTGGAAGCCTGCGCCGATGGGAGGAGGTGCCACCACCAGAATGTTGGGCTGCTTGGTGCCCCAGCAGTCCACGCTCTTGGCTTTGAGGATCAGCCGCTCCATGCCCGCAGCGATGCAGGCGGCGTTGGCACCAAAGCGCTCTTTGACGTCATTCGTGCCCAGCATGATGATAAGCAGGTCGATGACCTCATGGCTCTTGAGCAGGGCATAGATGACGCTGAGGGCATCCATGGATTCGTGGATGGGGTCCACGAACACGGTGGTGCGGCCGGAAAGGCCCTCTTCCGTCACAAGATATTCCTCGCCCAGCGCTTTCTGCAGGCGGCAGGTCCAGCGCTCCTCTTCATTGAAGCGGATACCGTGGTCGGCGCAGTCGTTGGGGTCGGCACAGTAGCCGTGGGTGTTGGAATCACCCAGACAGAGGATATGTGTTTTCATATACAATTACTCCTTTTCCATGGTCTGTCGGAAGTAGTACACTGCGCCCACCATACCGGCGTCGTTGTGCAGCTGAGCGGCACGCACTTCCAGCCCCTCTGCAAAGGCGGGCATGACCGATGCTTTCACCTTTGCGGCAATGGGTTCGATCAGCAGTTTCTGCTGCGCGCTCACGCCGCCGCCGATCAGAATGAGCTGTGGGTTGAAGATATGCACCATGCCGGCAAGGCCCTGTGCAATCTCGTCCGTCCATGCATCCAGCAGGGCAAGAACTGTTTCGTCGCCTACTTCTGCGGCAGCAAAGATGGCGCGGCCATCCTTCCAATCGGGGTTCTTTTCCTGTGCGGCACGCACCAGCGCGGTGGTAGCGGCGTAGCGTTCCCAGCAACCCTTTGCGCCGCAGGTGCAATCCACACCGTCCAGCGCGTGGGTGCGGTAGTGGCCCAGCTCGCCGCCAAGGCCCCGCGCGCCCTCCAGCAGACGGCCTCCGGTCAGGATGCCGCCGCCCACGCCGGTGCCCAGTGTCACGCCGATGACATCCGTACAGCCCTGTGCGGCACCGACCCACACTTCACCCAGCGTCATGCAGTTGGCGTCGTTGGCCACTGTGACGGGCAGGCCGAAGTCCTCTTCCAGCGCAGCTTTGATAGGACTGCCGATGTAGTTGGGAAAGTTGCCGCAGGTACCGGCCACGATGCCCTTGCGGCTGTCGATCTGACCTGTGGCCGAAACGCCGATGCCCGCAAGACTTTCCACCGGGATGGAATTTGCGGTCAAAAACTCCTTTGCGGCCTTGCGCACGGTGGTGAGAACAGGCGTCTGGTAGCCGTCAAAGCTGACGCTCTCTTCGCCCTTGAGCAGCACCCTGCCGGTTTCGTCCACGATGCCCAGCTTGACGGCAGTGCCGCCGATATCAATGCCAAAATACTGTTTCATCCGGCACACTCCATTTTACTTTTTTGCAGCGTTGATGGCACCGGTAAAGCGGGCAGTGATCTCTGCCGGGCGGGTGATGGCACCGCCCACCACCAGTGCGAATGCACCGGCTTCCAGCGCCTTGACCGCCTGCTCCGGGTAGTGGATGTGGCCCTCGGCAATGACCTTTGCCGGGCACTCTGCGGCCAGCTTATGGACAAAATCAAAGTCGATATCGTCAATGCCCTTGGTCTCCGGGGTGTAGCCGCGCATGGTGGTGCCCACAAAGTCGGCACCGGCTTCGGCGCAGGCCATGGCGTTCTCAAAGTTGTCGCAGTCGGCCATCACCAGCTGGTCGGGGTACTTTGCCTTGATGGCGCGGATGAACTGGGCGGAGGTGGAGCCGTCCGGGCGCAGGGCACCGGTGCCCTGCACGGCAAGAATATCCACCCCGCAGGCCACCAGCTCGTCCACTTCCTTCATGGTGACGGTGATGTACATGGGCGTGCCGGGGTAATCCTTTTTGATGATGCCGATGACCGGCAGGTCCACCACCTGCTTGATCTGGGTGATGTCCCGCACGGTGTTGGCGCGGATGCCCACAGCGCCGCTCATGGCGGCGGCTTTTGCCATCAGCGGCATCACGCCGCCCTCTTTCGTGTACAGGGGCTCGGTCTCCAGTGCCTGACAGGAGACGATCAGACCGCCCTTGATCTGAGCAAACAGCTTTTCCTTATCCATCGTTCAATCCTCCATCCGAATCTTTACAACAGCCTTGCGCACGCCCACACAGCCGTGCTGTACAAGGCCGGGTTTGTGCAGCTCTGTGGGGAAGAACAGCACAAAGCGTCCCTCACCCAGTGCACCGGTCACGACACTGGCGCTGTCCTGAAAACCGCAGTCGCCGGTAAAATCGCCGATCTCCCTGCCGGGGTTCGTGGTAAAGCCCCAGCCCTCGCTGCCGGTGATGTCGAGCTGCAGGTCAGCATACTTTTTGTGATATTCCGGGTGGTAGCCATCGTCCGAATGGAGCGTGGCATCCATCGTGTTGATAAAAACTTCTTCGCCATCCACCTCGGTGCGGCCCAGCGGCAGGCTGGCAGGATCGTGGGTCAGCAGGTAATCAATGGCCGTGTCGAGATTTTTGCAAAGGCCCTTGTAGCGTGTCAGGTGCTGCAGGGTATCACAGATCATAAAACGTCCCTCCAAAAACAAGCGCCCGCTCTCCCCTCTGAAAAGAGACGGAGAGGGGCGCTGCTTCAATTTTACAGTTTTGCGATGGCAGCTTCGATCATGGCCTGTGCTTCGGCCACGATGGCTTCATCTTCCGGGATCAGGCCGGGCATCGGCTCACGCACGCCGCCCAGCTCCAGACCGTACATCCGGCGCAGGATCTCCTTCTGCACGGCGTACAGGTTGCCGTGGGCTTCGCACATCTTGTAGATGATGCGGTCGGCCTCGTACTGGATCTCCTGAGCCTGCTTGATCTCGCCCTTGTTGATGTGATCGTTCATGGCCAGATACAGCTCGGGCATGACGGCGTAGGTGCCGCCGATGCCGCCGTCTGCGCCGATGACGCGGCCGGAAACAAACTGCTCATCGGGGCCATTGAACACCACAAAATTCCCCTCGCCGCGGGCGGCGATACCGGCATCCTTGAACATCTGGATGTCCTGGGTGGGCATGGAGCTGTTCTTCACTGCGATCACGTTGGGGTTCTTCAGCATTTCCTTCAGCAGGCTCATGGTCAGGCCGGTGCCTGCCAGCTGCGGGATGTTGTAGATGACGAACTCGGTGTTGGGAGCAGCAGCGGACATATCGTTCCAGTACTTTGCAATGGCGTACTCCGGCAGGTGGAAGTAGATGGGGGGAATGGATGCAATGGCGTCCACACCCACGCTCTCGGCATGGCGGGCCAGCTCTACGCTGTCGGCGGTGTTATTGCAGCCGACATGGGCGATGACGGTCAGCTTGCCCTTGGCTTCGCTCATCACGGCTTCCAGAACGGCCTTGCGCTCATCCACATGCTGGTAGATGCACTCGCCGGAGGAGCCGCCCACATACACGCCCTTGACGCCCTTGGCGATCAGATGGCGGGTGAGGGCCTTGACGCCCTCGGTAGAAATATTGCCCTCTGCGTCGTAGCAGGCGTAAAAGGCGGGGATGACACCCTGATACTTTGTAATGTCTTTCATGGTTACATAATCCTTTCTTAGCCCTTAACAGCACCCATTGCGATGCCTTTGGTAAAGTACTTCTGGAAAATGAGGAAGATGATGATGATAGGCACAGCAGCCAGTGCGGCACCTGCCATGATCAGGCCAAAGTCGGTGCTGTTCTCAGCCTGCAGCTTTGCAATGCCCAGAGAAATGGTCAGGTTGCTGGTGCTGGACAGCATGATCAACTGCATGAAGTAGTCGTTCCAGCTGTTGATGAAGGTGAAGATGGCCAGTGCACCGATGCCCGGCTTGACCATGGGCAGCACGATGTCGATAAAGGTCTTGGCCTCGCTTGCGCCGTCGATGCGGGCCGCTTCCAGCATCTCAGTGGGGATGCCCTCACTGAACTGCTTCATCAGGAACACGCCAAAGGGCCAGCCCACGATGGGGAAGATGACGGCCCAAATGGTGTTGTACAGATTCAAAGAGCTCATTTCGCGCAGCAGGGGGATCAGGATGACCTGCTTGGGCAGAGCCATTGCACACACGATAAGGGTGAACAGCAGCTTGCGGCCTACAAAGCGCTTTTTTGCCAGTGCATAGCCGGCCATGGCGGCGGTGATGCAGGTGAGGATCATGGACATGACGGCCATGAACACGGTGTTGATCATCCAGCGGATGGCAGCGGGAGCGGTGGGGCCTACCGAGAAGTAGATGGGCTCGCCGTTAGCGCTGAACTTGGAGCCAAAGGGCACAGCCAGCTGCCACAGCGGGGCGCTCTTGCCGGAGAACAGCTTCTGATAGTTGGTCAGCACCCACTGGCTGGGCCACCATTCGGGGGTGGTGGCGTTGATGGCGGCACCGGTCTTGAAGGAACCGGTGATGATCCAGTACAGCGGGAAGGCGAACAGCACCGCAACGATGCTGATGAGGATCAGCGTCAGGATCATGTAGGCGCTCATCTTCTTGAGCTTACTGGGGTGACGCTTCAACGGTTTTTGCTTTTTTGCAGTGGCATTTGCACTCATTGTCCGGCACCTCCTTTAATTATCCTGGTTGCCCAGCTTGAACTGAACAGCCGACAGAATGGCGATGATGACTGCCAGCACCACACCCATTGCGTTGCCGTAGCCGTAGCGGTACAGCTTGAAGGCGGTGTAGTAGATGTAGTACATGATGGTATCGGTGCTGTGGTTGGGGCCGCCGGAAGTCAGCAGCTGGATCAGCGCAAAGCACTGGAAGGAGTTGATGGTGGTAATGACCAGAATGTACAGGGTGGTGGGCATGATGGCGGGCCACTTGATCTTCCAGAAGCACTGGAAATCGGTGGCACCATCCACTTCTGCGGCTTCCACGATGGACTGGTCCACATTGCCCAGAGCGGAAACGTACAGCACGATGGGCTGGCCCACAGAGGTGGTGAGCAGGATCAGGATGATGCAGCCCAGAGCAAAGCGCTCATCGCCCAGCCAGTTGATGTTCTTGTCAATGAGACCCAGAGTCTTGCCCAGATAGTTGAAGATGCCGTAGTAGTTGTTGTACATCCACTTCCACACCACGGTAACGGCCACGGAGCCGGTGACGACGGGCAGGTAGAACACGCAGCGGAAGAGGCTGGTGGCCCACTCGGGCAGGTCTACGATGGCAGAGGAGACCCACAGCGAGAAGGCGCAGGTGACGGGCACCGACACCACCACGATGATGAAGGTGTTCTTTAAGGCACCCAGAAAGATGGGGTCTGTGAACAGTTCCTTATAGTTTGCAAGCCCCACAAAGATGTCGGCACGGTTCATGGTGGAATCGAAGAAGCTGGTCACCACGCACAGCACCATGGGATAGATGACGAAGCCCAGGAAGAAGATCAGGCTGGGCAGCAGGAAACAGTAGGAGGCAAAGGTCTCGCGCCGTACCAGCGCACTGCTGCGCTTGGGCTCTTTGATCGCCGTTTTTGCAGCCAAAAGAATCACCGTTCCTTTCCGGTCGAGATGTTATTTTGCATTTTTTACAAATAAAGCCCCTCCCTCGTCGGGATCTTCGAGGAAGGGGCGAAGAATCAGTAATTATCTGCCCCCGGCAGAGTGGATGGGCTTATGCCTGAGCAGCTGCGTTTGCGTTATCAACAAAGGTCTTGACGGCAGATTCAACGTCCTCACCGGAACCGACGCGCTGCAGCATGTTCCACCACTCGGTACGAGCAGTTGCCCAGCCCGGAGTGATCTGGTAGTAGTCGCCCAGATAAGCCATGAACTTGCTGTACTCGCTCATGATCTCGTTGTCGGCGTAGATATCGCCCACGCTGGTACGAACCGGGAAGTAGGTGGAAGCCAGCACGCTGTCCTTGACCTGATCGGGGTCGGCCGCGATGAAATCGATGAAGGTCTTGGCTGCTTCGATCTTGGTCTCGTCACCGTTATCAAAGATGCCGAAGCCCCAGATGCCGCCGCACAGCTTCGGGTCGCCGCTTTCGGTGGGGAAGGCCATGGGGAAGATCTCGTCGCCATCGTTGGTCAGACCGGCGTCGTTGTTGTCGCTGTTGGCCTGCTGTGCAATGTTCCAGCAGAAAGCCATCTGCAGGGTGCCGTTGCGGAACAGGGTGATCTCGTCGCCGCCTGCGATGGAAGCGTCAAAGTTGATGCCCTTGGTGTCGTGCAGGGTCTGGATAGCCTTGATATTCTCGGCGGAGTCGGCAGTGTACTTGGTGTGGGCTGCATCGGTAAAGGTGCCGCCGTACATGTTATTGATGATGGCGCGGGTGCCCTGGTCGCCGCCCTGACCTGCGCAGTAGATGGCTGCAACGTTCTCGTAACCGCCGTTGTACAGGGCATCAACGGTCTTCAGGAAGCCGTCGGTGCTCCAGGTGTGCTTGTCGGTATCGATGTACTGGTCAGCGCCCACTTCCTTGACCTTGGTCATGTTCACGGCCATGCAGTGTGCGGTCATGCACAGGGGGTACTCGTAGTAGTTGCCGGCGGTATCCTTGCAGGCAGACTCAACGGACTCATAGATGTCCTTCTTGGCATCGTCGGTCCACAGGTCGTTCAGCGGAGCCATGACGCCCTTTGCGCCCCAGTTTGCAACCAGACGCTCGGGACCTTCCATGATCAGGTCGGGTGCGCTGCCGCCCTCGATGGCGGTGTTCACCTGATCGTCGCCGTTGGTGTAGTCCAGATACTCCACAGTGACCTTGATGTCAGGATACTTGGCGTTGAAGCTGGAAACGAGGTTCTGAACGGTCTCGTCATTGCCCCAGCCGCCGATGGGGTATGTCCACAGCTTGATACTGGTGGAGGAAGCGGCTGCGCCTGCAGCGGAGCTTGCGGGTGCAGAAGAAGCAGTGGTGGTAGAGCTGGAAGAACCGCCGCAGGCGGCCAGAGCGCCGGCTGCTCCCAGAATGCCAGCGGCCTTCAGGAACGAACGGCGGGAAATGCAGTTTTTCATAGTAGTTTCTCCTTCGCATTCAAGATGCTTCACGTTGATGGCGGCCTGCCGTGCCAGCGGCCGCTCTTGATGGCTCCATTATAGAAAAATATTTTCATTTTGTCCATTCACGGGTTTCATAAATTTTCAGAACAGCAATATGCATGATGCACAAAAATGTGGGATATATGATAAAATGCAAAGAAAACTCCCTTTACTCTCCTAAATTTATTACAAAATGGTACAAACCCATCACTTCTGTGGTGAAAAAGAATTTCTGAACAAAAATGTAAAATTGAAAAGGTTTTTCACAAAATGGCCTGTTTTTCCATCAAAACTGTGTGCTCTGCACAGAACTGCGGGCCAAAATGTGGGCAATGCGTCTCTTGCGAAGCGGGGGCGATTCTTTTATACTTTTTATAGAAGGTGAATGAAACGGTCGGCAGCGGTTCCGGGTCTGTGGACTGCTGCTCCGGAAAAGAGGAAAAAGAAAAAATGGCAACGAATTTTTGGGAGCTGCTGCAGCAGCATCAAGGCGACCTGACAAAATCGGGCCGCACCGTGGCAGAGTACCTCCTGCAGCATGCGGGGGAAGCGCAGTACCTGTCCATTTCCTCACTGGCAAAGGAATGCTGCGTGGCAGAGGCCACCGTGTTCCGCTTCTGCCGGGCGCTGGGGTTTGAGGGCTACCACGAAATGCGCATTGCGCTGGCACAGGCCAATGCCACCGGTGCGCTGGTCAACCAGCGTGTGCCGGAACCGGACGCCGACACGGCCACCCTGTGTGAGCACGCCAGTGCCCTGCTGATGACCACCATCAACGGCACGCAGAATGCGCTCTCGCCGGAAGCGGTGGACAAAGCCTCGGAGCTGCTGCGCAAGGCGCGGCAGGTGTACTGTCTGGGTCAGGGCGGCAGCATGCTGATCGCCAACGATATCTGCGCACGATTCGCCTGCATTTCCACCAAGTTCCGCACGGCGGGCGACAGCCATCTGCAGTTGGTCACGGCCAGCCTGATGACGCCGGAGGATGTGGTGCTGTTCGTCTCCTATTCCGGTGCTACCCGGGATATGCTGGAGACCCTGCGCACAGCCAGGGCGGCAGGCGCAAAGATCATCCTGCTGACCCATTACGAGGACTCGCCCGGCGCAAAGCTGGCAGATGTCGTGCTGCTGTGCGGTGCACAGGAAAGCCCGCTGGACTCCGGCAACATCCCCATCAAGGTGGCACTGCTGTACGTGGCAGAGGTGCTTGTGCTGCGCTACACCATGGATGACCCCCAGAACGTCATGGATGCACAGGACCGCACCAGCGAAGCGCTGGCGGTGAAGATGCTGTAAGAGAAGGGCCGGCCGATCCGCGGCTCTCCCGGAAAAAACAAATGATCCGAACCGGTCACTCCATAAAGGGAGATCTGGTTCGGATCATTCTGGTTTATCGAGTGCCGATGGTGGGGGTCGAACCCACACGGTATTGCTACCAATAGATTTTGAGTTTTTATCCTCATCTTCCATCTGGTGTCATCCAGTGATATCTAGTGATATCTGGTTTCCACTGTGCAAAGGCAAAATTCACGCCTCAACGAACAATAATTTGAAATATCCACGATTTTTCGATGCGTTTTCCCTCGACTCTGTTTTTTCGGTTTGGACCGCCCAAATGGAAATTGGAGGGATGCTCAGGAGGGATGCAGGGCAAAATGCTCCTCTGCTTAGGCACAAAACGAAAGGAAAGTCAAGGATAATGAATCAAAATCAAGCAAAAGAGTATTATGAAAAATTATTTGTGAACTATCCTGATGTGCTGTCTGTCGAAGAAGCAACAACTTTACTCGGTTTCAAAAGCCAGACTGCCATCATCAGAAGAATCCATCAACATAGAATTCGCTGCCTGAAAGTCGGACGATCTTTTATGATTCCGAAAGAATATCTCATAGATTATCTTTTAAGCGATTGATTCCATACCGACTATATATTACATAGCGCACTGCTTTTTTCAATGTCAAGAAGCTGTGCGCTTTTATTTTTTCAGATGGGAGGTCAAGTTTTGCACAGCAATAAGAACAGAAAGTTGAAAAAACAGCATGATCCTTGATTATTTCTATGGGCAGTCCGGAGAACTGTTTTCGTTCTACCGCATTCCCAAGGCTCTGTTTCAGGAGCCACGGTTCCAGAGCCTGTCAACCGATGCCAAAACGCTGTACGGCGTCCTGCTGGACCGCATGAGCCTGTCCGTGAAAAACGGCTGGCTGGACAAGCAGGACCGGGTGTTCATCCTCTTCACGATAGAGGATGTCAAGAGGGCATTGTGTTGCGCAGACAACAAAGCGACCAAGCTGCTCCGGGAACTCGAAAAGTTTGGTCTGATTGAACGAAAACGCAGAGGTCTGGGAAAGCCAAGTTTGGTGTATGTGAAGAACTTTTCAGCAGAATCGTCAAAATCAATATTCCAGAATCGTGATTTTCACGATTCTGGAGGCTTCAAAAACGCAAGTCAAGACCCTTCAAAATCACGATGTAATAGGACTAAAGAGAATGATACTGAAATGAGTGAGACTGATCCTTTCTATACCCAGACTACCGGAAGGCACGAGATGAGATGCAGGAGTTGATGAAAGCTCAGAAAAATGTAGAGATGTTTTTTGCAGAGGAAAAAACACAGCCGAAAAAGAGCCAACACGATAAACGAAATCCGCCGAGGATTCTTCCCGTTTTTTTCGGGAGGATTCCTCGGCGGATTTTTGCTTTGAGTAGCTTGAGCGAGCGACAACCACCAGCTCCGCTGGTGGAGTAGAAAATGCTTTAGCTATAAGATTCGAGCAAAGCGAGATGACAAAGAAATTGTCATCTTAGAAGATGCACTTTGCAACATAGCTCGTTAGAGCGGTAGGGCAGGTAATGCAGATGAAAGACGCTTGCTCGAGGCCCCTTGAGGGGCTTTGCCAGTAGGATGCCCTTCTAGGGCTTACTCAAGCCACCGGCTTAGCCGGTGGTTTTGACTTGAAAACTGATTTCTAAGAATGTGAATGCAAAGGCAGTGAGAAATCTGCTGGACAGCTCCGGTGTTCGATGCATTTATCTTCCACCATATAGTCCTGATTTGAATCCTATTGAAAAGCTCTGGTCGAAGGTGAAGTCTTTCCTTCGTAAATTCAAGGCACGGACCCTGGATGCTCTTCCGAACGCGATACAATGTGCTTTTCAGACAGTTTCGCCTTCTGAATGCTCAGGCTGATTCCATTCCTGCGGCTATTCGCCTTATTTTTGAAAATTGCTATAAGAGTCAAGAGAGGGAATACCATGTATCAGAAAAAACTGGAAAAAGACATCCGCTGTCCTTTGGAATACGGTTTGAGCGTATTCGGCGGCAAGTGGAAATCCCGCATCATCTGTGTGCTGGCCGCCAAAGAAACGCTGCGATACAGCGCATGGAACATGGTGCGGCCATCCAGATCTGCAACTATTCCGATAAACGATAAGTGCCGCACTCCAATTTTGATTTCGGAATGCGGCATTGACATCCGGCTTAACTCGCCTCTTATAGAATTTACCTTTTTAATCTTCTAGCCCATGGTTCCCAGCTACGTTCTTCAAATGTTCCTCCGGGGCACCGTTTAAAATCAATTCTGCACAGCCCCGTTGGTCCCTCACCGGCTTGACGGCATTGGTTCGAGTGTCCGCACTTCAATGCTTTCATTTTCAACGCCTATGCAGTTAGCGCGAGTACCTTTTGGACGGCTAATCTCAACAATTATAAGTCACAACTAAATGTCCAGTTTCTGCTTTACAGGCTCCGTATTCAGACCCATACATTCAACAGAAGCAGCAGGACTCCAAGCACTGCGAGCGGAATCATTGCACATGTAATAAAAACATACCGATATGTATCCCTCAAGCTGGTTTTCGCCAACTCGTTCGCAATGGCAACGCCAGTCGCATAGGGCATGGAATCTAATCCGCCGGATGCAATCGCAGTAATCCGATGTATCAGTTCTTTGGAAAACGTAATCTGCGCGATCTGCCCCGAAAACAGCTTATAATAGAGCTGCAAGCTGGCCGTGGAAGAACCTGTCACTGCCGCGATCACATTAATGGCAAGAATACTTGTCAGCACCGGCGATGTGGATATACGGAGCAGTTGTTGCAGACAAAGCCGAAAACCATCGGTAGACTGCACAAGTGCTCCATAACCCATGATGCAAGATGTTGCAGCCAGTGTCTTTAACCCCTGCATCGAGCCTTCGTTGATGCTTTTCTGAACAGAAACACCGGGGCGCTTCAGCACGATGCAAACGCCGATTGCTGCCGCCATAGCAGCGGCCACTGCGGCCCGGCTTTCGATCCCGACCCGATTCAAAAAAAATGCAACGCCCCACAGACAGATACATGGCAAGAAGGAAAGATAATCTGCCGGGGCGCTTTTCATCTTGCCAGCAACTGACGGTCCTGTGCCGACTGGCTGTTTTGCTGCGGTGGTATACCAAAAGTACAAATACCCTATGACACCAGTCAGCGCCGCTGCTACCGTGCCAAACAACGGCGCTGCATAGATGCTGGTGCCCAGAAAGCTGGTGGGGATCATATTCTGAATCGAAGGTGTGCCGGGCAACATCGTCATACACATCGTGGTTGGACAGAACAGCATTACAGCCGGCAGCAGATTTCTTGAAATATTCGCTTCTTGAAACAGTCTGGAAGCAATCGGATACACGGTAAATGCGATCACAAAGGTACCGATTCCCCCGTAGGAAAGTACAAAAGAGACTGCCAGAACCGCCAAAATCACCCGGCCCCGGAATCGGGCGTAGATCACACGAGCCATTGCATCCGACAGCCCCATGTCCTGCATATACCTGCCAAAGGTTGTTCCCAGAAGAAACAAAAGCCACCAGCTGCCAGCAAACTCTGAAAATCCCAGCGTATAGCTTTCCGCAAAGCCTTTGAACAGATCCATCCGGTTAAACAGCAGAATCAGCACACTGGAAAGCACACTAGCTACCGCCATGTTCCATCCGCGGAAGGTCAGCAAAATAAAAAGGACTACCGAAACGATCAGTCCCACAAATCCCAGCATATCAAATCATCTTCTTTCTGGATCAATGATCTCTTTCAGATACCATCCAATTTCTTCAAACGAACCGGATACGCTGAAAAAGGAATCAAATCCCGCCGCAAAGTCAAGCAGCTTTATCTGATACTGTTCTTTTTTGGCACAACCGAATATCTCATCGATCTGATATCGTTTTCCCTGAAACATCGGATCTTGCAAAAGATACTTTCCGCCGGACGCACGGCAGATAAGTTCCCGCCGCCGCTGTACCGACGATACAGGCGCACACCGCGCACCTGTACAGCCAAGCACAATACCGATTTTTTTAGCGGGTATCTGCTGCATCACACTCCCCTCATTGCGGGCATAACCCAGCATCTCCCGTTTTGCTCCGCGCAGGCGGCGTACCCGGTTGCCGGTGATGCAACCGCCTACCACAACATGATCATCTCCGATCAGAACGGCTCCTTGGAAAATTTTACAGAGCATATCTGCAAAATAAGATTTCCCGCCGCCAGGTTCGGCAAACAGAAATACCTGTTGTCCCGCAGCAATTACTGCAGCGCAGTGCAGCGGTATACTGCCCCTGTCCAGTAAAATGCCATCCGATGCTACCCGCAACACATAGCAAAAAGCCTCGGGTCCAAGGTCTGCCGGGAGTACGATTTCCCGGCTATCCGGCCGGACAGAAAATGTTTCTTTCCCGCTACAAAGCTGCCAGCAGTTCCAGTCAGGCAGCGCCGGCAGGAGCCAAAAATTCAGCTTTGTATTGACCGCATCAGAAGCAAGCAGTTCTGTTTCCTGCAGCGTTTCTGACAAGAGCTGCACCGGGCCGTCCCTCTCAACCAGAAGTTTCATCCCCGTTCCCCCAGTACAGCTGCTTTACACTGTAATTTTCCGGCTGATGCCGCACATATGTTTCACACCGCGCAATCATTTCGTCCAGTGAATCCAGCGCAGACCCGCAGCTCACCTCGGAATCAATGTAGCAGGGATGCCCTTTTCCGTCAGCACCAATGGTAATATCATTTTCCTGCAGGCAGTTTTCGCAGCCAGCCCGGCATGAAAGGCGGTAGACTGCGGCCCGGATCACGCCATGTTCACCTGTCACTTCGTATATCGTCTTTTTCCGGGTCTGCTCTGCCAGCCTGCACTGGTACGTTCCATCGGTTCCTGTCAGCAGATTCTGAACGATCTCGTTCTGTGGACAGTAATACGCAAAAAGTTCCGTCTGTTTTCGGGTCAGAAGCAACTCCATAAGGTTAACTGCCGTGATCCCGTTTTCATCCGCGTAGCAAAGCAACTCACGCATTGCCTGCGGTGAACTGTTGATCCCGCGCAACACAGTAACATTGAGACGGCATTCTATCCCCTGCGCACGGAGGTTCCGAAACAGCAGATCATAGGTCTCCCGCGGAATGCTGTATCCGTAGATCTGCCCGAACTGCGCTTCTCTGACGCTATGAAACGAAATATTCAGTTTTATCTTTCCCGGATAGTGCTTCAGTACCTTAATGCGTTCTTCTGACCACAGCACGCCATTCGTCGCAATTTTGATCCTGGGCGGATGATCCCAGCTACCGCAATACCGCAGAATGTACTCAACCGCCGGGAAGTACACGGCAGGTTCTCCACCCGTGATGGTAAGTTCTTCTAGGCAGGATTTTTTTGCCTGTATGAGGATACGCTCCAACTGCGGGAGCGTCAGGCTTACAGTCTGTGGGATGACAACTCCGTCATGATGGCAGAAGAAGCAGTTGAAATTGCAGGCATTCGTGATACTCAAGCGTAGCCGGATTGGTTTGTGCACTGTGTAACGGAGCAGTACTTTTATGCCGTCTCCGTGCCGTGTCTTGTCCGCGCCAATGATATCAAACCCTTTCCGAATCATGAGCCGCAGCATATTGGGTTTGTAGTTATCCGTGTTGCCTGTTACGAACTGGTATCCCCTCCCGGCTGCCTGCTGGATCAGCCAATCGTAGAATTGTGAAAAAACACCCTTGGCCTGATATTCCGGCAGTGTCCCGCCTACCCAAGCATGATAGCGTTTTTCCTCTGGAAGATCAATGACAACACAGTATCCCAAAATTGTTTTTCCCTGAAAGAAACCAATGTTTGCCAAACGCTTGCCGTTCTCCCTTTTGCGCTGATAGCTTTCCAGCGGAAACGGTTCATCATAGATCAGCGGGTGCAGCTTCACCAGCTTTTCTACGGAAACATCTTCTCGAAACTCAATCACAGAAACAGCCTCTCATATTCATGAATCCTTTCGATGTATCGATCGATCTGGTCATATTCTTCAAATGTAAAGGTTGGGATATTGACGATCTGCGCATAGTACGACTGCGCATTCAGATATGTTCCGACCGGATGCTTGGTAAAGTGCCCAATGGGGAACCGATCCGGCGCAAACAGTGCATAATCCGGGATTGGACGAGATTTCGGGATACTTATCTGCAACTGCTGGTCATTCATCCAGCGGATAAAATGTTCCCGATCAACTTTATATGCAGGGTCCAACCGTGGCATAAAGCCATACCACGCGCCCATTGACGTAACATAGTCGCGGCGGGCCATGGGCCGCAGAAAGGTACCCTGCAGCTGAGACTGAAAATATTCCAGTGTTCTGGCACGGGATTCAATCCAAGAAAAGCAATAGTTTTTCAGTTCGTGGTCGATCATCAGTGCAGCCAGCGGATGCATTCGGAGTTTCAGGCCATAGCCCGTCCGGTCAAGCGGCCGATAGATCTCATTTTTGACGCTCTGGGCAGGGCGCTTCAGATTATGCCCCAGAAGAACCGCCCGCTCGTAAAGATCCTGATCGTCTGTTAAAAGGATACCGCCCTCGCCGCCGGAAAGAAGCTTCCGCCCCTGCAGGCTCCAGCAGGCAACGTCTCCAAAAGTGCCGACATACCGACCCCCGTACTGCGCGAAATGAGCATGAGAACAATCTTCCACATAACGCAGGCCGTGTCGTCGGCACAATTCCAGCACCCGTTCCTTATCACAAGGGTGTCCCCACTGGTCGTTCGTCACAATGGCCCGGGTCTTTGGCGTGATCAGCTGTTCGATCTGTGCAGTATCAATGTTGCCCGTATCCGGTTCCACATCACAAAACACGATCTTTACGCCAAAATGCAGCAGTGGTGCAGCTGTTGCATGATAGCTGAATGCCGTGCAGATAACTTCGTCCTCTTCTGAAAGTCCAAGGGCAAAATAGGCCGAATACAGCGCCATCGTACCGGAAGATACGGCTAACGCATATTTCCGGTGGTGCAGTTTCGCAAAGTCGCACTCCAACTCGTGGATGATCCCGCTTTCGTCCGGGATCGAAAGCGGCTTTCCCTGATCGATATAATCCTTTACGAGATCGCCCATTTCCGGGATATAAGGCGGCCATCTGTATTTTTCCATAGATTTCTCCTTGTCAGTACGCCCTCAGACTCTCCTCAAAAGTCGGAAAGTCAAAGCCAAGTAGCCGCTCGGTCCGCGTGCAGTTCAGCGAAACATCCTTGGGACGGAGTTTATTTTCCGGGCCTTCTGGGCAGATGGTACCGGGATCAAGCCCATAATGCTGTGCAATAAGCTGACCCATCTCATACCGGCTGATACGGCCCTTGCCGCAGCAGTGCAGGATGCCGCAGGCCTGCTTTTCCAATACCGCATCCAGCTGACGGGCCAGAAGTTCCACATCTGTCGGGCTGACAAATTCATCTCGGGGCAGAACGATTTCCTTTCTATGTGCAAGACAGTAGCGAGTCTGCTGGATGATATAGCCCTGTACCGCCAGTTCCCGCTGCGCTTTGATTGAATCAAAATAAGCAAGCTGTTCTTCAGGGATCCGGCCAAATACCAGAGCTGTGCGGCAGATTGCCGCATTAGGATTCGCCCGCAGCAGCTTCTCTGCTTTTATTTTAAGTTCCCCGTAGTAGTTGATTGCCTGCACCGGCGCATCCTCTGCAGAATTGGCCGTTGTGCCGGGAAACACCTGATCACTAGACAAAAAGACCATTTGGGCCCCGGCCCGCCGGGCCAGTGCATAAAGGTATTCTGTTGCCAGATAGTTGGTACGGTACGCTCTTTCTGGGTCGTTTTGACACTGGAGCAGTGATTTTTCTGCCGCAGTATGAAGAACTGCATCGATTGTGTGCTCTGCAAAAACACGCTGCAGCAATTCTGTATCGCAGATATCCCCCTGATAAAAAAGCCCATTTCCTGTTTTCGGGAAAGCACCCGGTGTCTTATCAATACCGATGATATGATACTTTTCTTTTACAAATCTGACAAACGCGCTGCCGATAAAGCCATTGCACCCTGTCACCAGAACCGTCTTTTTCACTTTTCTCACCTGCTTAAAAATTGCTGCGTCTCTGCGGAGAAATCTTCTTTCCGGTAAGCGGTATTCATCACAGAACCCGGCACTCCAGTGTGGGCACTTTGCCGTCTGCAGAAGTCTGCAACCGCACTCTGCAGCATCTGCACAAGTTCCCTGTCTTCCGGTTGCATTCTTATTTCTGCCGGATTATACAGGAACTTGTTCAACAGCACTCCGGGGTAAAAGCTGCCTTCCCGGTAAAGCTGCGTCGGCAGGGTATAAAGCCGGATGTTTTCCGGCAGTTCCCTGCACGGCTTTTGGTAAACGAGTTGTTTTGCATCAAAGCTGCAGTAAGTGTTTGTGCTGTTTTCTACCGCGTCTGTCACTTTGATCCGGAAGCGGTCTTCTCCGGTAAAAGGCTCCTTTGCCAGCGCCCACAGATACTCCCGCGAAACAAAATCTGCCGAGATGTGAATGCTGTGTGCCACCAGCTTGGTCGAGACCATATCCGCAGTTCCGTTCTCAATCAGCTGCCGCGCAGCATTCCAATAACCGGGTCTCATGTACGGACACCGGTTCAGAGCCTGTGGGTCATCATAGATAAAGATGCAGTCCAGATCATCGCAGTCCGACAGAAACTCCGGATGCAAAAGTGCACTTTTATATCCCACCGAACCAACCGCCAGAAGCGAAACACCAGCTTGTTCTGCGTAGCAGCGCATTTCTCGGATCAGCGTCTGTGCATTTTCAATCTCCATTCTGTTCTCCATTTCCCACACGGATGTGCAGCTGATGCTTTTTTTGATAACAAGTATAGCATAATTTTCCGGTAAAGGAACAAAACGTTCAAAAACCGTCATTCTGTCTGTGTATTCAAAAATTCTTCATGCAATTTGCCAAAGCCTTCTGCAAAGCCGACCATTTCCATATCAACTGTGCAGATTTTTATTCATTCTACACAAAATTGCAGATTTGCATTGACACACTTTGAAGAAATCGCTACACTAGCCATAAGATTATAAGGTACTCTGTATAATAACACATTCCAGAAAAAGGAGCAAGCTTATGGCAGGACCTGGTTCGATAAAATTGATTATTGGGTTAGCGGGTGCTATCGTCACTGCCACCACAGGTGGTGTTCTACTTTCGGCTGTTGCAAATAAAAAGGAGGCATCGCCTTCTGATTCATCCGAAAACAATTGCGGCGATGCTCCCCGCAGTGACCCGCCTGAAGCAGCTGCACAGAATATCTCTCCGACTCCCGCTGCAAAGAGTCAGTCTCAATATGATGCTCCCATAGCATCGGCTTTGCACCCCGACAAAGTTACGGAGCCGGTAAAAGAAGAACTCGTTGCTCCTCCACCTGCCCCTTTGCAGGACACTTCCCCCCAAACAGCCGCTGTACCGAGTGCAGCTTCCTCTGAAACAAGTTCCTCGGACGCTGTCGCAGCCACCGTTAAATACAGTGTTCCGGCAGATATCCCCCCTGAATATACCGCAGACAGAAGTGAAGGTGGCAATATGGCCTATAACGAATCCATCGAGTTTGAAGTGTCCAATGGCGAAAATCCTGACGATGAAGCGTACGAATACAACGACGATGAAGCATTCGATGAAGAGGACGAATATGAGGATGATGAGCCGGAGATCGATAACCGCTATTTGTCCTATCAGCGGCGGCCGATCTGTATCCGGCTGAACATTAGTCCTCACAGCCGTCTGTCCCTCAGCGAAAGGCACCTGTGCCAACGGTTCCCAAATTTTAAGAAATTACAATATGAGAACCTGCTGCAGCGGGTCGTAGACGAAGTATTCCCGGACGGACTACAAAAACAAGTCTACATCACCAATCTTTCTTTTGAGTCTGACAAAGGTAACTTTCTGGGAATCCGCCCGGAGATCATAGATGGCGATTTTCTCAGCCGTCTTCTGCCGCCGGGTTATTCTCTACAGTTCCGGGGATACCCCAGCGGAAAAATGTTTGTTGTCGATGCTGTCTACGATGTTGCAGACCAGGGACTTCTGTGCTATGAGATTCCAGCAACCGTTATCCCTTACTCTGACCAGGGCCGTGTAAATGATAACTTCCTGTATCACATTGTAGCAGACACTGATTCGCTTGTGAAATATACACAGGAAAACCTTACCGACTGGAATAACTATCTTGACTGGAAAGAACAGCTTGCCAGCGTACAGGTTAAAGGATGTAAATATTACAAGCTGACCTATGACGCTGAAAAGAACCGTCTGGTGTTCTGGCTGGCATGTCCGAGTCAGGAATATTTCCAGAAATTCAAAAAGTATCTGCACCGTGATATACAGGCTTTCAAAAACAATTACTCTTCCGACCCGTGGAAATTCCAGTTTGCAGATGATGCAGGCGCCGATAAGAATAAGAAAAAATGGGTTGACCGGGGCATAGAACTTGGCCGGTACCGAGGCATCGTAAAAGAATATGCTCTTGCACCGGCATCAGACGCAGAATTTTCGGACGATTCTGAACTGGAAGAAAGCGATTTCAATGATCCCACCCTCGCCGAAGCCGCCTTGCGCCATGCACTGAAAACCCCTTATATCGTTCAGGTGGCCTTTGAGTTGAACCGTGCCGATCAGGAGACGATCAACGAACTCAACCTACAGGGCAGCGAAATTGCCGATTATGTCCGAGATAATGTCATTGGAAATTATGAGTCCAACGGCTTCCTTGCGCTTTCGGCAATTGGCGACCTTGTGCTGATCAAACGTTTCCGGATGGCCATCCACCGCCTTGAAAACTATGAATGCACGGCTCCTACTCTGGCAGTCTGGCTGTTTAATGTCTCGCAGGCGCGTCTGCCCACGGAGAAAGAGTTCAAAGATCTGCAGATCCAACACTGGCTGAACCCGGCGATTGCAGCGAACGAGAATCAGCAGGAGGCCGTGCGCAAAATGCTGGCCGCACCGGACCTCTGCCTGATTCAGGGGCCTCCGGGCACCGGCAAAACCACGGTGATTGCAGAAGCTATCTACCAGTTTGCTCTCCGGGGCAACCGCATTCTGGTAGCTTCCCAATCCAATGACGCCGTGGATAACGCGCTGGATCGTCTGGCCAATACGCCTGTGATCCGTGCTGTCCGCCTTGGCCAGAAGGGTCATCGTAAACGCAGAACAGACAAAGGTGTGGTGCAAAAATTTTCCGAAGACGCCGCGCTGGGCAATTATTATCAGGCACTTTCCCAGCAGATCTCGACAAACTGGCTGAACCCCTGGCAGGAACTGGACACAAACGCCAATGAGTACCAGAAAGCCATCCGTGATGCAGAATATTTCAATCAGGACATTGATGAATTCAATCAGGAACTTGCCCTCTGCACAGAAAAGATCATTGCAGAAAAAAAGAACTATTCTGACCAGAATGAAGCGCTGAAAAATGCTAATGAGGCAAATCAAATTCTTCAGGTAGAGCGCTTACAGCTGCAGCAACTAATCGATGTGATTCGGCAGGATGGCAAGGATACCATTCCGTTCTCCTTGACCGATGCTCAGCTGCAAATACTTCAGCCCATACTGGCCCCCGTTCTCTGTGCAGCCAAAGCACAAGGAATTTTCCTGATTCCTGCCGAGCAGACACTGGATACTGGAAATGCACAAGTCCAAAACGAGCTTCTCTCAACAGCGATCCGGCGTGGTTCCGCTCTTCCGCAGTTACTGGAAAAGGCCGAAGCCGCATCTGCTCATGGTTCGACAGCCAGTTCTGATTCTCAGGCGCTGCTCTTGCAGAAAGAATCCATTCAGGAGAAGATGGTTGCCCTTCTCAGCAGCGATGAAGATTTTGATCAACTTGCACGCCTGCGCAGTGAATTTCAGCGTATCCAGAAGATGCTCCAGGAGCAACATGGCGGCTCCGTCATCGTGCTGCAAGGTGAGCAATGCTGGCTTTCGAAAGATTTGCAGGACGCTCTCAACAACGATCACCGCGACGAAGCGATTCGTGCCCTGCGCAGCGTAGACACCGACTGGAAAGCCGCACTTGAGCACAGCGTTGCGCAGCTGTCAGAGTGGTGTTCGGCACAGACTGCGCAGGATACTGCACCTATCCGGGAAGCCCTGCGCATTTCTGAGGGACGGCTGAAAACGCTGCAGAACAGTTTGAATGAACTAAATGATAAGATCCAGCGCAAGAAGAATACTCTTGCAGAACTTTCTGCGCGTTACGGCCTGACCGGAGCAGATATCGACTCTGTTCTCTCCGGGCTGCGCGCATTGCAGAAGAAGAACCTTGACCAGAAAGGACAAGTCTCTGATTTCCGCACCGACTGGGAAAGCACTTTGCTGAAATTCCGGCAGAAACTGGATGATCCTGATACAGCCGTCTACGACCAGAAATATTACCAGAGCGACTACCTGCAGTCCTGCAACGTAGTGGGTATTTCCTGCACTGACGATATGCGCAATCTTTCCAGCATTAGCAGCAATTTTGACGCCTTTGATGTTGTGATCATTGACGAGGTAAGCAAGGCAACACCGCCGGAACTTCTCATCCCGCTGATGAGAGCCCGTAAGGCCATTCTAGTCGGCGACCACCGCCAACTGCCTCCCATGTTCAACGAGCACGAAAAGACCTATACCGAACTGCTTGACGATCCGGAAAACAGTCAGGAAGAACTGCGTTCCCTGCTGACGAAAGAGAACTTTGACCGCTTCAAGAAGATGGTCACCGCCTCCCTGTTCAAAGAGTATTTTGAAAAGGCCGATGACCGGATCAAACATTCTCTTTTGACCCAGTACCGGATGCATTCTGACATTATGCAGATCATCAACCGGTTCTACGACAATCGCCTGCAAAACGGGCTTTCCCCGGCAGAAGAAGCTGTGCAGCGCAGCCATGGCCTCACCATCCCGGGTGTGGATGGCAGCGCATTCATCCGCCCCGATAGCCATGCCTACTGGATTGATTCTTCCCACCTGCCTAACGGTAAAAATGTATATGAGACCTATCTGCGCGGCAGCAGTTCTGCCTGCAACCTGCTGGAAGTCGCCCTGATCATTGAACTGCTGAAAAAGCTTGCCGATGCCTGCCGGGCCGATTTTGCCGCTTCGGGCGTACCCCGCAGCGTAGGTGTGATCAGTTTTTACCAAATGCAGATCTCGGAACTGTGGCGCGCACTGCGAGACGAGCGGAAGCAGGGCTTTGACTTCAGTCCGCTTCAAATCGATATGAACACGGTAGACCGTTTTCAGGGCAAAGAAAAGAGCATCATTATCACAAGTCTGGTCCGCAACAACTCCAAGGCACGGGCCGGCGAGCATGTTATTTCGTTTGAGCGCATCAATGTAGCCTTTTCCCGTGCGCAGAACCTGCTGATCATCGTCGGTGCCAAGCACTTATACGAACGGCTGCAGGTCAAGCTGCCCAATATGGACTCGCCTGGTTCCCATACTGTCCGGATCTATCAAAACATTATGGACGATTTGAATCGGAAGGCCAGCCTGGCAGGCAGCGAAAAACTCATTACTCCGGAGTTGGAACAGCGCATCCTTGCGTGCATTCAAGAAAGCGGTGAAGCAGCAAAATGAAAATCGATGATGTAAGCCTTTCCTATCCCTTTATCCAGTACAGCGTAAGTGTTACGCACTTTACCGAACGGAAGCCAACGGCCATGGAATGGCTGATCTTGGAAGTGATCAAAACGGCCTCCGATAAACCCAAAATGTATGCCGATGTTCCTTTCGCTACGCTTCTGGAAGGTATTTTCAACATCACGGACGCCAATCTCCTGATCCTGCCCCGCCTGCTCTCCCTGCAGGATATGCAGGTGATCGAAGCCGATGGCTTGAGCGATGATACAGATCTCAGCCAGGTTTCCATGCGCACCCTACGTCTGACGCGCATCGGTGCCGAGATGCAGCGGACCGGTCAGTTGCCCACTAGACCCGGCAACGATGTTTTCTCTATCTTTTACGACCCCGTAAAGCACCAGCTGCTTGAGAGAGCTGACCGTACGGCTTACCGGGATAATTTTTCCGGCATCCCGGTCATCGCAGAAGATGCTGTGTTGGAAACTGACTTTCCGCAAGGGACAATCATTCACTTTTTGCAGCAGAAACAGCAGGAAGCGGCCCGCGCTTCCCGGTTATCGTGGCTGATGCCCAACACCAGCATCAAACATATCGAGCAGGCCGCCGCTGCGCTGCGCTGGAAAACAGCGGTCAAAGCATTCCACATGGCTCCCGGGTTTGCCTGCTCTGCCGAAGGTATAGACGACCCGGAACTGAATGCTCGTATTCTGGACAGCCTTGCCTTAGAAGCCCCCTCTCCTGCACAGCCGCTTCCCCGTGCCAATTTCGAGGACCCGGATGCTGACATTCAGGAGATCGTGCCCTCGGACGAACAAAGTGCAAAGATTCGCGAGTTTTTGCGCAGTGCTGATTTCTGCATCGTCGCTCAGGATATTTATTCCGATTCAGCCTTCTGCCAGACGCACAAAAAGCGCCATCTCCGAATCGCTTTTCTATCGGGCGCGTCCGAGTTTCATCTGGAACTGCGTACAGACACCCTTGTGGTTTCTCTTCCGGAGCAGCTTCTGGCACCCGGCACGCTTTTCTGCAGTCCCTCGCAAACACTTTGTCAGGCAGTTTTCCCGCTGCACGTACAGGAGCATTCCCGGGAGGCAGTGTTTACTTATGTACCGGCGGCACAGCCTCCCCTCAATGTGGCTGAAACCTGTGCAGCCTGCACTGATCGATACAGCCGCCAGGACCCACGCATCCTTCTGGTCCTGTACGAACTCGGCCTGAAAGATCTGTTTACCGAAAAAGTAAAGGCTCTGGCTTCACAGCAGCCATCTTTGGCCGCTCGGGCCAAATTGATTGAAACGCTCAATCAGTCAAGCAAGGCCGTCTATTGCCAGAACTGCCTGACACCGGAACTGCTGGAAAGCCTTCTGTTGGATCCTGCAGCAATCCGTTCTGCGTGCACGAGCGTGGATGCGGCCATTGCTTTTCTGACCGAGTGCGAAGGCATCCGCGATTTCAAACTCTCGGATGCCTTATATCGAAATCTTCTGGAGCAGGTTTTAACCACACTGCCTGCTCCAGAAACTTCAGAAGAACTCTATCGGCTTTGGGCACATATTCGTGCTTTCAAGGGTGCCCATCTGATCTGGGTGGGTCAGTCTGGCCGCTACCGCCCGCTGTACCGTGAAACCGTGATCCAAAAGCTGCTGCTATCCTTTGATTCGGACACCTTTGGTGAAGAGTACACCCCGGTCGAGCAGGTCATCGGCCAGCTGCGGCGGGCATATCTCCGCTGTCAGGAGTTGCTGCCGGAATTAAACTTCAGCGCACCTCTCAGTGAAGAAAGCATCCGTGAAGCAGTACTGAACGACCACAGGGAGGAACTTCCGGCGCTGCGGGAAGAGCTCCGGCTCTGGAACGAGAATCTGGAACGATTCGCTACCCGGGTCGGTCCGGTGGATCACTTTACCGCAAATGCCCCGGCCTTTGCCTATGCCATTACTGTAATGCAGCATTTAGCGGAAAGCATCAGCATCTTCTTTGATGATGCCGCCTTGAAATACAGCCGGGTCTGCATTGTTGACACCTGTGCTTTGATGAATGATCCGGAACTGCCGGCTCTGTTTTCTGACGGTATGTCCATGCTGATCGTCCCTCAGGTCGTGCTGCGGGAACTGGACGGGCTCAAACAGTCCGCAGACGAGGAAAAAGCTCTGGCCGCCCGGCGTGCCATTCGCAGCATCGAAAGCTATTCCCGTGCCGACTGGTTCAATCTGTCTGAAGAAGGACATCCGGAACTGCTCAGTCCCGATTTGGGCGACCCGCAGAGTTCAGACAATCTGATTCTCTCGGTCGCGTGCCGCTATATTGCCAAACGGCCGGTACTGCTGACGGATGACACAAATCTTCGGAACAAAGCCGCATCTATGCACATTGATGCAATAGGCGGGCGAAGCTTCCGGTTGTCCAAAGAGCACGAGATGTCCGCGCAGCCGGATTGCCGCACCGAAAAAAAGAAGAAAAAACGCTAATGGAGGTGTATATGTCATGAGCCGATCCTATGAATATTCCTATGAACTGCAGCGTGCCGCAAGGCAGGCAGTGTTCAACGCCCGTGTCCGTGAGACTACAGAGCGGTTCTATCAGCGTTATCTGGAGCAGTTTCAGCAGATGCAACAGCAGGGGTACGAGGCCTATATTCCGGATGAGATGCAGCGCCTGCAGAACGATCTTTCCCTGATCCGCCATCTTCTTGTGACAGACCCTGCAGAGGCTCGGGAAATCAGCTTCACCGTCGGCAGCTATATCCGCTCGCTGTGGCCGCTGGGGCGGAGTGCAGCCGCTGAGTTTGCATTTGCAGAGCGCCAGCGCACCGAGGCCCGCCGTTTGGAAAAGCAGCAGACGCAAAACGCTTTGATGAATGAATATTACCGCTACATCGGCGCGATTCCGCCTGCTGTTGTTCACTTTGCGCAGAACGATCTGCTTGCTCTGCGGCAGAAACTTGAAAGCGGAGCAGGCGGTTCCGTGTCGGAACTTCAGCATCAGATCAGCGAGATTACACAGCAGGCAGAGCAGAAAGCCGCCGACTGGAAAAGACAAAAGATCCAGTCACACAAAAAGGCAGATCTTGCTTCCCGGCTGGAAGAAGTACAAGCATCCGTCCAACAGGAAAAAATTGAAGATCAGCAGGCAGCAAAGGAGTTTCTTGCCCGTTTGGAAAGCCTGCAGAACGATCTGGCCGGCGGCACCTGCTCTGTCGAAGCAGCCGAGCAGGAGATCTCACAGATCGAAACACAAGTAGATGATGTTCTGATTACCGAAGAAGTTCGGCGTCAAACCGTCCGTTCCATCGTAAAGCAGCTCCGCAGTCAGGATTTCATGGTCAGTGCGCCTACGGTCATAAAAAACGACAGCGGCAGTTTTGTGTGTATCACTGCAAAAAAGCCTTCCGGAAAGCGTGCAGAATGTCAAATCGACCTGAAGGGTAAGATTCGCTACAAATTTGATAAGTATGAAGGTATGACCTGCCTGAAGGATATTGAACGCTTCAATGTCGATCTGGATAAGATTTATTCTGTCAAACTCTCAGACGAGCGCGTTTTGTGGAGTAACCCTGATCGTCTCAGCAAAGATGCTGATCAGATGCCCACGGGCAGCACAGAAAGGAGGCACCTGTAATGGCTCAAGAATCATGTGATCTCTGGCTGGAGCGTTTCAAGCGGGAAGCCGGCATCAAATCGGCTGTGATTCTCTCCGGCAATACATCTGATATCATGCGGAACCCTCAAAATAACGGTGTTTATCAGCCCGTCCTGCAGGTAGTGATCGACACCCTGCGAAGCTGTAAGTATACGTCTATCATAAAATGGGATCGTGTGGATGGTGTCGATCCCAGCCTTTCCGATCCGGTCATTCTCCTCAATACGCCGCCAGCCGCCAGCTCTGATACTTATGATTTGGGAGACGACCTTTCGGATACTTCCGGCAGCAGTACTCCTGCCTACCGGGATCCGGACGAGTTTTTTCCATATCTGCTTGATCTGATCCGGCATGGCACCGGAAAAACCGCCTTTATTCTGGATTATTCGGACTATCTTTTCGGAAACGCCAATTCTCTCTCGGAAAAAGAACGGAACTATCTAGCTACTTTGGGCAAGGCTCTGCAGCTGGGACGTTCTTATGATATGCTCTCCACAGCAGAGGAAGCAGGAAACATTGTAGTGTTGGTCACAAAGAACAGTGCATCCATCCCGCCGTCTTTCTATCTGAACAATCCCCTCGTCAGCACGATCAATATTCCGCTGCCCGGACATACGGAACGAGAAATGTTTACTAAGACTAACCTTTCTCTCCTGCGGATCGATCAGGATCTTACTCATGACATCACGCTGATGGCAGATTTCATTGATGCTTTGGACGGCTTTACGTTGTGCGAGACCGCACAGCTTTTCCGTCTCTCCCGGCTGCTTGCCTCAAACTCCGACAGCCGCATGACTTTTGAAAAGCTTATCAACCTGTATAAATATGGTGAGAAAACCAGCCCATGGGAGGAACTTTCCAAGGAGAAGCTGACGCAACTCGAGGAACGGCTGGGGCAGCGGGTAAAAGGGCAGAATGAAGCGATTCGCAAAGTCAAAGATGTAATCATCCGTGCATACACAGGTTTTTCAGGCCTACAGCACTCAACAAAACAGCGCAAGCCCAAAGGCACGCTGTTCTTTGTTGGTCCCACCGGTGTGGGCAAAACAGAACTGGCTAAATCGCTTGCAGAATTTGTCTTTGGCGATGAGACTGCCTGCATCCGCTTTGATATGTCGGAGTATAACCATGACCATAGCGACCAGCGATTGGTTGGTGCCCCTCCGGGCTATGTCGGCTACGAAGCTGGCGGCCAGCTGACCAATGCCGTCAAAGAGCGGCCATTCTGCGTACTCCTCTTTGACGAGATTGAAAAGGCCGATGGCAAAATTCTGGACAAATTTCTGCAGATTCTGGAGGACGGGCGTCTCACTGATGGTAAAGGAGAAACGGTTTCCTTCTCGGAATCCATCATCATCTTCACCTCAAATATCGGCGCAGCACATGTCAGTGCCGATTTGACTCCTTCTGCGGCTCGGAGTTATTTTATCCAAGAAGTACGGCAGCATTTTATTGAAAACCTGCATCGTCCGGAACTGCTCAACCGTATTGGCGATAATATTGTTGCATTCAATTTCATTGAAGATCCGGCAGTATTTGCCCAAATTGCAAAGAGCAAGTTCAAGGGTATTGAAAACTTTATCCGCGAACGATACAAGGCTGAACTGGTATTTCGTGACGAAACTACGGCTTTTCAGGCAATCGCTGGTAAGGCGGGAAAAGAAAATGGTGGACGCGGCCTGCTGAACGTAATGGAAAGCAGCATCATCAATCCCCTATCGGAATTCGTTTTCGAAAATTCCGAATCCTTAGCCGGACGTCAGATTGTGATCTGCCAGTTCGACCCTGCAAAAGCCTTTTTTACTTTTGAGTTGGAATGAGGTTCCTAATATGGGATTTTTGAACCTTGCCTCAGTGCGCCCGTGCACAGAAGCCGAGGGCCCCGGAAAACGGTTTGCTATCTGGGTCCAAGGCTGCCGCCGCAAATGCCCCGGCTGCTGCAACCCCGAGATGCAGGAACTCCGCCGAAACACTATTGTAGACACGGCAGATCTTATCCGCTTGATTCAGACTGCCCGCGAAAATCATGAGATCGAGGGTGTTTCCCTGATCGGTGGAGAACCGCTCCTGCAGGCCGAAGGCCTTTCTGAAATCGCTGTCTGGTGCCAATCTGAGGGTCTGTCGGTACTCGTTTTTACAGGCTATACCTATCAGACGCTTCAAACATCCGAGGACAAATCCGTTCAGCTTCTTCTAAAGCATACCGACATTCTCGTAGATGGTCCTTTTTTACAGGAACTTTACGACGAAAAACGAACCTGGGTCGGTTCTCAAAATCAGCACGTGATCTTTCTGACAGATCGGTACACGCCGGGAGTCGAATATGAGTACTCTGATCGTACCATGGAACTACTTATTTCCGACAAAGATATCCTGATCAACGGCTGGCCGTTCTGACAATAGAAAACGATTCATCAAATTTCATCAAATTAAAGCATTGATATCATCACATAGCCTGTATCTCACGGATGCAGTTCAAGAGTTTGAGCGTTCCCGACAAGTATTTTTGCCTTATGATAGGCAGGGGCCTTTTTATTTTTCGCCAGCTTTTCCTACACCTTCTCAGATTGTCCGGTTCTGGCTTGTCGACTGCAGATTCACCATGTGGGCGTACAGCTCTGCCGGGCTGCCCTGCTCGGCCACGGTGCGGATCAGCCGGGAGAGCGCGGTCTGAATGAGGGTCTCATTTTCCACGTCCAGACTGGCGGTGGCCTCATCCAGCAGGATGATGGGCGCATCTTTCAGGAAGGCGCGGGCAATGGAAATGCGCTGACGCTCGCCGCCAGAAGGAATACCGGAATATTCGTTTTGTCCGGTTCGTAGTGCATATTCAGTGCTTCTGCCAGATCCAGTTGTGTGGGAGAAAGGCTGACCGCACAAGTGTACAAACTACCGTGCGGCTGTTCGTTGATAGCGTTGAACACGCCCACGCCGCCCTGTGAGTGACCGGAAAATCCGATGTGTTCCTCATCGAATTTCTGATAGAAGCGGCTGTCAGGATTCTCATTTTCATTCAGAAGCCATGCCAACGTCGTATCTGCCGAACTGCCAGAGCAAGTGCTTGGGTCTTCATTGCCAATGACGATGAATCCCCACGAAGCCAGATGCTTGAAGAGTGCTGGATATTTGGAGCTATACACACCCGTGCCATTCACCATCACCACAACAGGATAGCTTTTGGCGCTCTCTGTCAACTCCTTGGGGTAATAGACATTGATATTCCCCATTCTTCTTCGGTGGACACTTCCATATGTTCCACCTGCGAGGCACCCATCGCCAGATATTTTGCTTCCAGTTTGCCGTCTGTTTTAACAATCTGCGTGTATAGCAATTTTCAATAATACAGCACAATACTTTAACTTTTGAGCAAAAAGAGGTATAACAGAGGCAAAGAAGATGAGAACTATGCTGCACAATGAAGCTCGAAAATTGATTCTGGAAGCATATGACAAAGGCGTTAGCGTAAAAGAACTGACAAAGTGCTTTTCTGTAAACAACTGTTCGATATATCGTTTGCTGAAGCGTCGGAACGAAACAGGCAGCTACGAAACTCAAACGAATCTCCGTGGAAAGAAGCCCAAATTGTCAGATGTAGATCATCAGCACATCCTTTCGCTTCTGGAAAAACAGCCGGATGTAGACCCGATGGGGAAGCGGATTCGGCCCGACTTTCTGAGTCAGCATTTCCCGGATTTTCTGGTAGCACACCAGATGAAGCGTATCCGCTTTCACGATCTGTGCCATAGTTGTGCCGGTCTGCTCTATGCCAATGGCGTGAGCCTGAAGGAAATCCAAGAGTGGATCGGTCACAGTGACATCAGCACAACAAGCAACATTTATACACATCTGGATTTCTCCAGTAAGGTGTCCTCGGCGAATGCAATCGTCAGTATCTTCCCAGAAAACACCAAAGTATAAGAAACTGAGCAGAAAAAGAAAAACAGCCAAAAATCTTTCGATTCTAAGCTGTTTTATGATGGAGTGCCGATGGTGGGACTCGAACCCACATGGTTTCCCGAACGATTTTGAGTCGTTTGCGTCTGCCATTCCGCCACATCGGCTTATATTCAATTTTGGGACATTAGTACCGGTTTCTGAAGATTGGAGGGATGTTCAGGAGGGATGTAAGAAATTCTGCTTCGACAAACTTTCAAAATTCAACGCACAATCGTGAATTTCTTGCACAGACAAGAAAAATCACGAAGCGGATTTTGAGTCTACATCGTCTGCCATTCCGACACATCGGCTGATATCATGATTCTGAAAGAACATTGCTATTATAGCGGATTTTCGGAACAAAATCAAGACTGAGTTTCCTGCAGCTGCAAAAATCGAACGTCTGCCGAGAACGGCGGCACCCTGCGCCGTCAGCCGGAAACACTGCCGGAGAGCCGCCCTGCACAGGGAGCAGCTCTCCGGTTTCTTTGTGTCCGGGAGAAAAAACGAAAGCCCAGTCCTTGCCCGCGGGCGCAGGCTGTGTTACACTGTAAAAAACATGGGATACTAGGAGGAGATCACTTTTGAAACATCTGCATCGGTTTGTGCGCCGCGCGGCGGCGTTTGTGCTGGCGGCTGTACTGTGCGTTTGCGTACTGGCCCCGGCGGCTTCGGCAGCGGTCACCATTGGCGGGGCGGATACCACCCTGATCCCTGCCGAGGAGGAAAACTGCCTTGCGTGGCTGTTCGGCTCTTCGGATACGATTACCATGCCCTACCTGAACATCAAGGGGCAGGGCCTGCGGCGCAACGTCACGCTGGATCTGGTGGACTGTCTGGTGGGCATCACCTACACCGAGCTGGGGTCCATTGGCAGCTATGTCAGTGCCAGCGCCGCCCAGCAGGCGTGGAAGGCACAGGCGGTGGCCATCCATTCCTATCTGGAATACCACAAGCAGTACGGCTCCTCGTCCAATGCCCTCATCTACACCCCGGTGGATCAGATCCCGTCCTCGGCACGGGAGGCAATCCGCAGGGCGGTGGAGCCGGTGAAGAACGAGGTGCTCACCTATAACGGCAGCGTCTGCGACGCCGTGTGGTCGGCCAGTGCGGGCTACAACACCCAGACCGGCGTGTACGGCACCTGTTCCAGCCGGGACGCATGGGGCACCGATGTGCCGTATCTGCAGAGCGTGGAGAGCCCCTACGAGGAGCAGTACCACAACAAGCTGCGCCGGGTCATCGGAAAAGACTATACCTATAAAGAGTACAACGACAGCCGTACCGGTGAGCCCTACGTCAGCGCCGACACCACCCACAAGGATCTGGGCGGCTTTGTGCAGTACAACACCTTTGTGTCCAATGGCCGCAGTTACCGCTATATCGGCCAGTTCGTTTCCTCCCGTTACTGCTTCGACTTTGGCGCGGACGAAAGCGGCACGCCCTGCATGACCTACTACGGCTTCGGCCATGGCGTGGGCATGAGCCAGTGCGGTGCTGTGGGCTACGCACAGGAGCAGGGCATGGGCTACCGGGAGATCCTGCGCCACTACTACACCGGTGCAGGTATTTCCGCTTCCGGCAGCTCCGGTGATGGGTTCTTTGGCTGGCTGCACAGACTGTTCCACTGGTAAACAGCGGAAACCGGCAAAGAAATCCGGCAAAAACCTTCTCAAATCGTGCCGGATTTGGTATACTATAAATTGTGTGATTTTTTGAGAGATCATTTTAAGATAAAAAAGTTCCATAGGAGCGGAGATCGGAATGGATCAGGAAAAAGAAACCAAACGACAGGCCGAGCGCTGCCGTGCACTGGCGCAGCGCATCGTGCGGGAGCTGACCCCCGCCAGCATTCAGGTGCTGGGCGGCAGCGGCGCACTGGCCGAAGCACTGGAAAAGACCGGCGCACAGCTGCTGCCGGAAAACGCAGAACTGGGCACCGCTGCCCTGCTGGTGGTGGAGGACCCGGAATGGGTGGATCTGCCCGCACTGCAGTGTGCACAGGTGCTGCTGGTATGCACCGATGCATCGGCCATGGCTGACTGTGCAAAGCAGCTGGCCGCACAGGGCCTTTACCGGGATTTTGAGTGGAAGAACCGCGGCAAAGCCCAGCAGACCGCGCTGTTCTGCCGCAGCGCCGCTGTGCAGGATGCACAGCAGCTGCTGGCAGGCTACGAGATGACGCTGGACGATCTGCGAGAGCGGATGCAGCAGGCCGAGCGCACTGGCGAAGAGCAGACCGCCCAGCTGGAACGCCTGCGCAGCGATCTTTCGCTGAGCCGCAGCCACGAGAAGGATCTGGAAAAGACGTTGAACAATGTGACCAGCTCTACTTTCTGGAAGATGAGCTGGCCGCTGCGCTACTTTGTCAGCAAGGGCCGTCAGCTGGCACACACCTTCCCGCCGTTCGTCTTTCTGGGCCAGCTGCGCCGGGTGGGCATTTCCGGCGTGCGTGCGCAGGCAAAGGCCAAAAAGGAATATGCGAAGCTGTTCCCGGGCAGGACCATGCGCGCCGACCGCTTTGCCAGCGCAGAGCTGCTGGTAAGGCAGGCGGCCGACCAGCCCGCCGCGCCGCGCATCAGCATCGTGGTGCCGCTGTACAATACGCCGCAGCAGTTTCTGGTGGAGCTGCTGGACTCGGTGCAGAACCAGACCTATCAGAACTGGGAGCTGTGCCTTGTGGATGCCGGGCAGGACGAGACGGTGGGCCAGACCGTAGCAGCCCGTGCTGCGGAAGACCCCCGCATCCGTTACCGGAAGCTGGAAAAGAACGAGGGCATTGCGGGCAACACCAATCAGGGCTTTGCGCTGGCAACGGGTGAGTTTATCGCCCTGCTGGACCATGACGACATCCTGCACCCGTGTGCTCTGTGGTACGTGGCACAGGCCATTGCCGAACAGGGTGCAGACTTTGTGTACACCGATGAAGTGACCTTTGAGGGCGACATCGACCACCTGACGGTCTACCACTTCAAGCCGGATTATATGCTGGACAATCTGCGCTCCAACAACTATATCTGCCATCTGAGCGTGTTCAGCGCAAAGCTGCTGGCCGCTGTGGGCGGCGATGAGCGCGCGGCGTTCAACGGCAGTCAGGACTACGACCTCTATCTGCGTCTGACCGAAAAGGCGCACAAGATCGTGCATATCCCGCACCTGCTGTACTACTGGCGCTCCAGCCCCACCAGCGTGGCAAGCAACATTTCGGCCAAGACCTACTGTCTGGAAGCTGCGGTCAAGGCCCTGTATGCCCACTACGAGCGTATGGGCATCCCGGTGGACGAGGTGTCCATGATCCCGGGCACGCCGGGCTTTTACAAGACGGACTACACCATCACAAAGCCGGGCCGGGTCAGCATCCTGATCCCCAGCTGCGACCATTCCTCCGACCTGCGCACCTGCGTGGAGTCCATCTGCCGCAAGAGCACCTATGATGACTTCGAGATCATCGTCATTGAGAACAACAGCAGGGAGCCTGCCACCTTCCGCTGCTATGAAAGGCTGCAGAAGGAACACCGGAACCTGCGGGTGATCACATGGCAGGGCACCGGCTTCAACTACAGCGCCCTGAACAACTTTGGCGCAAGGGAGGCCACCGGCGAATACCTGCTGCTGCTCAACAACGATACGGAGGTCATTTCTCCGCGCTGGATCGAAGAAATGCTCATGTACGCCCAGCAGGACCGTGTGGGCTGCGTGGGCGCAAAGCTGCTCTACCCGGACAACACCATCCAGCATGCGGGCATCGGTTTCGGCTTTTTGACCCTTGCGGCCCACATGCACAAGAACTTCCCGGTGGGCCACCCCGGCTATATGGGCCGTCTGGTCTATGCACAGGATGTGTATGCAGTCACTGCCGCCTGCCTGATGGTGCGCAAGAGCGTCTACGAGCAGGTGAACGGTCTGGACGAGAGCTTTGCCGTGGCCTTCAACGATGTGGACTTCTGCGTGCGCGTGCGCGAGGCGGGCTATACCAACGTGTTCACCCCCTTTGCCCAGCTGTACCACTATGAGAGCAAGAGCCGTGGTCTGGACGAGAACCCGGTCAAGCGCAAGCGCTTTATCTCGGAGGTGGAGCGCTTCCAGAAGCGGTGGGCAAAGCAGCTGGCCGCAGGTGACCCCTGCATGAACCCGAACTTTGACCTGATGAAAGAGGACTTCAGCTTTGACATCAAACCGCTGGAGTGAACGACATGGAACTTTCTGCTTGTATCGTAGTTTATAACGGCGCGGATGAAGCGCTCAGGGCGGCACAGACCGTGCTGGACTGCACCCGCCGCCACCCGCTGATACTGTATCTGGTGGACAACGCCAGCCCGGACGGCAGCGGCCAGCGCCTTGCCAAGGCTGCGAAGGACGGCACCCTGCACATCCGCGAGGACCAGAAGGTGGAGGTGCTCTGCCGCACAGAGAACGGCGGCTTCGGCACCGGACACAACACGGTGCTCAGCCTGCTGCACAGCCGGGTGCACTTCATCCTGAACCCGGACATCCAGCTGACGGAGGACACCCTCAGTGACCTTGCGGACTGGATGACGGCGCACCCCGGTGTAGTGATGGCGCGGCCCGCACTTACCTTCCCGGACGGGCGGCCCCAGCGTCTGCCGCTGCGCCGGTGCAGCGTGCGGGCCATGGTATACCGCCAGCTGCCCTGCCTGAAATTCTGGGCCAGGTATAACGAGCGCTATCTGATGGCAGACAGGGACCTGACCAGCCCCACCGAGATCGAGTTCTGCACCGGCAGCTTCTCGGCGGTGGATACTGTAGCCTTCAAGGCCGTGGGCGGCTTTGATGAGGACTACTTCATGTATGTGGAGGACGCTGACCTGACCCAGAAGATGCGCACCCGGGGCAAGGCGTATCTGGTGCCCCAGTACACCGCCATCCATGCATGGCACCGCGCCGCGCACCGCAGCCTGAAGCCTTTTCTGTGGCAGCTGCACAGCCTGCTGCGCTATTTTTCCAAGTGGGGCTTTGCGTGGTAAGCCGCAGTGCCTGCGGCAATGGCGGGACGGACGATTTAAAATGCGCTCCGCGTTCGCTTTGCGCATAAATAGCGGAAAAATTATTTTTGTTTTCGGGATAGCGGAACGCCTGCGGGCGTTCCGCTATCCCATTTTCACGGGAGGGAATGTAACGGTAAGCGGCAGCTGTCGCGCTGGTTTCTTGCGGAAACATCCGCGCGGCGGGGTACCCTCTCCGTCATCGCTACGCGATGCCACCTCCCCCGAAAGGGGGAGGTTTCACTCTACTTACCGGCAGATGGCGAAAAGCTCCTCCTTCGGGGGAGCTGGCTGCGAATGCAGTGAGCAGGCTGAGAGGGTTCGTTTCCAGCTCAACTGCAAAGTGTGCGGTTTCGCCAGAGGCTCTCCCTTTGGGAGAGCTGGCATCGAGCAGCGCGAGATGACTGAGAGGGCGAGGACGCTTGCAGTTTTGCAAAAAGCTCTCCCTGAGATGATTCGTCCTCCATTGCCGCGCAGCGGCACATCATTTTGCGCATAGCGCAAACATCATTGTGCCAGCACCGCATTTCTGCGCAGCAAAACATCATTCCTCCTTGCATTTTATGTGAATTGATAGTAAAATAAAGTGAACTGCCATCCCATTTTGCCGTTCCGGGCAGGGGAGAGCAGCCCCAAAATCGTTTACAGCGGACGCAGCTCCGCTTTGAATCCATACGTCATCCGGGCGGCCTTCCGTCTGGGCGGCGTACAGCTGCACAACTTTTCAATCTATTTTAAAGGAGTGCACAAATATGAAAGGCATTATTCTCGCCGGCGGTGCCGGCACACGGCTTTATCCGCTGACCATGGTCACCAGCAAACAGCTGCTGCCGGTCTACGACAAGCCGATGATCTATTATCCTCTGTCCACGCTGATGCTGGCAGGCATTCAGGATATCCTGATCATCTCCACCCCGACCGATACGCCTCGCTTTGAGGCGCTGCTGGGTGATGGCAGCCAGTACGGCATCCATCTGCAGTATAAAGTTCAGCCCTCCCCGGACGGTCTGGCACAGGCCTTTATTCTGGGCGAAGAGTTCATTGGCGACGACTGCTGCGCCATGATCCTGGGCGATAACATCTTCTACGGCAACGGCTTCTCCAAGATCCTCAAGACCGCCGCCGCCAATGCGGAAAACAAAGGCCGCTGCACCGTGTTCGGCTATTATGTGCAGGACCCGGAGCGCTTTGGCATCGTGGAGTTCGACAAGGACGGCAAGGTGCTCAGCGTGGAGGAAAAGCCTCAGCATCCCAAGTCCAACTACGCCATCACCGGCCTGTACTTCTACAACAAGGAGGTCGTCCGGATGGCAAAGCAGGTCAAGCCCTCTGCCCGCGGAGAGCTGGAGATCACCACCCTGAACGACATGTACCTGAAGAAGGACGAGCTGGATGTTCAGCTGCTGGGCCGCGGCTTTGCATGGCTGGACACCGGCACCATGGACAGTCTGGTGGAAGCAGCCGACTTTGTGCGCATGATCGAGAAGCGTCAGGGCATCAAGATCAGTGCGCCGGAAGAGATCGCATTCAAGTACGGCTGGATCGACCGCGATACCCTGATGGCAAGTGCTGAGCGCTATGGCAAGAGCCCCTATGGCCAGCACCTGAAGAATGTTGCAGACGGCAAGCTGCGCTACTAAGCAAAAGAGAGGCGTACCCATATGAAAATCATTGTTACCGGCTGCAATGGCCAGCTGGGCACCGAGATCATTAAGCAGCTGCACGAAGGTCGCAGCGAGATCGGCCCCATCCCGGATAAACTGCTCAACGCTACGGTGATCGCCGTGGACCTGCCGGATCTGGATATCTCCAACTATAAGATGGTGGACGAGTTCATCCGCCGCAACCGCCCGGACGTCATCATCAACTGCGCCGCCTACACCAATGTGGATGGCTGCGAGGTGAACCATGACGCCGCCTTCAAGGCAAATGCTCTGGGCCCCCGCAATCTGGCACAGGCAGCCGAAAAGACCGGTGCCCGTCTGGTGCACGTCTCCACCGACTATGTGTTCTCCGGCTGTGAGAACGGCGGCGTTGCACAGGACGAGGCCACCATTCCCGGCCCCATCAGCGCCTACGGCTCCACCAAGCTCATGGGTGAAAAGTACGTGGAACAGTTCTGCCACCGCCACTTCATCGTGCGCACCGCATGGCTCTACAGCTACTACGGCAAGAACTTCGTCAAGACCATCGTGAACGCGGGCAAAAAGTTCGGCAAGCTGGAAGTGGTCAACGACCAGTGCGGCAACCCCACCAATGCGGTGGATCTGGCCCACGAGATCCTGCAGCTGTGCGTCACCCACGAGTACGGCCTGTACCACTGCACCGGCGAGGGCATCTGCTCGTGGTATGATTTCGCTTCCGAGATCATCCGCCTGTCCGGCGTGGATGCTACTGTGGCTCCCTGCACCAGCGAGGAATACAAGGCAAAGCACCCGGAAAGCGCCGACCGCCCCAAGTGGAGCGCACTGGACAACCGGATGCTGCGCTGCACCGTGGGCAACGACGTGCGCGACTGGAAGGATGCTCTGGCCTGCTTCTTCACCCACTGGGACGGCGACAACGGCATGAAGGACTGATGATGTATCATGTTGGATGCGATTTTTAGCAGACCTGTTAAGGCTCTGAAGCTCCTTGCAAAGGTGCAGTGTGTGCTGGCGTTTGTGCTTTCGGTCATGCTGTACGGCTATGTTTATGAGGGGCTGAAATACTTCAGTTTCTTTGCAGCCATTGTGCTGGGGTTGGTAGCTGCTGTGGTGCTCTGGATGTTGCAGATGTTCCTTGCATGGGCGATGTACGCTTTTGCAGAGCTGGTGGAGTATACCAGAGCCACCCACGAAGAACTGAGCAACATGAGCAGCGGTCTGGCAGAATATACCAAAGCAATGAGCAGGACGATCAATACCATGAACCGAGAGTTATGCGTGATTGCAAAGCACTATCATGCAGAGGAAGAAGCCAGAGACAACAACACCGCCAGTGCGCAAGCTGCGGCGGATACAAACGATATAGAGGAAATTTGATTTATGAAAACCTATCTGATCACCGGCTGCGCCGGTTTTATTGGTTCCAACTTTGTGCATTATATGCTCAAAAAGTACCCGGAGATCCTGCTGGTCAATCTGGATAAGCTGACCTACGCCGGCAATCTGGAAAACCTGAAGGACGTGGAGGGCGACCCCCGCCATGTGTTTGTGCAGGGCGATATCTGCGACAAGGAGCTGGTGGAAGGCCTGTTCCAGAAGTATGATTTCGATTACGTCATCAACTTTGCCGCCGAGAGCCATGTGGATCGCTCCATCAAGAACCCCGAGATCTTTGTGCAGAGCAACGTGATGGGCACCGTCAACCTGCTGCAGCGCGCCAAGGAGGCATGGTACGACGCCGACGCCAAGACCTGGAAAGAGGGCAAGAAGTACCTGCAGGTGTCCACCGATGAGGTGTACGGCGCTCTGGGTGCGGACGGCTTCTTTATGGAGACCACTCCGCTGTGCCCCCACAGCCCCTATTCTTCTTCCAAGGCTAGCGCCGATATGTTCGTTATGGCGTTCCACGATACCTACGGTATGCCGGTGAACATCACCCGCTGCTCCAACAACTACGGCCCCTACCAGTTCCCGGAGAAGCTGATCCCCCTGATGATCAACAACGTCAAGCACCACAAGCAGCTGCCCGTCTACGGCGACGGTATGCAGATCCGCGACTGGCTGTATGTGGAGGATCACTGCAAGGCCATCGACATGGTGGCCAACGGCGGCAAGATCGGTGAGGTGTACAACGTTGGCGGCCACAATGAGCGCCCCAACATCTTCATCGTCAAGACCATCATCAACCAGCTGCACGACCGTCTGCAGGACGAGGGCATCAGCGAAGACCTCATCAAGCATGTGGCCGACCGTCTGGGCCACGACCGCCGCTACGGCATCGACCCCACCAAGATCAAGAACGATCTGGGCTGGTACCCCGAGACCCCCTTCGAGAAGGGCATCGTACTCACCATCGACTGGTACCTGAACCATCAGGAGTGGATGGACCACGTCACCAGCGGCGATTACCAGAACTACTATCAGGATATGTATAAGAATAAGTAACAGCCTGTAGAGAAAAGCCCCTCTCATATGGGGCTGCCGCAAAATGCGGCGTTCTGAAACTGCTGTTCTGACATCAAAGCAAGCGCAGCGCTTTTCATCAAAGACCGGAAATTTTTGATGGAGATGCGGGGCACTTGCTTTTTTGTGTTGGCTATATCGTTTTGCGGCAAAGTGTGTTAGAATAGAGCTATCAACATTTCAGGAGGGTACCTCATGCTCAAACGACTGCGCACTGCGCACCCGATCGTATTCTGTGTTCTGGCCGAAGTGGTCTTTCTGGCAAGCCTGTTTGTCACCGACCTGATCTTTACCATTGTGCTGGTGCTGCTCCGGGCAGATTTTTCTGCACTGGATACATACCTCTACAGCACCCTGCAGGAACTGGTGGGCGCATTGATAGCGGTGCTGTTTCTGGTGCGGACAGACCGTGCCGGGCTGCTGCGCCGCCGCGGCAGCGGCTTTTTCAACGGCCTGCTGGTGGGCATGTACCCGCTGGTGTTCATCGGCTACAACACCTTTGGCTCGCTGCTGCTGGGCCGGCCGGAGAATGGCACGCTGCAGCCCGCTGTGCGCATCTGCACCTTTCTGGCCAACATGGCCATGGTGGGCGTGGCGGAAGAGTTCATCTTCCGGGGCGTCATCGCCCAGACCCTGCTGGAACACTTCGGCACCAGCCGCGCCGGTGTGTGGAAGGCCTGCCTGCTGTCCGGCGTGCTGTTTGGTGCGGCGCACCTGACCAATATTCTGGGCTCGGCACCTTTCGGCGTGCTGATGCAGTGCGTGTTTGCGGCTTCGCTGGGCACGCTGTTTGCCGCAGTCTACTTCCGCACCGGCAACCTCTGGGTGACGGTGTTCCTGCACGGCGCAATGGACATCTCCTCCATGCTCATCGGCGGGCTGTACGGCACCACCACGGTGGCCGAAGCCGTGAGCGGCTACGATGCCTCCATGCTTCTGTCGGTGCTGCTGTACCTGATCCCCACCGCATTTCTGCTGCGCAGGAAAAAGCTGCCGGAGGTGCAGCTGTATTGGCACCAGTACGTAAAAAAATAAAGGCAGGATGCAAAAAATATCCTTGCATTTTGCACAGGGTTCTGGTATACTGTATCTGTTACCGTGGTACGGGGCTGGGAGTATGCCCGCTTTTGGGAATGCCGTTTCCCGCCGCTGTTCCATTGGCACATAAAATTTTATAAAGAGGTATGTTACTATGAACAAGCAGGAAGTTATGGCCAAAGTCGCTCTGACCGAGAAGGACACTGGCTCTCCCGAAGTCCAGGTCGCTCTGCTGACCGCTCACATCAACGAGCTGAACGAGCACCTGAAGAAGAACCCGAACGATCACCACAGCCGCCGCGGCCTGATGAAGATGGTTGGCCGCCGCCGCAATCTGCTGGCTTATCTCCAGAAGAAGGACATCGAGCGTTACCGTGCTCTGATCGCAACTCTGGGTCTGCGTAAGTAATTTAAACAGAGGGCAGGTACCGCAAAGGTGCCTGCCTTTTGCTTTTTATATTTTCTGTACAAATGGCGGCGGCAGCGTGTTGCAGCAGTAAATCGAGCGCCTGTGCCTGCAGGCAGGGACGCTGGATTTATTGCTATGATGCGCGTGCCGCAGCCTTTGGAGAATAAAAGATCCGCAAAAACAAGGAGGCAAAAACAATGGCAATTGAATTTGGTTCCCGCAAAGAGACCTTTGAAAACTTCAAGGTCTACGAGACCATGCTGGCCGGCCGCCCGTTCAAGGTAGAAATGGGCAAGATGTGCGGCCTGTCCAACGCCAGTGCACTGATCCGCTACGGCGAGACCTGCGTCATGTGCAACGTGGTCATGAGCCCCAAGCCCCGCGAGGGCGTGGATTTCTTCCCCCTGAACGTGGAGTATGAGGAAAAGCTCTACGCCGCAGGCCGCATCCCCGGCAGCTTTATGCGCCGCGAGGGCCGCCCCGGCGAGCGCGCCATCCTGACCAGCCGCGTGGTGGACCGCCCCATGCGCCCGCTGTTCCCCAAGGAAATGCGCAACGACGTGTGCATCACCATGACCGTGATGAGCCTTGACCCGGACTGCAGCCCCGAGATCGCCGGTATGATCGGTGCCTCTCTGGTCACTGCTGTGTCCGACATCCCGTGGAACGGCCCCATCGGCGGCGTGCAGGTGGGTCTGGTGGACGGCGAGATCGTGCTGAACCCCACGCAGGAACAGCGCAAGGTGAGCGATCTGGCCCTGACTGTTGCCGCCACCATGGACAAGATCGTGATGATCGAAGCCGGCGCCAACGAGGTGGACGAGGACACCATGCTGAACGCCATCAAGGCCGCTCACGTGGAGATCAAAAAGATCATCGAGTTCATCAACAAGATCGTGGCCGAGCGCGGCAAGCCGAAGATCGATTTTCAGGTGGTGGGTCTGGATATGGACGTGTTCCACGCCATCCAGAACAAGTATCTGGACGACTTCAAGGCCGCCATGGACACCGACGACAAGAACGTGCGTGACGCCGCCCTGCTGCCCATCATGGACCGCATCGCCGAGGAGTACCCCGACCTGACCGCTGCTGACCTCGACCTCGTGAGCTACAAGATGCAGAAGTTCGTGGTGCGCCGCTGGCTGCTGGATGAGGGCAAGCGTGTGGACGGCCGCGGCATCAACGAGATCCGCCCGCTGGCTGCTGAGGTGGGCATCCTGCCCCGCGTGCACGGCTCCGGCATGTTCACCCGCGGCCAGACCCAGGTGCTGACCACCTGCACCCTGGGCGGCACCAAGGACAACCAGCTGATGGACGATCTGACCGACGAGCAGACCAAGCGCTATATCCATCACTATAACTTCCCGCCGTACTCTGTGGGCGAGGCCCGCGCACCGCGCAGCCCCGGCCGCCGCGAGATCGGCCACGGCGCACTGGCAGAGCGTGCTCTGGTGCCGGTGCTGCCCTCTCTGGAAGAGTTCCCCTACACCATCCGCTGCGTGTCTGAGGTGCTCTCTTCCAACGGCTCCACCTCTCAGGCATCCATCTGCGGCTCTACGCTGGCACTGATGGACGCAGGCGTGCCCATCAAGGCACCCGTTGCCGGCATTTCCTGCGGCCTGATCACCGAGGGCGACCGCTGGATGACCATGCTGGACATTCAGGGCGTGGAGGACTTCCACGGCGATATGGACTTCAAGGTGGGCGGCACCCGCAAGGGCATCACCGCCATCCAGATGGACATTAAGATCGACGGCCTGACCTACGACATCATTGCCGAGGCCTTTGAGAAGTGCCGCAAGGGCCGCCTGTATATTCTGGACGAGATCATCAAACCGGTGATCGCAGAGCCCCGCCACGAACTGAGCCGCTACGCACCCAAGATGTTCAGCATGATGATCCCCACCGATAAGATCAAGGACGTCATCGGCAAGGGCGGCAAGGTCATTCAGGACATCTGCGCTACCTGCAACTGCAAGATCGATGTGCAGGAGGACGGCCATGTGTTCGTCTCTGCCGTGAATCAGGAGGACGCAAAGCGCGCCATCTTTACCATCAAGACCATTGTGGAGGACCCCGAGATCGGTGCCATCTACAAGGGCAAGGTGACCCGCCTGATGAACTTTGGTGCTTTCGTGGAGATCGCACCGGGCAAGGAAGGTCTGGTGCACATCTCCAAGCTGGACACCAAGCGTGTGGAGCGCGTGGAGGATGTTGTGGCCGTGGGTGATGCCATCGTGGTCAAGGTGACCGACATCGACCAGCAGGGCCGCATCAACCTGAGCCGCCGCGACGCCATTCTGGCTCTGGAAGCCAAGCGCGCCGAGCAGCAGGCACAGCAGTAAATAAAACCGGCTCTCCCTCTGGGAGGACCGCTGAACAGGCAAAAAAAGCATCTGCAGTCATTACGGCTGCAGATGCTTTTTTGTTGAAAAACTTATTCCGTGCAAAGCCGCGGATAAAAGCGGCTCCTCAGTGCGTTTCGTGGGTTTTGTGCGTTTTGCCCTTTGCGGAGCTGCGTTTGCTGGGAGCGAACAGCAGCCAGAACAGCAGCACCAGAAGCAGGGGCAGTGCCATGATGGGCGCGGTGAGGATGGGCTCGATCTTGATGGCGTCGGAGGTCACACGGATGTGCTTGAGCTTGTCCGGCGTGGTGATGCGGCGTCCCCGCACCAGCAGCCGGTGGGTGTTGATGCCGTAGGGCGTGCAGGTCATCAGAGTGACGTAGTCCTTGCCCTCCGACACCTTCAGGCTGTCGGTCTCGGTGGGCAGGACGATGGAAATGTTGTCCACCTCGTAGGTGAGAGTCCGGTCCAGCACCGTGATGGTGAAGGTGTCGCCCACTTCCAGCTGATCCAGATTGGTGAACAGCTTGGCGCTGGGCAGGCCCCGGTGGGCCGAAATGACCGCGTGGGTGCTGGCACCGCCCACCGGCAGGCTGGTGCCCTCCAGATGACCGGCGGCCACCTGCAGCACGGCATCGCTGGTGCCGTGGTAGATGGGCAGCTCCACGCCGATCTTTTCAATGGTGATATAGCCCATGATGCCGGTTCCGGTCACGTCCAGCGTGCTCTCGTAGGACGGGAACCGGTCCGGAAAATACAGGGCATCCGGGTCTGCGGCGATCTGCGCATTGAAGGCATCGGCCGCTTCAAAATAGGCGGTGTAATCCGCATCCGACAGCTTATCCACATCGGCGGCGTAGTTGGCCACAGCACGGGTCTGGTGCAGCTGGTTGACATAGTCGCTGATGGTGGGGTATAACATCACGGATAGACCCACGAAAAAGACGAGGATCAGGATGATGGTGCTTTTGTTCTTTTTCATGGGCTGCTCCCTAATGTTATAAGATTAAGGAAAGGATGCGGAGGCCGCAAGACCTCCGCATCTCCTGTTGCTATAGGACTTTTCCGGGGAGAAGAATTACTTGTTCTCCATGCGTTTTTTGGTGACCAGCAGGACCACTGCTGCCACCATCAGGCCGCCGCCGATAACGTAGAACAGGGTGGTGCCCATGCCGCCGGTGGAGGGCAGGGTAGCACCGGTGTTGTTGGAAACGTATACGGTGCCGTTTTCAGCAGGGGAGACAACGCCTTCCTTGCTGATGGTAACGGTAACAGGGGCGGTCAGTTTGTTGTAGCCATCGGGAGCCTTAGTTTCTTCCAAGTAGTAGGTGCCAGCATCCAGACCGTTCAGAACCAGTTCGGCTTTATCGTTGGAGGTCATCGTAACACCAGCAGCGGCAGCGTCGGTGGTCCAGCTGGTCAGCAGGCCGTTGGCATCGAACTGAGCATAGTAGTTTTTCCCGTTGACAGTCTTGTAGAGACGGAACTCTGCGCCGGGCAGCAGGTTCTCCTTATCAGTGCCAGCGTGCTTAAAGACCTTAAAGCCAAAGACTTTGGTCGTGGTCTTCTCCCAAGTGCTGTAACCGTTTGTGCCGTAAGTCAGTTTGGCCTCATTGGTGTTGTCACCGTTGATCACAGCCGAGGAAGTGATCTGACCGTAGTAAGTAACAGTGACCACATCGTTGGACTTCAGAATGCCATCGTTGATCTTCAGTTCAAAAGCACAGCCATCAATGATGGGATCAATAAAGCCGTACTCTGTGGTGTTCAGAGTACGAGAGCCAACCTTGACCACAACAGGATGCTCAGTGTTGTTGACAAAAGTCAGGCCAGCGCTCATCTTATCGTGAATCACGTAGTTGCTGGGCTGACCATCAATAACGTTAACGGTGATCTGGAACTGAACGTAATCGCCAATACCGGCAGTGTTGTTTTCAACAGTGTTGCTGTTTTCAACGATCTTCTTATCGATGGTAGGCTTACCATTCTTTTCGTTGATTTCAACATCAGGCTTGGTAGTGTCCAGAGAACAGACAACTTCTACAGCTTCATCCCAGCCGGAAGAAACGACCAGATAGTAGCCCAGTTCCAAGTTGGTGAAATTCACCGTGCTGGAAGTGGCCGTGATGGCGGTGGCATCTGCTGTGATGTCAGTGTGAGCGCCCAACCATGCTTTTGCAGAAACAGCCAGCGCCTTGGCATCATCAGCGTTCAGACCATCCTTAACAGTAATGACACCATCATTGCCGACGGCAGTAAAGTATTTGGATTTGACGTCGGCGCTATTGATAAAGTTAGACCACTTATCATTCGTCTTATAAACAATGCCGGTGTATCCGTCATTGTGAGTAGCGATGTCCAGAATGCGGTAAACATTGTAAGTTTTACCGGAAACGGCATTGTTGATTGTGATGCTGCCCGGGGCATCCGCCGCAAACGCAGGCACCGCCATGGCGCACAGCAGGGCAACAGCCAGCAGAGCCGCCATGAGTTTTTTGAACGTCTTCTTCATCGTTTGTAAAAACTCCTCTCAATTTTTGCTTTTGATTCCTATATCGGGTCCACATACAGCGCAGGAATGATCTTGCCGCTGCGTAAGAAGGGTGCAGCCCTGCCCTCCACATCCGCACACTCTGCAGACCCAGCACACCAGAGCGGTAAGCGTTATAGCTGTGCCGTCTGCTGTTACAAAGTAATACCGGCCCCGCCGGGACTAGGACATCAGCGAAAAACCGGACAAGGGCCAGACCCTCAGAAAGACCTTGCCCACGATCTGGCTTTTTTCCACCGAGCCGATCACACTGCTGCGGCTGTCGATGGAGGTGGCCCGATGGTCACCCAGCACAAAATAGCGGTTTTCCGGCACCTGATAGGGGAACTTGATGTCGCATTCCCCCAAGGCCAGCTCGTCCACGTATGGCTCGTCCAGCGTCTGACCGTTCACGGTGACAACGCCGTCCTCATCCAGCGTGATCACGTCGCCCGGCAGGCCGATGACACGCTTGAGCAGAAGCTTGTTCTGCCAGTAAAAACCGCACAGGTCGCCGGTTTTCATGTCGCCGGTCTTGACCAGCAGGATGATGTCCTTATCCTGCAGGGTGGGATTCATGCTGTCGCCGGAGACCTGAAGCACCGGCAAAAACAGGGTGGCCAACAGCACCGCAACGGCTGCAACCACCAGCAGGGCATACACCGTGCTGCGCAGCACGCGGAGGTAGCGGCGGCGGTAAGCCAGTCGGTCACGCTCTGCCTTCACCTCGGCGGTGGAGGGGATAGGCGTGAACCTGATCTTTTGTTCTTTCATTTGTCGGCACGCTCCTCCGGCAGGAACTCCGTGCTGTGGTAGCCGTCCAGCAGCTCGCTGGCGCGGCGGTCAAAAGCGGCCCAGCGCTGCCGAATCTCCTGCTGGGTCCGCGCAAGCATGACCTTGCAGTCGGCCTCGGTCTGGGCACGGCTGCGCGCCGCAGCCTCTGCCTGCTCGTCACACTCTTTCCGGGTGCGAGCCTTCAGGTTCGCGGCTTCGGTCTGGGCCTGCGCAAGGATCTGCTCCGCCTCGGCCTCAGCCTGTGCCCGCAGGGCATTGGCAGCGGCATCAGTGTTTTTGTTTGCGGCGCGCACCGATGCAACATACTCGTCCGCAGCGGCCTGTGCGGCTTCAAACACCTTGTTCAGCTCCAGCGCGGCCTGCGCAATGGAACCGGCGTTTTCAATATGGATCTGACGCTCCTGCAGCTGGGCAGACAGGGCAGCGTTCTCTGCCCGGAGCCTGTCCTCGGTCTGCTTGAGGGCCAGAATGATCTCAACTAATTCGGCGCGGCGCATCCGCCGCAGTTCACGGTCTGGCATAATGGTCTGTTTCTCCGCAAAAGATGGTCTGAGCGACCGGAAAAAGCTGTCAAACACAAATTTTCCGTTGTGAAAATGACGGCTTTGAGATACCGTCATTCCACCGGACTGCGTATATTTAAAAGTCAAACGCACAATCTATAGGATAGCATACGATGTGTAACAATACTAACACACAAAGTGCAACAGAAGCGCAACAAAAAAGGGCTGATTTATGCGTCTTTCTGCAAAAATCATAAAAAATATTTTCCAATAAATGGAGTGCTGCTGCGAAAGATTGAAAGAATGGATGAAAACAAAAAGAACTGTCCCCTAAACGAGAACAGTTCTTGAAAATTACAGAAAACGCGGAGATGCTCAGAAGCCCTTCAGCAGGTCGCTCAGGGTCAGGAAGGACTGATAGATCACGTTGACGTTGTTGATGATGGAGCTTGCACCCGAGAAGATGCGGGCGATGGCGTTGAACACCTTGCCCACATTCAGGAAGTTGTTGTACAGGTCGCTGGCACCGCCGTCCAGATAGACCATTTCCTCTTCGTTGATGACGGCGTAATTAGCAGGCAGTTTCATAACAGACATGGGGATCTTCCTTTCGATTGATGGTTTGATGAAGTGTAAGGCGAAAACAGGTTGTTACATAAAGGCAGCCACGGCCAGCGTGGTGAGCAGGGCACCGGCAACGGTAAGGATGCTCAGGGTCATGCCGTCATCCTGTTCCGTCTGCTCGGGCTGAGCGGGCTTGGAGGTGCTGGTGCTGCTGGAAGCGGCGGTGCTCTTGACGGTCCAGTGGGCATACACGGTGGTATCCCCTGTGAACACCGTTGAAGTGGTGACCTTTGTGCCGCCCACCGTCTCGGTGTACCAGCCATCAAAGGTGTAGCCGTCCAGCGTGGGCTGGGCGGGCAGAGCGCTGAGCTTGCCGTTCAGGTTGGTGGTAACGGCTACAACAGAGCTGGTGCCGCCCATGGCATCCAGACCAATGGTGTAGATCTGTGCGTCCTTTTGCTCTGCGGCAAAGGCAGAGGGCAGTGCACAACACAGCAGCGCCGCACTGAGCAGGCCGAGAACCAGCATTTTCAGGATCTTTTTCATAGGACTCCTCACTTTCCTGACGAGTTGGGGGATGGTGCAGCCGACTGCGGAAACACCAGAACAGACCTCGTGTCTCCCCGCCACAGGGCAGCAGACGAAAAAGTCGGGATGAGGAGGTTTATTCAAATTTATTTTTACCACACAGAGCGCAACAAAAGTGCAACAAATCGGGCGGATTTTGCTGCAGGAATGAAAAAAACCGCTTTTTTACAAATCGTGCAGCACAAAAGGCTGCGGAGGATGGCCGCAAAAGCGGAAAAGTGGAGCCTTCCTCTTGTGGAAAAACAAAGAATATGGTATAATATCTTGCACGATGCGCCATCGCCAAGCGGTAAGGCAGGGGACTTTGACTCCCCCATCGTAGGTTCGACTCCTGCTGGCGCAACCAAAAGCCCCGTCATCCTGAAAAGGCTGGCGGGGCTTTTTGCATCACTTTTTCCACAAAGTGCGGCTGAACGGTGCAAAACTCAGCGACGGTGGATCTTTCTGGTGGGCTTGCGGCGGTTCCAGCCGTTCAGGAACGTCCACAAAAAGTAAATTGCGGCAGAGATAATACTTAGCGTTATCACAACTTTGAGGTACAGACTGCCCAGAAACTCCCGGAACCGGGCCACCGTGAACAGCAGCGGGTTCAGGCTGACATCCTGCCCGGCGATCAGGTCCACCACGCCGATGGTCTCACCGGCCAGCTTCAGTTCCACGGTGCCCACCACATCGCCCTGCTGGATGGGCGCACTGACCGCATCCGGCAGATGAAAATATTTCTGGGTCACGCTGCCGTCACCGGTGGAGGGCAGCAGGGTCATCATGCTGTCGGCGGGGTACAGCTGCAGGGAGCTGGTGTCGGAGGAATACTTCACCGGGATCTCGGCCAGCGTAAGGTCGGTATCCAGCGCGGCCTGAATGGAAAAGCTGTCGAACACCCAGTCCATCAGCTTCACGGTCTCGTACAGGGCGGGGCGGCGGTTGGCGTAGCCGAAATCGTCGCAGGTGTCGGGGCTCTGCATCACGCAGAAAATATAGGTTGCACCGTCCTTGTTGGCCCATGAAACATAGCTCTGGCGGCCGCTGTCGTTTTTAAAGGCGGTCACATCGCACATGCCGCCCTGCATGGCGCTGCGGTAGTATTTGCCGCCGCTGGATTTGCTCAGCGCGGCGTTCTGGCTGACCAGAATGGAGGAGGACCGGTGCTTTTCCTTGGCGGGCATCGTAAAGGTGGGAGCACCGGAGATCTCGGCAAAGGCATCGAAGCTCATCAGATAGCGCAGGATCAGGTACATATCCACGGCGCAGGTCACATTGCCGCTGTCGATGCCGCAGGCGTCGGTCCATGTGCTGCCGGTGGTGCCGATGCGCTGGGACAGGGTGTTCATCTGGCTCACCCAACCGGCCAGATCGCCGCCGGAAAGGGTGTAGGCCAGACCCATGGCGGCTTCGTTGGCGTTGCGGGTCAGCATGGCGTAGACGGCTTCCCGGTAGGTGAAGGTCTCGTTGGAACGCATGTCGGCGTTGTTGGTGTTGTATACATAATCCGAAATGGCGAACGGCATCTGGAAGGTGTCGTCCAGATGGTCGGCGTAGTTGGTCAGCAGCAGGGCGACGGTCATATACTTGGTCAGGCCGCCGGCCGGTACCTGCTTTGCGCTGTCCTTATCGTAGACGATGATGTTGGTGTCAGTGTTGACGATGTAGGCGCTCTGCGCCTGCACCTGATAGACCGGGGTGGGGTCGAACATGGCGCCGGCAGGCAGAAGCAGGCAGCTGAACAGGACAGCGAACGACAAAACCAGTGCAAAAATACGTTTCATGTGGACAATTCCTTTAAAAAGCGATAATATAAAACAACAGGCAGCACGGCACAAGCGCCGTGCGCCGGGTAAGAACGAGATCACAGCGGAAGGCTGTATTCTTTATAATAACAGGTTTGGCGGGGTGTGACAAGGCTTATTGTGCCGATTTCACATCCGGTCAGGGAGGACAGGAATGGTATATCTGACAGGGGACACCCACGGCGATATCGACCGCTTCAAACATGGCAAGCTGCGCTGGCTGGGCAAACGGGACACCGTGGTGGTGCTGGGCGATTTTGGTTTTGTGTGGGACGGCAGCAGGGAGGAACAGAAAAAGCTGGATTGGCTGCGCAAGCGCCCGTATACCCTGCTGTTTCTGGACGGCAGCCACGAAAACTATGATCTTTTGAAGCAGTATCCCACCGAGGAACGCTTTGGCGGCAAGGTGCAGGCACTGGGCGGCAATGTGTACCATGTGTGCCGCGGCAGCGTGCTGGAACTGGAAGGAAAAAAGTATCTGTGCTTTGGCGGTGCGGAAAGTCAGGACCGGGAGGACCGGGAACCCGGCGTGAACTGGTGGAAGGAAGAAATGCCCTCGGATGAGGAATACGTCTTCTGTGAGGAGAACCTTGCAGCCTGCGATTACAAAGTGGATTATGTGCTGACCCACGATGCGCCAAGCAGATTTTTGGATTTTACCGCCCTTGCCAGCGGCGAGAACAACCAGCTGCACAGTTTTCTGGATAAAATTTTGTTGAAGCTGACCTACGACAAGTGGTTTTTTGGCTGCTATCATAAGGATACCCAGCTTTCCACCAAAAGCCGCTGCGTGTTCTGCGATGTGATAAGCATGGGCGAACGGCACGCAAAGCGTTCCGTTCGATAACAGGGGCCGCTGCACCAGCCGTGCAGCGGCTTTTGCATTTGATGCTGTTTGTACGCAAAAAACTCCGGATCAGTTCATGGCTCCGGCTTTCTCGAACATCTGCTGCACCTGCTGTTCCAGCAGCGCGTGCTCCGGCGCTTCCAGCAGAGGGTCTTCTGCCAGCATGGCGGCGGCCTCGCTCTGGGCGGCGTGAAGGGTGCGGGTGTCGTTCATCAGGTCGGCGATCTGCAGGGTGGGCAGGCCGTGCTGGCGGCTGCCGAAAAAGTCGCCGGGGCCGCGGGTCTCCAGATCGTACTGCGCCACCGCAAAGCCGTCCGTGGTGCTGCACAAAAATTTCAGCCGTTTTTGTACGTTTTCGCTTTGGTTGTCGCTGACAAGGAAACACCAGCTTTCCGCAGCGCCGCGTCCCACGCGGCCGCGCAGCTGGTGCAGAGCGCTCAGGCCGTAGCGCTCTGCGTTTTCGATCACCATTACGCTGGCATTGGGCACATCCACGCCCACCTCAATGACGGTGGTGGACACCAGTGCGTCCAGACGTCCGGCCTTGAAGTCCTCCATGACGGCGGCCTTCTCCTTGGGCTTCAGCTTGCCGTGCATCAGGCCTACCCGGCGGTCCGGCAGCAGGGCCTTGGCAATGTCCTCGTAGTAGCTCTTGACGGCGTTCAGTCCGCCATCCGGCACATCCTCAATGGCCGGGCACACCAGATACACCTGCCGCCCTCTGCCGATCTCCTGATCGAGAAAATGATAGAGGTCACGCCGCTTTTTTCCGGTGATGCATCGGGTCTTGACCGGTGTGCGGCCCGGCGGCAGCTCGTCCAGGATGGAGATGTCCAGGTCGCCGTAGATGAGCAGGCCCAGCGTGCGGGGGATGGGAGTGGCGCTCATCACCAGCAGATGCGGGTTCGCGGCTTTTTCGGCCAGCATCCCGCGCTGCCGCACCCCAAAGCGGTGCTGCTCGTCGATCACGGCAAGACCCAGCCGGGCAAATTCTACGCCCTCGCTGAGGATGGCGTGGGTGCCCACCACAAGGTCGGCTTCGTCGTTCCGGATGGCGGCAAGCGTGGTGCGTCGTGCAGCGGCCTTCATGCCGCCGGTCAGCAGGGCTACCCGCATCCCGAAGGGGGCAAGCATCCGGTTCAGGCCCTCGGCGTGCTGGGCGGCTAAAATTTCGGTGGGGGCCAGCAGCGCGGCCTGATACCCCGCCCGGATGCACGCCCAGATGGCGGCAGCCGCCACCAGCGTTTTGCCGCTGCCCACATCGCCCTGCAAAAGGCGGTTCATGGAGGTCTGACCCGCCATGTCGGCCAGAATCTCGCTCACGGCCCGGCGCTGGGCACCGGTGGGGGAGAAGGGCAGACTGGCCCAGAACGGGGACGGGTCGGCAAGCTGCATGGGGGCACCGGTGGCAGCGGCACCCCGGTTTTTCATCCGGCCAATGCCCAGCTGCAGCACCAGCAGCTCTTCGTAAATGAGCCGCCGCCGGGCGGCATAGGCCTGCTCTTCCGTGGCAGGGCAGTGGATGGCCCGCACGGCATCTGCCTTGGAGAGCAGACGGTATTTTGCCAGCATTTCCGGCGGCAGCGGGTCGGGCAGCAGCTCTGCGTGGGGCAGAAGCTGACGCACACATTTGGCAATGGCATTGCTGGTCAGGCCCTCAGTCTGGGGGTAGACGGCTTCAAAGGGAGAAGCCTTGATCTGCTCGGCTGTGCGCACCTGCGGGTTGACCATCTGGCGGCGCAGCATCCCGCCGGTAACGATGCCCTGAAAATAGTATTCCTGCCCCAGCTGCAGCTTTTGGGCGGCATAGGGATTATTGAACCATGTGATCTCCAGACTGGACACATCGTCCCCGGCAGTGATGCGCTCCATCCGCCGCCCGCCCGGCAGGATGCGCCCGCCGGGCTTTGCGAATACCTCGGCCTTTACCACGCATTCCACATCGGCGGGGGCCTCTGCGATGGAGTAGGGCTTCGTGAAGTCGATATATCTGCGGGGGTAGTGGCACAGCAGGTCGGCCAGCGTCACGATGCCCAGCTTCTCGAACCGCTCGGCGGTCTTGGGGCCGACGCCCTTCAGGTAGCGCACCGGCGTATCCGGGGTGAGGGTGGTATGGTTTTCGGTGGGCATGGCGTCAGCTCCTTTCTATAGCAGTATAGCCATTGTAGCACCTTCCCGTTTGCAAATCCAGCTAAACCGGCGATAATCATTCCGGGAACAACGCAAAACAAAAAAATCCCGGAAGCCGAAGCTTCCGGGAATCTTTTGGAGGTGACGACCAGATTTGAACTGGTGGATGAGGGTTTTGCAGACCCTTGCCTTACCACTTGGCCACGTCACCATATAGGGAGTGATGAATACCACTCCATTGGAGCGGCCGACGAGGCTCGAACTCGCTACCTCCACCTTGGCAAGGTGGCGCTCTACCAGATGAGCTACGGCCGCATATTCGGTGCATTTTACCTTGCACCCATCATTTCTGATGCCCTGAAAACAAGTTTCAAAGTAGGTGAAAGCTCGCGCTTTCTTGGTGGCGACCCGGATCGGGCTCGAACCGACGACCCCCAGCGTGACAGGCTGGTGCTCTAACCAACTGAGCTACCGGGCCATATTGGAGCAACTTTTGCTGCTCCGTTATGGAGCGGCCGACGAGGCTCGAACTCGCTACCTCCACCTTGGCAAGGTGGCGCTCTACCAGATGAGCTACGGCCGCATATTCGGAAACCCTGCTGGGTTTCCTTGACTGGTGCCTCCGATCGGAATCGAACCAATGACACGGGGATTTTCAGTCCCCTGCTCTACCGACTGAGCTACAGAGGCGCACCGGACGATGATTATTATACCTGAAATTTCGATTTTGTAAAGGGGTAAATTCAAATTTTTTCAAGAAAATTAAAACTTTCTTGATTTTGGTCGCTTTATCGCACAAAATAAGAACGACTTTTTTGAACAGAAAGGTGATCAAAAGGATGCGCAAAGAACATTTGACAAGATTAACAACCTATGGTTTAATAATAGAAAAAGAACACAGGCGCTTTTGCTCTTTACTCTTGCGTATACTTATATATAAGCAAAAAGAGCAAAGGCGTTTTGATTTGAAGCAAGACGGCTCCGTTTTTTAAAAGAGAGCGGGGCCGGGAGGAGCAGCATGGCAAAAAAACAGGAATATGGCAACGAGAGCATCACTTCTCTGAAAGGTGCCGACCGTGTGCGCAAGCGCCCGGCCGTCATCTTTGGTTCGGACGGCGTGGAGGGCTGTGCCCACTCCATCTTTGAGATCGTCTCCAACTCCATCGATGAAGCCCGCGACGGCCACGGCGACACCATCAACGTCACCCGCTGCAAGGACGGTAGCGTCATCGTGGAGGACTTTGGCCGCGGCATGCCTGTGGACTGGAACAACGGCGAGGGCCGCTACAACTGGGAGCTGCTGTTCTGTGAGATGTATGCAGGCGGCAAGTACGGCGAAGGCGAGGATAACTATGAGTTCAGCCTTGGCCTGAACGGTCTGGGCCTGTGTGCTACCCAGTATGCTTCTGCGTGGATGACGGCGGATATCTACCGTGACGGCTGCCACTATCACCTTGATTTTAAAAAGGGCGAGAACGTGGGCGGCCTGCACAAAGAGGAATACAAGGGCCGCCGCACCGGCAGCATCATCCACTGGAAGCCGGACGATGAGGTGTTCACCGACATCGATGTGCCCGGCAGCTACTATAAGGATGTGCTGCGCCGTCAGGCCGTGGTCAATGCAGGGCTTACCCTCAACTTTACCGATGAAAAGGAAAAAGACCCTGCCACCGGCAAGCCCTGGAAGGAGAGCTGGTGCTACCAGAACGGCATTGCGGACTATGTGGCCGAAACCGCCGGGGAGGATACCCTGACCCCGGTGTTCAGCTGCGAGAGCGAGGCTGTGGGCCGGGACCGCGAGGACCAGCCGGACTACAAGGTGCGCATGAGCGCAGCCTTCTGCTTTTCCAATAAGGTGCAGCTGCTGGAATATTACCACAACTCCTCCTGGCTGGAACACGGCGGAAGCCCGGAGCATGCGGTGCGCACCGCCTTTGTCTACCAGATCAACAAGTACCTGAAGGAAAAGAATCTGTACAAAAAGGGCGAGAGCGCCATCAGCTTTCAGGACGTGCAGGATTGTCTGGTGTATGTGTCCTCCAGCTTTTCCACCCGCACCAGCTACGAGAACCAGACCAAAAAGGCCATCACCAACAAATTCGTCTCGCAGGCCATGACCGACTTCCTCAAGCATTATCTGGAAGTGTATTTTCTGGAAAAACCGGAGGAGGCCCAGAAGATCTGCCAGCAGGTGCTGGTGAACAAACAAAGCCGCGAACATGCTGAAAAAACGCGCCAGAGCATCAAAAAAACACTGTCCACCCAGATCGACCTTGCCAACCGGGTGCAGAAGTTCGTGGACTGCCGCACCAAGGACGCCTCCCGCCGGGAGCTGTACATCGTGGAGGGCGATTCCGCTATGGGTGCGGTCAAATCCAGCCGGGACAGCGAGTATCAGGCCATCATGCCCATCCGCGGCAAGATCCTGAACTGCCTGAAGGCGGACTATGCCCGCATCTTCAAGTCGGACGTTATCGTGGATCTCATCAAGGTGATGGGCTGCGGCGTGGAGCTGGGCGGCAAGCACAACAAGGAGCTGGCGACCTTTAACCTCGACAACCTGCGGTTCAATAAGATCGTCATTTGTACCGATGCCGACGTGGACGGCTACCAGATCCGCACGCTGGTGCTCACCATGCTCTACCGCTTGACGCCGACCCTGATCGAGAAGGGCTATGTGTATATCGCCGAGTCGCCTTTGTACGAGATCACCACGAAGGAACGCACCTATTTTGCCTATACCGAACCGGAAAAGGCCGCTTTTCTGGAAGAGATCGGAGAGAAAAAATATACCATCCAGCGCTCCAAAGGTCTGGGCGAGAACGACCCCGAGATGATGTGGCTGACCACCATGAACCCGGAAAGCCGCCGCCTTATTAAAGTGATGCCCACCGATGTGGTGCAGACCGCGCAGGTGTTCGACATCCTGCTGGGTGATAACCTTGCAGGCCGCAAGGAACACATTGCGCAGCACGGCGCAGAGTATCTGGACGATCTGGATGTGAGCTGATGATTTTAAATTGCCTCCGCTTGCGCTCTGGCAATGACAGAGGTAACGTTATTTTAATTTGGTGATTTGTCGCAGCCTGCGGGCTGCTCCAAATCACGTTTTCACGAAGAAGGCCCCAACGGGTCACGGCATTTTAAGGGAAAAATGCAGAAAACCGGAACGGCTCCATCGGTGAAAGAGTAGCTCAGGATGGCCCGCAGGCCATCCTGAGCTGCAAAAATAAAAAATATTTTCCGCTGAATATGGGCAGAGCGAGAGCGGCGCCCATTTAAAATCGTCAAGAGGTTAGAAGATGCCTAGAAAATCGACCAAGAAAAGTTTAAAGCCGGTGCGCCCGCAGCTGGGCGACGGCGTTGAAATTCTGAACGCAGGCAGCGTGCTGGAGGACCCCATCACCCGCACGCTGGAAACCAACTATATGCCCTACGCCATGAGCGTCATCGTCAGCCGCGCACTGCCAGAAATCGACGGCTTCAAACCGGCGCACCGCAAGCTGCTGTACACCATGTACGAGATGGGCCTGCTCAAGGGCGCACGCACCAAGTCTGCCAACATCGTGGGCAGCACCATGCACCTGAACCCCCACGGCGATGCCGCCATCTACGACACCATGGTGCGCATGGGCCGCGGCAACGAGAGCCTGCTGGTGCCCTTTGTGGACAGCAAGGGCAACTTCGGCAAGGCCTACAGCCGGGATATGTCCTGCGCTGCTGCCCGTTACACCGAGGCAAAGCTCGAGGGTGTGTGCGAGGAGCTGTTCCGGGATATCGACAAGGAGACCGTGGACTTTGTGCCCAATTACGACAGCACCACCACCGAGCCTACCCTGCTGCCGGTCACATTCCCCACCATTCTGGCCAACAACACGCTGGGCATCGCGGTGGGCATGGCCTGCAACATCTGCTCCTTCAATCTGGCAGAGCTGTGCGCCACCACCGTGGCTTTGATGAAGGATGAAAAGCACGACATCTCCACCACCATGCCCGCCCCGGACTTTGTGGGCGGCGGTCAGATCTTGTACGATGAAGCGCAGATGCGTGAAATTTACGAGAACGGCCGCGGCAGCGTGAAGGTACGCGCCCGCTACAACGTGGTGCCCGGCGAAAACATGATCGAGGTCACCCAGATCCCGCCCACCACCACGGTGGAGGCCATTATGGACAAGATCGCAGAGCTGGTCAAGACCGGCAAGGTCAAGGAGATCAGCGACATGCGCGATGAGACCGACCTGAACGGCCTGAAGCTGACGCTGGACCTCAAGCGCGGCGTGGATGCCGACAAGCTGATGGCGAAGCTGTTCAAGGCCACCCCGCTGGAGGACAGCTTCAGCGCAAACTTCAACATTCTGGTGTCCGGTCAGCCCCGGGTCATGGGTGTGCGGGAAATTTTGAAGGAGTGGACGGCCTTCCGCGTGGAGTGCGTGCGCCGCCGCACCTATTATGACCTGCACGGCAAGGAAAAGCGCCTGCACCTGCTGCAGGGTCTTGCCGCCATCCTGCTGGATATCGACAAGGCAATCAAAATTATCCGTACCACCGAGGAAGAGACCGAGGTGGTGCCCAACCTGATGATCGGCTTTGGCATCGACGAGGTGCAGGCGGACTATGTGGCGGAGATCAAGCTGCGCCATCTGAACCGGGAATACATCCTCAAGCGCACCGGCGAGATCGAACAGCTGGAAAAGGACATCGCCGACCTGAACGATGTGCTGGCAAAGCCCGCCCGCATCCGCCGCATCATCATCAATGAACTGAACGATGTAGCGAAAAAATACGGCCAGCCCCGCCGCAGCGAGATTTTGTACGACCTGCCGGAGGAGGACGGCTCTGCCGAGGAGGAGGCTGTGCCGGATTATCCCGTAACCGTGTTCTTTACCCGGGAGGGCTACTTTAAAAAGATCCCGCCCCAGAGCCTGCGCACCGCCGGTGCCCACAAGCTGAAAGAGGGAGACGAGATCATCCAGCAGGTAGAGACCCGCAACAATGTGGAGGCGCTGTTCTTTACCGACAAGCAGCAGGTGTACAAGGTGCGTCTGGCTGAGCTGGAGGACGGCAAGGTGGCCCAGATGGGCATTTTCATCCCGGGCCGTCTGGGCATGGACGAGGGCGAAAATGTGCTGTGCATGGTCATCACCGGCGATTACAGCGGCTTTATGCTGTTCTTCTTTGCCAGCGGCAAGTGCGCGAAAATTCCCCTCAGCTCCTACGCCACCAAGCAGAACCGCCGCAAGCTGCTGAAGGCCTACTGCGACAAGGAGCCGCTGGCAACACTGCTGTTCCTGCCGGAGGAAACCGAGCTTGCCATCCGCACCAGTGCCAGCCGGATGCTGCTGGTGGGCACGGCGCAGATCGCCGCAAAGACCACCCGCGACAGTCAGGGCGTGGCGGTGGTCACTCTGAAAAAGAACCAGACCATCGCTTCGGTGGTGCCGGCGGACACGCTGGAGCTGGCGAACCCCCACCGCTACCGGGTGCGCAGCCTGCCCGCCACCGGTGCGCTGCTCCGCGCGGAGGACGAGGGCGAGCAGATGAGCCTGCTGTAAAACGTTTTTATTGCGAAATGGCTCCGCTTCGCTCTGCCATTCTCAGCGGAAGTTGATTTTAAGGATTGCAAATTGGAAAAATCTGCGGATTTTTCCAATTTGCCTTTTCACAAGAAAGGCCGCAACGGCAAACGGCATCTTGCTGCTGTTGGCTTGCAGCCGTTGTGCAGCGGAAAAATGCATTTTCCGGCAGCGACCCCTCCCGTGAAAAAGCAGCTCCGAAACGACCGCAGTCGTTTCGGAGCTGCAAATTATAAAAATAATTTTTCCGCTGATATTGCAACGGCGACGACTGCGGCCTGCGGCCGAAGCAGGGAGGAGCTGTTGGGGCCGTGGCCAGCAGGATGCAAGGCCCGCTCAAGGGCCGTAGCAGACGCTGGGTGCCACAACTCGTCCAGAGCGAAGCGGAGACAATTTTAAATCGTTTCGATATAAAAGAGGAAACTGCAATGCAAAACATCGACCTGATCTGTGTGGGCAAGCTGAATGCCAAATATTTCGCCGAGGGCGTAGCCGAGTACCAGAAGCGCCTTGCCGCCTTTGCATCCTTCCGCATCATCGAACTGCCGGAAGAGAAGATCGAAGAGAAAAACGCTTCCGATGCCGTGGTAAAAAAGGCACTGGACAAGGAGGGCAAGGCCATCCTGTCCAACGTGCGCAAGGGTGCTGCCATCGTGGCCATGTGCATCGAGGGCAGGCAGATCTCCTCCGACGAGCTGGCGCAGTTCCTTGCGGACCGCGCGAACAGCGGGGCAGGGGATGTGGCCTTTGTGATCGGCTCGTCCCACGGCCTGTCCGATGAGGTGAAAAAGGCGGCGGCCCTCAAATTCAGCATGGGCCGCATTACCATGCCCCACCAGCTGGCCCGCCTTGTGCTGACGGAACAGATCTACCGTGCCTGCACCATCAATGCAGGAATGAAATACCATAAATAAGAGCAAAAACCGGTCTGTTCCCCCAAGCAGGCCGGTTTTCGGCTTTACAAGCGGCGCAAAACATGGTACAGTAAAGATACTGTGCTTTCCCTTTGAAAAGCACGCCCGGCAGTGGGGAAAGCTGCCGGAACGATACAACAACGACACGGCAAACCAGCCGCGGACGGAAAGGATGTACTACAATGGAACAGAGCGAAAAGACCCTTGATATGATCGTCAATCTCTGCAAGAACCGTGGTTATGTGTTCCCCGGTTCCGAGATCTACGGCGGTCTGGCCAACAGCTGGGACTACGGCCCGCTGGGTGTCGAATTCAAGAACAATGTCAAAAAGGCATGGCTGAAGAAATTCGTGCAGGAGAGCCCCTATAATGTGGGTCTGGATGCGGCCATCATCATGAACCCCCAGACCTGGGTGACCACCGGCCATGTGTCCAGCTTCTCGGACCCCCTGCTGGACTGCCGCGCCTGCAAGGCACGCCACCGCGCCGACAAGCTGATCGGTGAAGAGCACCCCGAGGTGAATGTGGATGCCATGAGCTTTGACGAGATGGATGCCTTCATCGCAGAGCATGAGGACATCGTCTGCCCCGTCTGCGGCAAGCATGACTTCACCCCCATCCGCAAGTTCAACCTGATGTTCAAGACTGCCATCGGTGTTACCGAGGACAGCTCTTCCACCTGCTATCTGCGTCCCGAGACCGCACAGGGCATCTTTGTCAACTTTGCCAACATCCAGCGCACCACCCGCCGCAAGCTGCCCTTCGGCGTGTGTCAGGTGGGTAAGGCCTTCCGCAATGAGATCACCCCGGGCAACTTCACCTTCCGCACCCGCGAGTTCGAGCAGATGGAGTGCGAGTTCTTCTGCAAGCCCGGCACCGATCTGGAATGGTTCGCTTACTGGAAGGACTACTGCGAGAACTGGCTGCTGAGCCTTGGCATCAAGAAGGAGCATCTGCGCCTGCGTGACCACGAGCCTGCAGAGCTGGCTTTCTACAGCCGCGCTACCACCGATATCGAGTACGCCTTCCCGTTCACCGACTGGGGTGAGCTGTGGGGCATTGCAGACCGTACCAACTACGACCTGACCCGCCATCAGGAGGCTTCCGGCAAGAGTCTGGAGTACTTCGACAGCGAGACCAACGAGCACTACATCCCCTACGTCATCGAGCCCTCTCTGGGCTGCGACCGTGTGGCGCTGGCCTTCCTGTGCGAGGCCTACGACGAGGAGCACCTGACCGACAGCAAGGGCAAGGAGGATATCCGCACCGTGCTGCATCTGCATCCGGCTCTGGCTCCCTACAAGTGCGCCGTGCTGCCCCTGAGCAAGAAGCTGGGCGAGAAGGCCATGGAAATCCGCAACGAGCTGAGCAAGTACTTCATGGTGGATTACGACGATACCGGTTCCATCGGCAAGCGTTACCGTCGCGAGGACGAGATCGGCACCCCGTACTGCATCACCGTGGACTTTGATACCGTGGGCGACGAGGCCAAGGGCATTGCTGCCGACAACTGCGTCACCGTCCGTGACCGCGACACCATGGAGCAGGTGCGTATGCCCATCTCTGAGCTGAAAGCTTATATCGAGAGCAAGATCGAGTTCTGAGAAAAATTCGCTTTCAGGCGATAAAAAACAGCCCCGCCGTTGCAATTTCGGCGGGGCTGTGCTATAATACAAATAAAGAAAGTGCTGTCTGGCAAACGGTCAGTACCTTTCCGGCGCGATAATCAAAAGATGACCGCTCAGGTTTGGACGCTGAGGGCGGTCATTTTTTGTTATTGAAGATCTTCCACGCGATATCGAAAATGCCAAAGCTCACGGTTGCAAGCAATGTGAGCAGAGCTAGAGTTTCTAAAAGCGTCATGAAGCATCACCCCCTTCGCTGCAAAGCGTCGGGGTACGACAAAAATGTTCGCCTTCCCGACGCAGGGCCGAAAAGGCATAGACCGCCTGCCGTATGTAGACAGCACTCTCAAAAGACAGTATAACAGACGTTTCCTGCTTTTTCAACAGTAGGAGGTGTCTGTTTTCTTTTTACTGGACAGAACGGCTTGTACCGGGTATACTGAAAAACAGAAAAACATGATTTCTACACCGCAGGAGGTTCTACCGTGGAAAACTTTGACGAACTGCTGAAAAAATATGCCGATTTCATCGTCCGGGTGGGGGTGAACCCGCAGCCCGGGCAGACCCTCATCATCAACTGCCCGCTGGAGGGCGCGCCGCTGGCGCGGCTGTGCGTGCGCAGCGCCTACGAAGCCGGTGCCCGGGATGTGCAGGTGAACTGGAGCGATGACGCTGTGGCCCGCGCCCGCATGGAGCTGGGCAGCGAGGAAGCGCTGACTGACCACAAGCCATGGCAGCTGCGCCGTTATCTCGACTATGCCGAAAGCGAGGGCGGCGTGTGTGTGCTGCACCTCATTGCGGATGACCCGGAGCTGTATGCCGGATTGGATGGCAACAAGATCAGCCGGGTAAATGCCGCCCGCCGCGCCTTTATGGAAGAGTGGCAGGAATACACCATGAACGACCGGGTGCAGTGGTCCATTGCGGCTCTGCCCAGCGTGCCGTGGGCAAAGAAGATCTTCCCGGAGCTGGACGCAGACGCCGCCATGGAGGCTTTGTGGAAGCTGATCTTTGACGTCTGCCGGGTCACCGGCGGCGACCCGGTGGGCGAGTGGCAGGCCCATATGGAACGGCTCTCTGCCCTGCGCGACAAAATGAATGCGCTGGATCTGGAAAGCGTGCATTTTGAAAGCAGCAACGGCACCGACCTGACCGTGGGTCTTGCGGATCAGGCTGTGTGGGAAAGCGCCGCCAGCAAAAGCGAAAAGGGTGTGGTGTTCCTGCCCAACATCCCGACGGAAGAGGTGTTCACTGCGCCCCATAAAGATAAGGTGGAGGGTGTCGTCTATGGCACCAAGCCCTATGTGTTCAACGGCCAGCTCATCAAGAACTTCCGCGTCACCTTTGAGAAGGGCCGGGTGGTGGACTACCACGCCGAGCAGGGACAGCTGCTGCTGGGCCGTCTGCTGGACGGGGATGAGGGCTCCCGCAGCATCGGCGAGGTGGCACTGGTGCCTGCAAGCAGCCCCATCAACCGCAGCGGAAAGCTGTTCTACAGTACGCTGTTTGACGAGAACGCTGCCTGTCATATCGCCTTTGGCGCCAGCTATCCCGGCACCACGAAGGGCGGCACGGCGCTTTCCAAAGAGGAGCTGTTGGCCCGCGGCATGAACCAGTCGCATCTGCATGAGGATGTGATGATCGGTGCCGAGGACAGCCATATCACCGGCAAATGCCGCGATGGCCGCACCGTGGAGCTGTTCCGGGACGGCGTCTGGGTGCTGTAAAAGACTCTGCGGCGAAAAAAATCTGCGAAAATGCTTGCATAATCGCGGGATGTATGGTATATTCTAGTAGTACGATATAGTTTAACCTGAAACGTGGGCCGCAAGGTCCGCGTTTCTTGTTTGTATGGAGGTTTTTTATGGCGAAGCAGTCTGGCGGCAACACCGCCCAGAGAGTCGAAGCGCTTGTCCGCCCCACCGTGGAGGGCATGGGCCTGCGCCTGTGGGATGTGGTTTTTGAAAAGGAAGGTCCGGACTGGTATCTCCGCGTGCTCATCGACAAGGACGGCACCATGGATACGGACACCTGCGCGGATGTCTCCCATGCGTTGGACCCCATCCTTGACGAGGCAGACCCCATCGACCAGAGCTATTATCTGGAGGTTGGCAGCCCCGGCCTTGGCCGTAAGCTCACCCGCCCGGAGCACTACGAGGCCCTCAAGGGCCAGAAAGTCCGGGTAAAGCTCATTCGCCCGAACGCCGACGGCGTGCGCGAGTTTGCCGGTATCCTGACAGGCCGCGAGGGCAGCACCGTCACGGTGGACACCAATGCAGGCGCTGTCACCTTTGAGGTGAACGCCGCAGCCAGCGTGAACCTGTGCGACGACGAAGACCTGTTTGATTAACATAGATAAGAGAGTAAATTACAGGAGGAACCCGAAAAATGGCAGCAGCGAACAATGAATTTTTTGAAGCTCTCTCCATGCTGGAGCATGAGCGCGGCATCACCGCAGAGTACCTGATCGAGAAGATCAAGGCGGCGATCATCATTGCCGTCAAGAAGAACTATGAGGTGGAGGAAGACCATGTGAAGGTGGACATCGACCCCGCCGCAGGCCGCTTTGATGTGGCCCTGATCCAGGACGTTGTGGCTGATGAGGACTGGTACGACGAGCATTCTGAGATCGGCATCACCGAGGCACAGAAGATCCGCAAGACCTACGAGGTGGGCGACCGCATCATCACCCCGCTCAAGACCAAGGACTTTGGCCGCATTGCTGCACAGACTGCAAAGCATGTCATCCGTCAGGGCATCCGCGAGGCCGAGCGCAGCCAGCAGCTCAGCGAGATCCAGTCCCGTGCACACGACATCGTGCAGGCCACCGTCACCCGCGTTGACCCCGAGAAGGGCATCGTTGCTCTGGATCTGGGCAAGGGCGGCGAGGCTGTCCTGCCCCGCAACGAGCAGGTGCCCGGCGAGGTCTATACCGAGGGCGAGACCCTGCAGGTCTACGTTGTGGACGTGGTCAGCACCGAGCGCGGCCCCCGCGTCATGATCAGCCGCACCCACCCCGGCCTTGTCAAGCGCCTGTTCGAGCTGGAAGTGCCCGAGATCTTTGACGGCACTGTGGAGGTCAAGGCCATCAGCCGCGAGGCCGGTGCCCGCACCAAGATGGCTGTGTGGAGCAAGGACCCCAATGTCAACCCTGTTTCTGCCTGCATCGGTGAGCACGGCGCCCGCGTGGCTGCCGTGGTCGAGAAGCTGGGCGGCGAGAAGATCGATATCGTGAAGTGGAGCGAGGATATCTCCGAGTTCATCTCCGCAGCCCTGAGCCCTGCCAAGGTGGTCAAGGTGGAGCTGCTGCCCGGCGAGACCCGTTCCTGCCGCGTCACCGTGCCCGACCAGCAGTTGAGCCTTGCCATCGGCAACAAGGGCCAGAACGCCCGCCTGTGCGCACGTCTGACCGGCTACAACATCGATATTCGCCCTGAGAGCGGCTACTACGGTGAGGAAGAGCCCAAGAAGGAAGCCGAGACCGACGCCGAGTAATTCCGGCGCAGATGGCCAAAGGAGGGAAACCGGATGGCACAGAAAAAGATCCCTTCCCGCCAGTGCATCGGCTGCATGACCAGCCGCCCCAAAAAGGGGCTGGTGCGTGTGGTGCGTGCACCCAGCGGAGAGATCAGCATTGATCTGGTCGGCAAAAAGCCGGGCCGCGGAGCCTATCTCTGCCCGAACCCCGACTGCCTGACCAAGGCAAAAAAGAAAAAGGCGCTGGAGCGCTGCTTTGAGCAGCCGGTTCCCGCCGAAGTATACGAGGCATTGGCCGCACAGCTGGCCGAAGCCGCAAAGGAGGCAGCAGACAATGGCAAAGAAGAATAACACCCCCGCAAAACCCAAGCTGCCCCCGGAGGAAGCGCTGTTTCAGGCACTGAGCCTGTGCCGCAAGGCAGGCGCACTGACCATGGGCTTTGACGCCGTGGAAGATGCCTGCGTCAAGAGCAAGGCATGGCTGGTGATGGTGGCATCCGATGCCAGCGCCAAGACCGTGCAGCGCCTCAACTATTCTGTGGGCGATCTGGTGGATGTGATCACCATGCCGCTTACACAGGATAAGCTGGCCGATATCAGCCGCAAGCCTGTGGCTGTTTATGCGGTGACCGACCGCAACCTCGCAAAGCTCTGCTTTGACCGCCTGTCGGACTGCGGAGCAATCAAAAATGAGGAGGATATGAGCGAATGATCGTAAAATATAAAGTGAGTGACTTTGCAAAGGACCTGAACGTTTCTGCCAAGAAGGTCCTGGATGAGCTGAACGCCATGGGCAGCACCGGCAAGAAGAACAGCTCCAATCTGGAAGAGAACGAGCTGAACTACCTGCTGGAGAAGTTCAGCAAGGCCGGCAGCGTGAAGGATCTGAACGAGTTCCTGAACAGCGCCAAGGCCCCCAAGGAAGAGCCCAAGGCTGCCGAGAAGAAGGCAGACAAGAAGCCCGAGGCCCCCAAGGCCGAAAAGAAGCCGGAGCAGCCCGCTGCCAAGAAGGCTGAGCCTGCCCAGCAGAACAAAAACAACAATAAGCACAACGATAAAAAGCCCGAGCAGCACAAGAAACGCGAGGAGAAGACCGTTTCCCTGAGCGAGCTGGCCCGCGAGACCGGTGCCAAGGCTGCAAATGCTCCGGCACAGGCTGTTTCTGTGCGCCGTGAGGACAATCAGGTGACCGTGGATACCCGTACCGTGGACATGAACGTGGATCGCTTCGATGCCCGCTACGATGATCTGGCTTCCACCAAGAACACCGAGAACCGCCGCAAGCCCACGCCGCAGGGCAACAAGCAGAAGTTCACCCAGCGTGGCCAGCGCCAGCGCCAGCAGTTCCAGAAGGGCAAGCGCGAGACCGAGTTCGAGCGTCTGCAGCGCATCCAGCTGGAAAAGGCCCGCAGCGCACAGCTGAAGGTGATGATCCCCGACGAGATCACCGTGGGCGAGCTGGCTGCCCGCCTGAAGCAGCAGGCCGGCAAGGTCATTGCCAAGTTCATGCAGATGGGCGAGATGCACGCCATCAACGACGTGATCGATTTCGATACCGCTTCTCTGCTGGCAGAGGAGTTCCACGCAAAGGTCGAGCACGAGGTGCATGTGACCATCGAAGAGCGCCTGTTCACGCAGGAAGAGGATTCGCAGGAGGATCTGGTGGAGCGTCCCCCGGTGGTCTGCGTCATGGGCCACGTTGACCACGGCAAGACCAGTATTCTGGACGCCATCCGCAAGACCAACGTCACCGCAGGCGAGGCCGGCGGCATCACGCAGGCCATTGGTGCATATCAGGTCAAGGTCAACGACAGCCTCATCACCTTCCTGGATACCCCGGGCCACGAGGCGTTCACCTCCATGCGTGCTCGCGGTGCCAACATGACCGATATTGCCGTTCTGGTGGTTGCTGCCGACGACGGCATCATGCCCCAGACCATCGAGTCCATCAACCATGCCAAGGCTGCAAATGTCAAGATTATCGTGGCAATGAACAAGATGGATAAGCCCACCGCAAACCCCGAGCGCGTGATGGAAGGCCTGACCAAGTACGGCATCATCACCGAGGACTGGGGCGGCGATGTGGCCTGCATCCCGGTGTCTGCCCTGACCGGCATGGGCATCAACGACCTGCTGGAGCGTATCGCTCTGGAAGCTGAGGTCATGGAGCTGAAGGCAAACCCCAACCGCCGCGCCAAGGGTGCGGTCGTCGAGGCCCGTCTGGACAAGGGCCAGGGCCCCATTGCCACCATTCTGGTGCAGAACGGCACCCTGCACTCCGGCGACGTCATCATTGCCGGTACCGCTGTGGGCCGTGTGCGCACCATGCGCAGCGACAAGGGCCAGCTGCTGAGCGATGCCGGCCCCTCTACCCCTGTGGAGATCACCGGCCTGACCGCAGTGCCGGAAGCAGGCGACCTGTTCGAGGCTGTTGAGGACGAGCGTCTGGCCCGTGAGCTGGCCGAACAGCGCGTTGCTGCCGCCAAGGAGAAGCAGTTCTCCTCCTTCCAGAAGGTCACGCTGGATAACCTGTTCAGCCAGATGGCTCAGAACGACATGAAGGAACTGGCCATCGTGGTCAAGGCCGATGTGCAGGGCTCTGCCGAGGCTGTGAAGCAGAGTCTGGAGAAGATCTCCAACGAAGAGGTGCGCGTGCGTGTCATCCATGCCGGTGTCGGTGCCATCAGCAAGTCCGATGTGGATCTGGCCGATGCCTCCAACGCCATCATCATCGGCTTCAACGTCCGCCCCGACAACGTGGCCAAGGAAGAAGCCGCTGCCACCAAGGTGGAAATGCGTATGTACCGCGTCATTTATGATGCCATCAACGATGTCACCGACGCTATGAAGGGCATGCTGGCTCCCAAGTTCCGCGAGGTGTCTCTGGGCGAGCTGCAGGTGCGTCAGGTGTACAAGATCTCCAATGTGGGCACCGTTGCAGGCTACCGTGTGACCAGCGGCAAGATCACCCGCGACAGCAAGGTGCGCGTGGTGCGTGACGGCATCGTGGTCACCGAGGACGAGATCGCATCCCTGAAGCGCTTCAAGGACGACGTCAAGGAAGTGGCCGAGGGCTACGAGTGCGGCGTTACACTGGCAAAGTTTGCCGACGTCAAGGAAGGCGACGTGTACGAGGCCTTCAAGATGGAAGAGTACCGCGACTAAGATCTGAAATAACCCTCTCCGTCATTGCTGGCGCAATGCCACCTCCCCCGAGGTGGGAGGTTTGCTGAGAAACGGAACGTTTGCCGTATCCACGCAAAAAGCTCGCCCCTCGGGAGAGCTGCCGAGCGAAGCGAGGCTGAGAGGGTTTTCTTTTGTAAGGAGAATACTATGTCTCAGAAAAATATGGGCCGCCTTGCGCAGGATATGAAGCGCGAGGTCATTGCCATCATCGGCCGACTGAAAGACCCCCGGCTGGAGGGCGGTCTTTTGACCGTCACCCGTCTGGATGTGACCCCCGACTTGGATGTGGCCAAGGTATACGTGAGCGTCATGGGCCGTGAGGACGGCCCTAAGCCCGCCATCGAGGCACTGAACCGCGCAGCCGGTCATGTGCGCACCGAGGTGAGCAAAAAAATGCACATCCGCAAGGCTCCCCGGTTTATCTTTGTAGAGGATGACGGCGCAGCCTACGCAGCCCACATCAACGAGCTGCTCCGCACGCTGAACGTGAACGGCGACGCTGATACGGAAGCCGATGCACCGGAGGAGACCGAGGAATAATTCAGTCGGTGCGGAAAGGATGGATCATGGAATGACAGAGCAGTTGAATGTGCAGCAGATGGCCCAGCGCCTGATGACTGCGGACAACATTTTGATTCTGTGTCACAAAAACCCGGACGGCGATACCATTGGCTGCGGCAGTGCCCTGTACTGTGCCCTGAAAATGCTGGATAAGGAGGCAGCGGTGCTCTGCTCCGATGTCATTCCCACCCGGTATGCGTTCACCAATGCGCACATGTTCAAAGGAGAGTTTGAGCCCAAAACGGTGGTGGCTGTGGATGTTGCCAGCGTACAGCTGTTTGGCGAAAACAACGGCGTGCCCCAGTATTCACGTCATGTGGACCTGTGTATCGATCATCATTCGGGCAACAGCGGCTATGCCGACTTCACCTTGCTGGATGGCAGCGCCGCAGCGGCGGCAGAGCTGCTGTACGAGGTCATCTGCGCCATGGGCGTGGCCATCACCCCACACATTGCGGACTGCCTGTACACCGGCCTTGCCACCGACACGGGATGCTTCCGCTTTTCCTCCACCACGGCCAACACCCACCTTGTGGCGGCAAAGCTCATTGAGGCGGGCTGCCATGTGGAGGAGCTGAACACCCTGCTGTTCGATACCAAGCCCCGTGAGCGCATGGAAGCGGAGCGCATCGCACGCAACCATCTGGAGTACTATCTGGACGGCCGGTGCGCGCTCATTTACCTCACCCGGGACGAGATCGAGCAGAGCGGGGTGGACCCGGCCGATCTGGAAGAGCTGACCAGCCTGCCCGTGAGCATCGAAGGGGTCAAGGTGGGCCTGACCCTGCGGCAGCAGCCCGGCGGCAGCTACCGTATCAGCGTGCGCACCGCAAAGGGTGTGGATGCCTGCGCCATCGCCCGGCGTCTGGGCGGCGGCGGTCACAGCCGCGCTGCAGGCTGTGAGCTGCTGGGCAATCTGGAAAACGCAAAAAATGCAATTCTGGCAGAGGTGGAAGCCGAGCTGGACGCACCGCAGGAGGAAGCATAAATGCAGGGCATCCTGATCGTTGACAAGCCCATGGACTGGACCAGCTTCGATGTAGTGGCAAAGCTGCGCGGCGTGCTGGGCACCCGCAAGCTGGGCCACAGCGGCACGCTGGACCCCATGGCCACCGGTGTTCTGCCGGTGTTCTGCGGCGGGGCCAGCAAGGCGGTGGATTTGCAGCTGAACCACGATAAGAGCTACCGCGCGGTGCTCCGGCTGGGCGCACGCACGGATACCGGCGATGTGACCGGCACCGTGCTGGAGACCGCACCCGTCACCGCCGGGGAGCAGGAATTGCTGGCGGTGCTGCCGCAGTTCATCGGCCCGCAGATGCAGGTGCCGCCCATGTATTCGGCCATCAAGCTGAACGGCCAGCCGCTGTATAAGCTGGCCCGTGAGGGCGTGACCGTGGAACGCAGGGCTCGGCCCATTGAGATCTACCGCATCACCTACGGCGGCAGCCCGGCGGAGAATGAATATGTGCTGGATGTGCAGTGCTCCAAAGGCACCTATATCCGCACGCTGCTGGAGGATATCGCTGCCGCCATGGGCCAGAAGGGCACCATGAGCGCGCTGCGCCGCACCTCGGCCGGGGTGTACACCGAAGCCGACGCCCACACGCTGGAAGAGATCCTTGCCGCCAAAGAGCAGGGGCTTCCCGCACTGGAAGCACTGATGCTGCCGGTGGAGAGCGTGTTCGAGAGCCTGCCGCTGCTGGTGGTGGAGCCATGGGTGGAGCAGCATTTGTACAACGGCTGTCCCACCAGCCGCTACCCGGCGGCAGATGGCCGTTACCGGGTGCGCAATGCGGCAGGACAGTTTTTGGGCCTTGCCAACATCGTGCAGGGCGTGCTCCGGGTAGAAAAGCTGTTCGTAGAACGAAATTGACACCCTCATCGGTCAGCTTCGCAAGGGCGGGTGAGGGCGTATCCCGAAAGAAAAGGAAACAAGACCCATGCAGATCATTTCACAGTTTGCGCCGCTGCCGCTGGCGCAGCCGGAAAAAGGCACCGCAGTGGCAATGGGCTTTTTTGACGGTATTCACATCGGCCACCGGGCAGTGATCAACGAGGCGGTGCAGTGGGCCGGAGCCAACGATGCAGCGCCGGCACTGTTCACCTTCAGGCTGCCGGTGGTGAACAAGATGAAGGGCAAACGGCTGCTGTCCACAGCAGATAAACACGCACTGGTGGCAAGTCTTGGCGTGGAGTATTACCTCACGCCGGACTTTGAGGAGATCAAGGGCCTGACGCCGGAGCAGTTCGTGCTGGGCATCGTGCGGGACTGCCGCGCCCGGGCACTGGTCTGCGGCGAAAACTTCACCTTTGGGGCCAAAGCTGCCGGAAACCCGGAGCTGCTGCGCACCCTGTGCGAGCCGCTGGGCGTAAAGGTGATCGTGGTACCCATGGCGCAGTTTGAGGAAAAGCCGGTGTCCTCCACCCGCATCCGCACCGCGCTGGAAGGCGGCGACATCCCGGCAGCAAACGCCATGCTGGGGATGCCCTACGCCATCCGGTTCGAAGTGCAGCACGGTGCAGGTCTGGGCCACACGCTGGGGGTGCCCACCATCAACCAGCTGTACCCTGAGGGCTTCCAGCTGCCCCGCAGCGGCATCTATATCACCCGCACCTTCATCGGCGGCAAATGGTATCCTTCGGCCACCGGCCTTGGCAGCCGCCCCACCGTCAACGACGACGCCACCAAGGTGACCTGTGAGACCTTTATCCCGGGCTTTTCCGGCGACCTCTACGGCACCGACCCGGTGGTGGAGTTCCACGCCTACCTCAGCCCCAGCAAAAAGTTTGATACGCTGGACGAGCTGCGGGCCTGCATCAACAACGCTGCAAAGCGTGCGCAGGAATATTTTGCATAAGCGTGCATAAGAAAAAGACCTGTCCCTCCGGAGAACCCGGAAAGGCAGGTCTTTTTTTGCTGCTTATTCGTAGTCGATGGGTAAAGTGGGCAGGCCGTTCAGCTCCAGCCCGGCAGTGTGCCCGGCAATGTACTGGTAATACCCCTGCGCCGCGATCATAGCGCCGTTGTCACCGCAGAATTTCAGCTCCGGCAGGTAGACCTTGGCGCCCAGCTTCTGGGCACCATCGTTCACCAGCTGGCGCAGCCGTCCGTTGGCGGCAACGCCGCCTGCCAGACACACCTGCTTTGCACCGGTATCTGCAGCAGCCAGCAGCAGCTTTTCGGCCAGAATGCCCGCAATGCGCTCCTGAAAGCTGGCGGCAAGGTCGGGTACGTTCACTTCTTCGCCCTTCATCTGGGCCTTGTTCACCTCGTTCAGCACGGCGGTTTTCAGGCCGGAAAAGCTCACGTTGTATTTGCCCTCCACATGGGGCACCGGCAGGCGGTAAGCCTTGGGGTCGCCGGTCTTGGCGGCATTGGCCACGCTGGGGCCGCCGGGGTAGGGCAGACCCAGCGTGCGGGCTACTTTGTCAAAGGCTTCACCGGCGGCATCGTCCACCGTGTGGCCGAGGATGTGGTAGTGGGTGTAGTCCTGCACCTCCACAATGTGGCTGTGGCCGCCGGAGGCCACCAGACAGAGGAAGGGTGGCTTCAGCTCCGGGTGGGTGAGGTACAGTGCGGCAATGTGTCCGCGCAGGTGGTGCACCGGCACCAAAGGCTTATTGGCCGAGTAGGCCAGACCCTTGGCAAAATTCACGCCCACCAGCACTGCACCGATCAGGCCCGGCGCAAAGGTGACGGCCACGGCATCCACATCGTCGATGGTCCTGCCTGCGTCCAGCAGGGCTTTTTTGACCGTGGCGCTGATAAATTCGCAGTGGCGGCGGCTAGCGATCTCCGGCACAACGCCGCCGTAAAGAGCCTGTTCTTTTACGCTGGTGGAGATGACGTTGCTCAGCAGGTGCCGGCCATCCTCCACCAGAGCTGCGGCGGTCTCGTCGCAGGTGGATTCAATTCCCAAAATAATCATGTTTTAGTGGGCCTCCAGCCAGTTTTTGCCTGCGTGCACATCGGTGCTCAGGGGCACGGCATACTGCACGCAGCCTTCCATTTCCTCCCGCAGGATCTGCGCAGCCTTTTCGGCTTCGGCCTGCGGGGCCTCTACGATCAGTTCATCGTGGACGGTCAGGATCAGGCGGCTTTCCATCTTTTCGTCCCGCAGCCGCTTCCACACCCGCACCATGGCCAGCTTGATGACGTCTGCCGCAGTGCCCTGAATGGGGGTGTTGCGGGCCATCCGCTCGCCGCTGGAGCGGACATTGAAGTTGGAGCTGGAAAGCTCCGGCAAGGCGCGGCGGCGGCCGAACAGGGTGGATACATAGCCCACGGCCTTGGCGTCCGCGATGGTCTTGTCCATGTAGCCGCTCACCTTGGGGAAGGCGGCCAGATAGTTCTTGAGGAAGGCGTCTGCTTCCTTCACGGTCACGCCGATGTCCTTGGCCAGACTGTAGGCACCCTTGCCGTACATGATGCCAAAGTTGATGGCCTTGGCAGAAGAGCGCAGACGGGAGGTGACCTCTTCCTGCGGGATACCGTAAATTTTTGCGGCGGTGCTGCGGTGGATGTCCTCACCGTTCAAAAATGCCTGCTGCATGTGCTCATCACCGGTAATGTGGGCCAGAATGCGTAGCTCGATCTGGCTGTAGTCGGCATCCACCAGCACACAGCCCGGCTTTGCCACAAAGTAGGCGCGCAGCTGGCTGCCCAGCTCGGTGCGGATGGGGATGTTCTGCAGGTTGGGGTTGTCGGAGGAGAGCCGTCCGGTGCGGGCCTCGGTCTGGTTGAAGGTGGAGTGGATACGGCCGTCCTCGCCGATCACCTTGAGCAGGCCCTCCACGTAGGTGGAGTTCAGCTTCTGGTAGGCACGGTACTGAAGAATGTCCTCCACCAGCGGGTAATCCCGCAGGCTTTCCAGCGTTTCGGCATCGGTGGACCAGCCGCGCTGGGTCTTTTTGCCGTGGGGCAGGCCCATGGTATCAAACAGCATCTCGCCCAATTGCTTCGGGCTGTTGGGGTTGAAGCTGGCGCTGCCGGTCTCCATGTGGATGCGGGTGAGCACCTGCTCCAGCTCGGTGCGCAGTTTCACGCCGAACTGCTCGATGCCGTCTTTGTCCACCAGCACGCCGGTGCGGGTCATATCGGCCAGCACCTGTGCCAGCGGGAACTCGATCTCGTTGTAAAGGGCGTCCTCTCCGCAGGCGGTGATCTCGGCCTTCATCTTGCTGAACAGATCGGCAAGGCGGCCTGCGTCCGGGTAATCGGTGCAGGTAAAGGCGGCCGAGGCGCGGTAGCTGGACACCAGTTCACCGATCTGATATTTGGAGGCAGAAGCGTCCAGCAGGTAGGCGGCAAGCTTGCCGTCCCACACGATGCTGCTGCCCCAGCCGCCTGCGGCCATGGCTTTGGCGTACAGCGGCGCGGAGTTGAACACCTCCAGCGTTACGTCTGCGTTGTCCAGCAGGCGCACAAGGTCGGCGTCCTCCAGCGGGTAAACGGTGCAGTCCTGCACGGCGTACCAGCTTTCCGGCTGCAACACCACGTTGCGGGTGCCCTGCTTGCCCATGACGGCGGGGCGGGAGGCAACCAGATAGGTGCCGGAAGGAGCCAGCGGCAGGGCTTCCAGCTCTGCCTGTGCAAGCTCGATGCCGTCCTCGCCTTCCGGTGCAGCAGGGACAACGCCGGCCAGCCCAAAGCGGGGAATGAGGGAGTGGATCTCCAGCTCCTGCAAAAGGCGCACAGCCTCAGCCTTGCGGCCTTCGCCCACCTTGTAAGAGCCCTCGGCGGTGTCAATGGGCGCATCGGTGCGGATGGTGCCCAGCGTGTGGCTCAGCTCGGCCATTTCGCGGCATTCAAGAAGGTGCTCCCGCTGTTTGGGCTTGATGCGCTTGTCGTCGATGTGCTCGTACACACCCTCCAGCGAACCGAAGTTCTGCACCAGAGACAGAGCGGTCTTTTCGCCGATGCCCCGCACGCCCGGGATATTATCGGAGGCATCGCCCATCAGGCTCTTCACCTCAATGAGCTGTCTGGGCTGGATGCCGTATTTTTCCTGAATGGCGTCCACATCCATCGTCACCGTTTTGCTGCGTCCCATGACAGTGGCGGCAAGCAGCACAGTGGTGGTGTCACTGACCAGCTGCAGGCTGTCCCGGTCTCCCGTAGCAAGAAAGCAGTCGTCCTTCCGGGCGGCACAGGCAGTGGCCAGTGTGCCAAGGATGTCGTCCGCCTCCCAGCCCTCGGCAGTGACGGTGCGGTAGCCAAGGTCTGCCAGCAGCTCCTTGAGCACCGGCATCTGCTGTGCCAGCTCTTCAGGCATGCCGTGACGGGTGGCTTTGTAGCCATCATACATTTTGTGGCGGAAGGTGGGGGCCTTCAGGTCAAAGGCCACGGCCACCTCGTCGGGTTCACACTCCTTGAGCAGGGAGAGCAGGATATTCAGAAAGCCATAGATGGCGTTGGTGTATCGTCCGTCCTTGGTGGTCAGCAGCTTGATGCCGAAAAAGGCGCGGTTGGCAATGCTGTTGCCGTCAATGACCAGTAAACGCATAGTCGTGTTCCTCCGTTGCATTATTACTCATTTTATAGTATAACACAAAACCGCACCCAGCGGGGGATTTTTGCGTAAAAAACTGCAACAGGAGCACGAGCGTTTTTGCCTGTAATTTGCAAAAAGAATGTCAAACGAAAACTGCCGTCTCGAAAGGCGGCAGTTGAGGTGCTGTCTGCAGGTGGTCGTGCTTCCCTCCGGCAAGCACCGGGAGAGCGTAAAAACGTATTGCCGGATCGTCGAGCGTTTATTCCTCGATCCGGATAGCGCTCACCGGGCAGGCATTGGCGGCATCCACGGCCTGCGGCACCTCCTCCGGCGGGATCGGCCCGGGCTCGGCCACTGCCAGAACGCCCTCCATGTGGAACACGGCGGGGCATAGCCCGGCACACTGGGTGCAGCCGATGCAAAGGTCGGGGTCAACGTATGCGTTCATAGAAAAAACCTCCTTGTGATCTTGCCTTGCAGGCAGTATGGCCCGTCTGGCTGCGAATTATGCCTATGCAACGGCCCGCAGCTGTGGTAAAATAGACTTTCAGGAGGGAAGTACCATGAACATTCAGATCTTCGGCACCAGCAAGTGCTTTGATACCAAAAAGGCCCAGCGCTATTTCAAGGAGCGGGGGGTCAAATTCCAGATGATCGACCTGAAGGAAAAAGAAATGAGCCGCGGCGAGTTCGACAACGTGGCCCGGGCGCTGGGCGGCTGGGAAAAGCTGGTGAACCCCAAGGCCAAGGATAAGCAGACCCTTGCACTTCTGGATGCACTGGTGGACTGGCAGAAAGAGGACAAGCTGTTTGAAAACCAGCAGCTGTTTTTAACGCCCATCGTGCGCAATGGACGTCAGGCGACCGTGGGCTATCAGCCCGATGTCTGGAAAAGCTGGGAATGATGCAAGCCGCATCCATTCGGTGCACTCCGCGTACTTTCACAAAAAAACCACGGGCATGGTTTTGCACAATGGGCCGGTATGTGGTATACTGAATACTGTACCATTTGACAACCCTGGGAGATACAACAAACATGAAACATTCTATTACCCCTGAAGAACATGCACGCGTGCAGCGCCGCCGCGGGCGTCAGGCACTGGGCCTTCTGGTCGCCATTCTGGTGGTCGTGGGTTTTGTTACCGTGCTGCGGGCCGGTGTGGGCGCTGTGGCCAACCTGTTCGACGATACGGCACAGAAGCAGGAATATGAGGATAAGCTGGAAGGGCTGGTGCTGTTCGACCCCATGCCCTTTGACGGCATTGAGAACATCGACGACCTGACCCTGCGCGAGGCAGCGGTGTGGGGCTGCATCTACAGCATTCAGGAAACGCAGGGCGGCTTTGACAACTACAATACCGACCCCGACACCGAACAGCTGCTGCTGCCCTCACTGGATGTGGACGCTTACCTTGCAAAGCTGCTGGGCCCGGGCTTCAAGCTGACCCACCGCAGCTTTGAGATGGAGGATATGACCATCGAATTCGACGATGCCACCCAGTGCTACAAGATCCCCGTCACCGGCACCGTGGGCTATTACCGTGCAGTGGTGACCAAGCTGTTCAAGCGCAGCGGCAAGTTGCACGTTACGGTGGGCTATATCCCCACTGCAAGCAACGACGACAGCATCATCAATGTGTCCTCGGATACGCCCACCAAGTACATGGACTATCTGTTCGAGCGTCAGAGCGGCAGCTGGTATCTCACCGGCCTGACCGAGAGCGAGACCAAGGCCGAGAGCACCGACAGCACATCTGCCGCAAGCCTGCCGGAGCCCATGGCAGAAAGCGATGTGCAGGATGCCATCCTTGCCACAGCCGGTTCGGATGCAGCAGATTCGGCGGCTTCTGCCGTTGAGCCGGAGGCACAGGCTGAAAACAGCGCAGACAGCGCCGTGGCCGAAGCCCCTGCTGCGGACGATGCCGCCAGCACCGCAGCGTAAAAACACAAATACAAAAGGGACCGCTGCATAGTTTTGGTGCAGCGGTCCCTTTTGCGTTTTGACCATATTCAGCGGAAATAGTATTTATAATTTGCACCCCGGGAAAATCTGCGGATTTTCCCGGGGTGCTTCTTTACGGCAGGGGTGCAGCGGAAAATGGCTTCCTGCCTGTGTGTTATTTCAGATCGAACCGTACCACCACCAGCCGATACCACAGATACGGCACCATGTTCCAGATCATCCACAGCTCCATCAGAATGTAGTTGGGCAGGTCTCTCAGGCGGAAGGGCCGCTTGCCCAGCTTGCCGGCTTTCAGCAGGGCAAAGGCCTCGTGCATCCCCTTGTCCCAGCTTTCCCCAAAGCCCTGCTTGTGGAACTTGTAGCACTTGAGCAGGTAGCCTGCAGCCAGAGGGATAAAGTTGAGCACCAGCATCAGCAGCGGCTCATTCTTGAGGGGCAGAAGGATGCTGTTGCGGCCGCTCTGCTGGCTTTTGAAAGCGTTGTACCGCACCGCACCGGTGCTGGCACCGCAGATGTGGTAGCATCTGGCAGTAGGGCAGAGCAGATTTTTATAGCCTGCATTGTTGGCACGCCAGCTCAGATCCACATCCTCAAAATAGGCAAAGAAGTTCTCGTCAAAATTGCCGATCTCGTCCAGAATGCTCTTGCGGTAGAGCGCCGCACCGCCGCAGGCTGAGAAGATGCGCCTGCACTTTGTGTAGCGGCTGGCGCGGCGGCCATCACCGGTCTTGCAGGCAAAGCCCATCCATGTGACATAATCGCCCGCGTCGTCGGCCAGCTCCCGGTCAAAGTGACGGATCATCAGGCTCTGCACTGCAAAAATTTTCGGGTCGGTCTCGGCGGTGCGGATGAGCTCGGCCAGCCACTGGGGTTCGGCAAAGGCGTCGTTGTTGAACAGCACCACATACTCGCTGTCGGCCAGAGCAATGCCCTGATTCACCGCGTGGGAAAAGCCGGTGTTGGTGCCGTTTTCAATGAGGGTGAAATTTTCGCGGCTGCAATAGCTGCGGGCCTGCTCCAGACTTTCGTCGGTGGAGCCGTTGTCCACCACGATAAGCCGGAAGCTCTGCTCAGTCTGGGCGTAGACCGACTCGATGGAATCCTTGAGCCAGCCCTTGCCGTTGATGTTCGGGATCACGATGGTCGCTTTATACATAAAGACACTCCTAAGTCTGTGCACAATTACAATGCCAGTATAGCATATCCCGGCGCAAAAAGAAACCGCATCCCAGTAGGATGCGGCGTTTGCAGGGCAGAAATTATGCGGCAAGGGCTTTTTCGATGTTGGAAAGAATGGTGTCGTGATCCTCAGCACACACCAGGATCACCTCGCCGGTGGGGGCTACGGTGACGGTGGCTGCCTTGGCGACCTGATACTGGTCCTCAAGGTAGTGCTCCATGGACTGCTGTTCGCTCTGAACATAGGCTTCCAGTGCGGCCTTTACAGCGTCGGTCTTGCCCTCGGCGGGCTTCACGATGGCTATAGCGTAGCTGCGCACCATCATGGAGGAAACCGAGGCGGCAAAGCTCTCGTAGCTGCCGTCCTCAAGGCCCAGCAGGGGGAACACGATGTCTTTCAGCTCGTCGTTCAGCTGGTCGGCCTCGTACTCGGCGCTGTAGCCGTCGATGGCGGTGAATTTGCCGTCTTCCCCCTTGGTAAAGATCATATCGTACTCGTTGTCCTCGTCGGTGCGGGCGTCGTGGATGATCTGGGAGTAGTTTTTGGGGGCGGCAGAGTCGGCCTTGCTGCCGGCAGAGCAGCCCACAAGGGCAAACAGGCACAGACCGGCAAGCAGTGCGGCGATGATACGTTTCATAAATGCATTCCTTTCCTGTGTAAAAACAGCTTCTGAAAACAGGTGCGGCGGCTTGGCATTAGTGTGTGCCGTTTTGCGCCTGCTATCCGTAATACGAACCACATCCCGGCAGGATTGCACTGCAAACGTAACCTTTTTATGAACGGCTCACAGCATCAGGGCGTCCAGCTCGCCATGGTTCACGGGCGTGGAGAGAATGATCTGGGTGCTGGTGGTGCCCAGCTTCTGGAACTGCAGGATCAGATGCTCCAGCTGGGGCATGCTTCCGCAGCTCACCTTGACAAGAAAGGTGTAGGCACCGGTGACGTGGTAGCACTGCAGTACCTCCTTGCTGTTCTGCAGCAGCTCCAGAAAGGCGTCCTGCTTGGACGGTGCCACCGAAAGGCTGATGAGGGCGTCCACGTACACGCGGTCGGCGGGGCGGTTCAGTGTGACGGTGTAGCCGCTGATGATGCCGTCCGTCTCCAGCTTGTGGATGCGGCTGGACACCGCAGGGCTGGTCAGCGATATCTGCTCGGCGATCTCCTTGACCGGCATACGGGCATTCTTGGCAAGCAGGGAGAGAATCTTGCGATCCAGATCATCCATGGGAATACTCCTTTTTGAAAATATGTTGGATTGTATAAAATTTTTTGAAAGTAAAGTTTTATTGTTGGTGCAAACATACAAATGCTGAAAAGGTTTGCTTTTGCTTGGGTTTGTGTTAATTATATAAAGTTTTGATGGAAAAGTAAAGACTTAATTTAAAGCAAAACCGGAAAAATCTGTTTGACAAGAAAACAAAAAGGGGTATAATACATCATGCAAGGCAGCGCGATGCACAATGTGCCTGCCGATTGGATTTGAGATTCACTACTTTATATACTTTCCCACCCCTCTATACACAAAAACCCGCTGCCAGGCGGGTTTTTGTGTTTACTGGGGATTTTTCTTTTTGAAAAAAGCAGTGGCAGACAATGTACTCGACCCATAGAGCAGCTGCTTTCGGCTGCGACCCCATCCGTGAAAATGCAAGCCCGGAAAGTCCGCAGACTTTCCGGGCTTGCTCTATCTCAAAATATTATTTCGCTGATGATAGCCGGAGCACAGCGGAGGCGATTTAAATCGTGTACGCCGATCAGACCAGATACCCTTCAAAGCAGTGCAGGTCCTCGGTCTTGACGATGCCCTCCAGATACAGCCCGTCCTCCCGGTATTCTTCCACCTGCACGCTGCCCCGCTCCCGCATGGGGGCGGCAAGGCCCAGCTTATCGTAGGGCAGCAGCACCCGCAGGGTGTGCACCCGGTCGCTGAGCACCTCGTCCAGCTTTGCCAGCAGGGTGTCCAGACCATAGCCGGTCTTGGCGCTGGTGAGCAGGATGTCCGGGTCAAAGCTCATGGCACCCGGCTTGTCGCATTTGTTGTAGACGGTCAGGCGGGGGATGTCCGCGCAGTCCAGCCCGTCCAGAACCTCGTCGGTGACGGCCAGCTGCTCTTCCCGCTGCTCATCGCCTGCGTCTGCCACCCGGATGATGACGTCCGACCATGCGGCTTCTTCCAGCGTGGACTTGAAGGCCTCCACCAGATTGTGGGGCAGGCGGGACACAAAGCCCACCGTATCCACCAGCAGCACGGCCATGCCGCTGGGCAGCACCAGCTTGCGGCTGGTGGGGTCCAGTGTGGCGAACAGCATGTCCGCTTCGGCTACGCTGGGGCCGCACAGAGCGTTCATCAGGCTGGATTTGCCCACGTTGGTATAGCCTACAAGGCTGACTACCGGCATACCGGTCTTGGCACGGGCCTTGCGGCTCTCGCCCCGGCGCTTTTCCATTTCGGCCAGCTTTTCAGCCAGCGTATCGATGCGGGCGTGCACATGGCGGCGGTCCAGTTCCAGCTTGGTCTCACCGGCACCACGGCGGGCACCGCCGCCGCCGCCACCGCCGCCGCCCTGACGGCTCAGCGCCTCGCCCATGCCCTGCAGACGGGGCAGACGGTAGCGCAGAAGGGCCAGCTCGGTCTGCAGCTTGCCCTCGTTGGTGACGGCGCGGCTACGGAAAATTTCCAGAATGAGCATGGTGCGGTCGATCACTTCCAGCCCGCCCAGCGCATTGGAGATGTTGCGGATCTGGCTGCCGGTCAGTTCGCCGTCAAATACGGCGCATTCCGCACCCAGACTTTCGGCGGCAAGGCTGGCTTCCTCCAGTTTGCCGCTGCCCAGCACGATGCCGGTCTCCGGGGTCTGGCGCTTCTGGGTCACCTGCGCCACGGCCTCCATGTGGTTAGCCTCACACAGGGCAGAAAGCTCTGCCAGACTGCGCTCACAGTCCCACAGGCCCTGATCCAGCGCCAGCAGAATGACCTTCGTCGGGGGTGTTTCCACTAAGATATCGTAAAGTTCGCTCACGGTAAGTCCTTTCTATGTTCGTAACGCTCCCGCGTCAATAAATAGCTTTTGCATTCCACCGGTGTGCCGTCAAATTTGTGATCAACGGTGTCGTGGTGGTACACAAAACCGGCTTTTTCCATCACCCGGCCGCTGGCGGGGTTTGCCTTGGCATGGCAGCAGGTCAGCCAGTCCCCGTCAGTATGGCTGAACCAGTACGCGGTCACAGCCTTCAGCGCTTCGGTGGCAAGACCTCTGTTCCACCAGTTCCGTCCGATGCAGTAGCCTGCTTCCCAGATGCCGTCTGTGCAGTCCTGTTGCGGCCAGAGCGCTTTCTGTGCCGGGTCACCGAGCAGAGCATTGAAGATGCTGATGCTGCCAAACACCTGCCCGGAAGCCTTTTCCACAATGGCCCACTGGTAGTAGTCCGGGTTCGGGTAGAGTGTGGCCCATGCCGCCAGCAGGCCCAGCGTTTCCAGAGCGTTTTTGTGGGGCTCCCACCGCAGAAAACGGGTCACCTGCGGGTCGGACGCCCAGTTTGCGTACATCATGTCGGCATCCTCCGGCAGCAGGCGGCGCAGAAAAAGCCGGTCAGTCTCAAGCTCCTGCGTTCCGGCGTGGCGCATGGCACACACCTCCCTATTTTATAAAGTATGCATAGGATAGCACAAATTTGGCGTTCCTGCAAGCGCCGCCGCGAAAAAACGCTTGACCAGACTGCTTTTGTGCATTAAACTAAAAGCCAAGTGTTTTTGTGGGAAAAGGAGAACTCTCCATGAGTGATGTGCGTGAGATCTTGAAAAAGCGCCCGCTGCTGTTCGATGGCGGCATGGGCACCTATTATAAAGCAAAGCCCGGGCAGGAGTGTGAGCAGGCAAATCTGCTGGACCCGGAAGGAGTTCTGGCCGTGCATGGTGCGTATCTGGAAGCAGGTGCCGATGCCATCAAGACCAACACCTTTGGCCTGCCGCGGATGGCGGCGGCGGGAAATCCGCTGTGGGAGGCCCTGACAGACGAGGGATGGAGGCTGGCCGCACAGGCCGCTGCAAAGACCGGCGCTGCCGTGTTTGCCGATCTTGGCCCGGCCCCGGATACGGAATCGCTCCCGGCGGCACAGATCTATACGGCCCTTGCCGAGCGGTTTGCCGCATTGGGTGCAAAGAACTTTTTGTTTGAGACGCTGAGCAGCGACGCCGGTGTGGCCGAAGCCGCGAAGCAGATCAAAGAAGCAGTGCCGGACGCCTTTGTGCTGGTGTCCTTTGCGGTGCTGCCGGACGGTTACACCCGTGAGGGACGGCACTGCACCCAGCTGGTGCGCAGCATGACCGCCTGCGGTGCAGTGGATGCCGTGGGCCTGAACTGCGTTTCTGCTCCCGGTGCCATGCGCACACTGGTGCAGCAGCTGGGCAGAACAGAGCTGCCCCTGTCTGTTATGCCCAATGCGGGCTACCCGGTGGTCACCCGCACCCGGGTACAGTATCAGGGCAGGCCGGAATATTTTGCCCGGGAGCTGGTCGGCCTTGCCGCCGAGGGTGTGCGCATTCTGGGCGGCTGCTGCGGCACTACGCCCGCCCACATTGCGGCCCTGCGCACGGCGCTGGATGCGCTGCCGGAGCAGCTGCCGGTGGCAGCGGCAGCGCCGGTACCCACCGCCGCAAAGCCGGAGGTGGAAACGGACGATGCCTTTCTGCGCAAGCTGAACGCGGGCCAAAAGGTGATCGCCATTGAGCTGGACTCCCCCAAGGACGCCGACCTGACGGGCTATCTGGAGGGGGCCCGCCGCCTGCAGGCTGCCGGGGCTGATCTTTTGACCATTGCGGACTGCCCCATTGCCCGGGCACGGATGGATTCCTCGCTGGTGGCCTGCCGGGTGCACCGGGAGCTGGGGCTGAACGTGCTGCCCCACATGACCTGCCGCGACCGCAACCTGAACGCCACCAAGGCCCTGCTGCTGGGCCTGTATGCCGAGGGCGTGCGGGAGGTGCTGGCCATCACCGGCGACCCCATCCCCACTGCAGAGCGGGACGAGGTGAAGAACGTGTACCAGTTCAACTCCCGCAAGCTGGCGCAGTACATCGTCTCGCTGGCAGGCGAGGGTCGGGAAATGCCCTCGCCCCTCACCGTGTTCGGTGCGCTGAACCTGAACGCCCGCAACTTTGATGTGGAGCTGCGCCGTGCACAGGAAAAGCTGGAGAATGGCATGAGCGGCTTCCTCACCCAGCCGGTGCTCTCGGCACAGGCGGTGGAAAACCTGAAAAAGACCCGGGAAGCGCTGGGCAGCAGGGCAAAGATTTTAGCGGGCATCATGCCGGTGGTGAGCCAGCGCAACGCCATCTTCATGGAGAACGAGGTCAACGGCATCCATGTGGACGCTGAGATCATCGAGCGCTTTGCCGGGCTGGACCGTGTGCAGGGCGAAGAGCTGGGACTGGAAGTCTCGGTGAAGGCTGCACAGGCCGCAGCGCCCTATGCAGATGGCTTCTACCTGATGACCCCCTTCAACCGCATCGCCCTGATGGAACGGCTCATTGCCCGGCTGAAAGAGGAAGGAGTTGCAGATTAAAATGGCCGACGCGTTCGCTCTGGGACGGGTTGTGGCTCCCAGCGTATGCTACGGCCCTTGAGCGGGCCTTGCATTCTGCTGGCCACGGCCCCAACAACTCCTCTCTGTTTCTGCCACAGGCAGCGGTCGTCGTCGTTGCATCTTCAGCGGAAAAATATTTTTTATATTTGCGTTTGTCGTGGCCTGCGGGCCACTCCAAACGCGTTTTCACGAATAAGGCCCAAACCGCAAGATGCAGCAGGACAAATTCTTGTAAAGAAAAAAGTAATTGACAAATCGCACAAAAAACGCTATATTCTTTTTATAAATGCGTTGAAGAAGAGTGTGCACTGCATTTGCCGTTCAGAGAGCCGGAAAATGCTGCGAATCCGGTACGGTCGGGCGGTGTGCTGTCACTTTGGAGCAGGAGCGGTGAGCTAAAGAGCAAGCCGCTCTCGGAGCTGTCCCACGTTACCGGGGCATCAAGGGGCGCAGGATGCTCTGCGCAATTTGGGTGGTACCGCGGTTATTACAGCCGTCCCATGGAACGTTCCGTGGGACGGCTTTTTTTCGTCCCACTTCATCATTTTTTACTGGGAGGACCCTATGAAAGAACTTGCAAAACAGTACGATCCCAGCCAGGTGGAAGACCGCATCTACCAGTTCTGGCTGGACGGCGGCTACTTCCACACGAAGGCAGACCCCGACAAGAAACCCTACACCATCGTCATGCCGCCCCCGAACGTCACCGGCCAGCTGCACATGGGCCATGCGGTGGATAACACCATGCAGGATATCCTCATCCGCACCAAGCGGATGCAGGGCTATGCCGCCCTGTGGGTGCCTGGCACCGACCACGCCTCCATTGCCACCGAGGCCAAGGTGGTGGAGGCCATGCGCGCCGAGGGCCTGACCAAGGAGATGGTGGGCCGCGATGGTTTTCTGGACCGTGCATGGGCATGGAAGACCAAGTTCGGCAACCGCATCGTCAGCCAGCTGAAAAAGCTGGGCAGCAGCTGCGACTGGGAGCGCGAGCGCTTTACCATGGACGAGGGCTGCTCTGAGGCCGTCAAGGAAGTGTTCGTGCGCCTGTACGACAAGGGCCTGATCTACCGCGGCAACCGCATGGTCAACTGGTGCCCCCACTGCAACACCTCCATTTCTGACGCCGAGGTGGAGTACGAGGAAAAGGACGGCAGCTTCTGGCACCTGCTGTACCCGGTCAAGGAGACCGGCGAGATGCTGGAGCTGGCTACCACCCGTCCCGAGACCATGCTGGGCGATACCGCTGTTGCCATCAACGGTGACGACCCCCGCTATGCCCATCTGCACGGCTGCCATGTGGTGCTGCCTCTGCTGAACAAGGAAATCCCCATCGTCTGCGATGAGCACGCCGACATGACCAAGGGCACCGGTGTGGTCAAGATCACCCCCGCCCACGACCCCAACGACTTTGAGGTGGGCCTGCGCCACAACCTGCCCATCGTGCGTGTGTTCACCTACGACGGTCACATGACCGGCGCTGCCGACAAGGCTGCTGCCGATGCGCTGTTCGCCGCCGGCAAGAACACCATCAATGAGCCTGAGGTGCTGGACTGCGGCAAGTACGCCGGCATGACCACCCTCGAGGCCCGCAAGGCCATTCTGGCCGATCTGGAAGCAGGCGGCTTCCTGAAGGAGATCGAGCCCCTCAAGCACGAGGTGGGCACCTGCTACCGCTGCCACTCCACCATCGAGCCCATGGTGTCCAAGCAGTGGTTCGTCAAGATGGAGCCGCTGGCAAAGCCCGCCATCGAGAGCGTGGAGAAGGGCGAGATCAAGTTTGTGCCCGAGCGCTTCACCAAGAATTATATGAACTGGATGAAGAACACCCGCGACTGGTGCATCAGCCGTCAGCTGTGGTGGGGTCATCAGATCCCGGCATGGTACTGCGACGACTGCGGCGAGACCGTGGTGGCAAAGTCTGCTCCCTGTGCCTGCCCCAAGTGCGGCAGCGCAAAGCTGACCCAGGACCCCGATACGCTGGATACCTGGTTCTCCTCCGCTCTGTGGCCCTTCAGCACGCTGGGCTGGCCCAATGAGGAGAGCGAAGACCTCAAGTATTTCTACCCCACCAACACCCTCGTCACCGGCTACGACATCATCGGCTTCTGGGTCAGCCGCATGATCTTCTCGGGTCTGGCCTACACCGGCAAGGCACCCTTCAGCACTGTCTGCATCCACGGCATCGTGCGCGACAGTCAGGGCCGCAAGATGTCCAAGAGCCTTGGCAACGGCATCGACCCGCTGGAGGTCATTGCCCAGTACGGCGCAGACGCCCTGCGCTTTATGCTGGTGGACGGCTCCACCCCGGGCAACGACATGCGCTATATCGAAAAGAAGGTGGAGGCTGCCCGCAACTTTGCCAATAAGCTGTGGAACGCTACCCGCTTTGTGCTGATGAACCTGCCCGAGGACTTTGAGCCGGGCCTGCCCAGCGAGGAGATGCTGGACATGAGCGACAAGTGGGTGCTCACCAAGCTGAATCAGGTGGCCGGTGCCATGACCGACAACCTTGATCACTACGAGATGGGTCTGGCCGCTGCCAAGATCAACAGCTTCATCTGGGACGTCTACTGCGACTGGTTCATCGAGATCGCAAAGCCCCGCCTGAATTCCGGCGACGCACAGCAGGCCGACACTGCCCGCCGCGTGCTGGTGTATGTGCTGGATAAGGCCCTCAAGCTGCTGCATCCCTTCATGCCCTTCATCACCGAGGAGCTGTATCAGGCTCTGCCCGGCTCTGCCGAGACCATCATGACCCAGAGCTGGCCCACCTTCGATGAAGCTCACAACTGGGCCGACGAAGAGGAAGCCTTTGAAAAGGTCATGGACTACATCAAGGCCGTGCGTACCATGCGCACCGAGATGAATGTCCACCCCGCCAAAAAGACCAGCATGATCATCGAGACTGCCGATGCAGCACCCTTCCAGAAGGCACAGGTCTATCTGGCAAAGTTCGCCTTTGCCACCGATGTGACCTTTACCGAGAAGTATGAGGGCAGCACCGACGGCATGGTGCAGGTGTCCACCCACGCTGCACGCGGCTTCATCCCCATGATGGAGCTCATCGACCGCGACAAGGAGCTGGCACGTCTGAACAAGGAAAAGGCCAAGGCCGAAAAGGAAATGGCCATGTTCGCAAATCAGCTGGACAACCCCAAGTTTGTGGAGCGCGCTCCGGCGGCCCTGGTGGAGGATATCCGCAATAAATACGCCAAGAGTCAGGACAAGCTCGCCAACATTGAACAGAGCATCAAGGCTCTGGGCTGATTTGAGCGGGGGTCGTCATAGCAGCGCACAGCGCGCTTTTCCGTGGGTCGCTGCAGGGCGGGTACTCTTTACTCTTGCCCTCCTTGGCTGCATCGTGTTCATCTTTTCCAATTCCATGAAGATCGGCGAGGTCTCTCAGGGCTCCAGCGGCCGGGTGCTTGCCCTGCTGCAGGGAGTGCTGCGCCGTCTGGGCCATCCGGCCCTTGCCCAGCGCCTGACGGATCACATCGTGCGCAAGCTGGCGCATTTCTGCGAGTATACGCTGGAAGGCTTTCTGCTCATGCTGTGCATGCGGGTGTACACCCGGAACTACATCTGGCACATCAGCGTGCCGCTGCTGGGCGGCGTGCTCACCGCACTGGTCGATGAGACCATCCAGATCTACTCACCGGGCCGCAGCAGTCAGGTCACGGATGTGTGGCTGGACTCTGCCGGTGTGCTGGCAGGCATCCTTGCAGCGCTGGTGCTCATGGCGTTGTGCGGGCTGCTGTTTCATCATTGTAATAAGGAGTAACCAATGACCATCGAACAGGCAAATCAGTATTTTGCCGCCCTGCCGGACGGCTTTGCCTCCACCGAACAGCTGCGCGCCGCGTTCACCGCACCGGTGCAGAAGGTGCAGTTTGTGGGTGTGGCGGGCACGGCGGGCAAGACTGTGGTGGCCCGCCTGCTGGCGGCCATCCTGCACGCACAGGGCATCCATGCGGGTCTGTATCATGCGGGTTCCCGCCCGCTGTCGGAGCGCATCTGCATCGATGACGCTCCGGTGGACGAGGGCCTGCTGGCCTTGACGGCAGAAGCCCTTTCCACCGCCGAGGCTCTGCCCCGGGACGCAGCGGAGCTGGCAGCAGCGGCCAACTGCTTTGGCGCAGCGGGCTGTACGCTGGCCGTGGTGGAGCTGCCGGATGCGGGCCTTGCCGAAGCGCTGCCCGGTATGCCGGTGTGCGCCGTCACCTCGGTCGGCCCGGACGGCGTGAGCCGCTCGGTGGAGCGCCTTGCCGCACTGGCGGCAGGCGTCATGCGCAAGGGCAGCATCTGCGTCACCGCGCCGGAGCAGCCTAAAGCAGTGCTGAGCGAGCTCATTGTAGCCGCAGGAAAGTGCGGCTGTGAGCTGGTGGTGCCGGACCCGGAGGATATCACCTTTCTGGAAGCGGAAAAGTTTGCCAGCAAGGTGGACTACGGCGGGTACACTGTGCCGCTGGCCTTTCTGGGCCGTCACGCAGCAGGCAACGCCGCTGTGGCTGTGGAGCTTTCGCTGGCGCTCTGCCGCAAGGACTTCGACATTACAGATGAAGCCATTCTGGAGGGTCTGGCGGCGGTGGAAAACCGCAGCAGCATCCGGGTGGTCTCGCAGCGCCCGCTGGTCATTTTGGACGCCTGCCGCACCCCGCAGCAGGCGGCAGCTCTGCTGCGGGTGCTCAACATGGCCAAGGTGCGCCATATGAGTGCCATCATCGGCCTGACCGAAGAGGAAGGCGCCGAAGCATTCTTCTCCGCGCTGGAGACCGGCCTGACCCCGGAGGAACAGAAGAAGGATAAGTCCACCATGCCCGGCATGAGCGAGAATCCCTTTGATAAGGTGTATCTCGTCACGCCGCAGGGCACGGATACTGCTCTTACCGAGCGTCTGACCGAGAAGGCAAAGTATCACTTTGATGCGGAGTTGTGTGCCACTCTGGCCGAAGCGGTCAGACTGGCGCATGCCAACACCCGCCGCGGTCTGCTGGTCTGCGGCAGTGAGGCTGCCGCACTGGAAGCTGCCGAACTGCTGGCAAACAGCTGAGCCGACACGCTTCCCTAAAAAATAAACGAAGGATCCCGTACACTGGAACTATGTGTACGGGATCTTTTATTTTGCAAAGGAGATGGACAAACCATGGCAACGGTAAGCTTCAGCCCGGCGGGCGAAGTGCTTTACGCCTATCTTGCAGGCGAGATCGACCACGACGCAGCGCAGAGCCTGCGCATCCAGCTGGATGATGCACTGGTCAGCCGCACCCCGCAGACCATGATCCTGGACTTTGGCGGGGTGGGATTTATGGATTCATCCGGCGTGGGGCTGATTCTGGGCCGTCAGCGCATTGCCCGCACGCTGGGCACGGCCCTGCGGGTGCAGCACACGCCGTCCCAGATGGCAAAGGTGCTGCAACTGGCCCGCATTCCCTGTACGGACACAGAACAGAAGGAGGAATGACTCTATGAAAGCGGAAAATATGACAAAGCTCCAGTTCGACTCCCTCAGCGTGAACGAAAGCTACGCCCGGGGCGCTGCGGCAGCCTTTCTTGCCCGGTACGACCCCACCGTGCCGCAGCTGGCCGACATCAAAACGGCAGTGTCCGAAGCGGTGACCAACTGCATCGTCCATGCCTACCCGGATCACATCGGGCCGGTGGTCATGAGCATTGCGGTCTATCCCGGCCGGGAGGTGCATATCACGGTGTCGGACAAGGGAGTGGGCATCCCGGATATCCCGCAGGCCATGGAACCGCTGTTCACCACCGGCAACCCGGAGGAACGCTCCGGGCTGGGCTTTGCGGTGATGCAGAGCTTTATGGATAAGGTCAAGGTGACATCCAGACCCGGCAAAGGAACAAAGGTGCTGCTCATCAAGCGTCTGGCCCAGCGGGAATGATACATAAACAGGAAAGGCGGGCAGAAGCATGGTATCCGATAAGACCCGGAGGGACGCATTCATTGAACAGAACCTTGGACTGGTACACGCCTGCGCGGGGCGCTTCCGTGGGCGTGGCATGGAATACGATGATCTGTACAGTGCCGGATGCATGGGTCTTGTCAAAGCCTGCGATCACTTCGACGAAAACCGCGGCGTCTGCTTTTCCACCTATGCGGTGCCGGTGATCCTGGGCGAGATCAAAAAGCTGTTTCGGGACGGCGGCACCGTCAAGGTGAGCCGGTCTCTCAAGGAGCTTGGCATGCGGGTGCAGGCAGCACGGGAACATCATATGAAGCTCTGCGGCACAGAACCTACTCTTTCGCAGCTGGCAGAAGAACTGGATGAACCGGTGGAGAACATCACCCTTGCCATTCAGGCGGCACAGCCTGCCATGAGCCTGACCCCGGAAAATACAGAGGATGGAGACCGACAGCTGGATATCCCGGTGGATTCTCCGGAAGAAGCACTGGCCGAGCGCATCAGTCTGGAAGAGGTACTCAGGGCTCTGCCGGAACAGGACCAGCAGCTGATCCGGCTGCGCTTTTATGGGAACAAGACCCAGAGCGAGACCGCGAAGGTGCTGCATACCACGCAGGTGCAGATCTCCCGGCGGGAACGCAGGATATTATCCCTGCTCCGGCGCCGTCTTTTGGAAGATTAGGTGTCATAATTTCCAGATTGAAAGGAAAAAACTGGGCAAAATGTAAAAAGCCGGATTTTTCAAAAAAATATGAAGAAAAAGCTTGCTTTTTGTAAAGGGCTGTGCTAAAATACATTACTGTCAGGCGGACGTCCGACAGAATGAAGCAGTTCAGAACAGACGTCCTAACGTGAAGAATCGATGAGCTTCGACAAGAAACTCAAAAATAATTCAAAAAAGTGCTTGACAACTTGTCACGAAAGTGATAAAATAAATAAGCTATCAGCCGCAAGGCTGAGGCGCACAGGACCTTGAAAATTGAACAATATCGAAAAACTTGTAAGGAACCTTTATGTGTTTGGAAAAACACTTAAAACAATTCCAAAAGTAATTCACACAGGACGCAAGCGATTGCGTGCTGAGCGAACAAGATTTAACACTTTTAAGTGATAAATATCATTTATAAAGAGTTTGATCCTGGCTCAGGACGAACGCTGGCGGCGCGCCTAACACATGCAAGTCGAACGAGCGAGAGAGAGCTTGCTTTCTCGAGCGAGTGGCGAACGGGTGAGTAACGCGTGAGGAACCTGCCTCAAAGAGGGGGACAACAGTTGGAAACGACTGCTAATACCGCATAAGCCCACGGCTCGGCATCGAGCAGAGGGAAAAGGAGTAATCCGCTTTGAGATGGCCTCGCGTCCGATTAGCTAGTTGGTGAGGTAACGGCCCACCAAGGCGACGATCGGTAGCCGGACTGAGAGGTTGAACGGCCACATTGGGACTGAGACACGGCCCAGACTCCTACGGGAGGCAGCAGTGGGGAATATTGCACAATGGGGGAAACCCTGATGCAGCGACGCCGCGTGGAGGAAGAAGGTCTTCGGATTGTAAACTCCTGTTGTTGGGGAAGATAATGACGGTACCCAACAAGGAAGTGACGGCTAACTACGTGCCAGCAGCCGCGGTAAAACGTAGGTCACAAGCGTTGTCCGGAATTACTGGGTGTAAAGGGAGCGCAGGCGGGAAGACAAGTTGGAAGTGAAATCTATGGGCTCAACCCATAAACTGCTTTCAAAACTGTTTTTCTTGAGTAGTGCAGAGGTAGGCGGAATTCCCGGTGTAGCGGTGGAATGCGTAGATATCGGGAGGAACACCAGTGGCGAAGGCGGCCTACTGGGCACCAACTGACGCTGAGGCTCGAAAGTGTGGGTAGCAAACAGGATTAGATACCCTGGTAGTCCACACCGTAAACGATGATTACTAGGTGTTGGAGGATTGACCCCTTCAGTGCCGCAGTTAACACAATAAGTAATCCACCTGGGGAGTACGACCGCAAGGTTGAAACTCAAAGGAATTGACGGGGGCCCGCACAAGCAGTGGAGTATGTGGTTTAATTCGACGCAACGCGAAGAACCTTACCAAGTCTTGACATCCCTTGACGATGCTGGAAACAGTATTTCTCTTCGGAGCAAGGAGACAGGTGGTGCATGGTTGTCGTCAGCTCGTGTCGTGAGATGTTGGGTTAAGTCCCGCAACGAGCGCAACCCTTATGGTCAGTTACTACGCAAGAGGACTCTGGCCAGACTGCCGTTGACAAAACGGAGGAAGGTGGGGATGACGTCAAATCATCATGCCCTTTATGACTTGGGCTACACACGTACTACAATGGCGTTAAACAAAGAGAAGCAAGACCGCGAGGTGGAGCAAAACTCAGAAACAACGTCCCAGTTCGGACTGCAGGCTGCAACTCGCCTGCACGAAGTCGGAATTGCTAGTAATCGTGGATCAGCATGCCACGGTGAATACGTTCCCGGGCCTTGTACACACCGCCCGTCACACCATGAGAGCCGGGGGGACCCGAAGTCGGTAGTCTAACCGCAAGGAGGACGCCGCCGAAGGTAAAACTGGTGATTGGGGTGAAGTCGTAACAAGGTAGCCGTAGGAGAACCTGCGGCTGGATCACCTCCTTTCTAAGGAGTCAGGCGAAAGAGCGACATCAAAGATGACGATCTTTCGGACAGGTTTGAACGAGTAGAGTAGATATTGTTCGATTTTGAGGGCCCTGAAAAGGGAACTCAATTCCTAATGTGGGGGTTTAGCTCAGCTGGGAGAGCACCTGCTTTGCAAGCAGGGGGTCAAGGGTTCGATTCCCTTAATCTCCACCACATGGGCCAATAGCTCAGCTGGCTAGAGCACACGACTGATAATCGTGAGGTCGATGGTTCGAGTCCATTTTGGCCCACCATGTGATGGAAATCAAAGTACCGGGAGACCGGGCTTTGAGCAACATCACCAAGACGTACCTTGAAAACTGAATAATAACTGCGAAACAAAGATTATAGTAAGTTCTTTTTTAAGAAATATTACAATTTCAAAAGGAAGGGTAACAATAATCTTCGTTGGCAAGAGAGAATCAAGAGGATACCAAATGTTCTTGAAAGAACGTTTGAAAGGTCAAGCGAACAAGGGCGCAGGGCGAATGCCTTGGCACTGGGAGCCGATGAAAGACGTGATAAGCTGCGATAAGCTTCGGGGAGCTGCAAATAAGCATTGATCCGGAGATTTCTGAATGAGGAAACTCACCTGGGTTCATACTCAGGTACGTTATACTGAACTTCAAAATAGGTATATCGAGGGAACCGCCTGAACTGAAACATCTAAGTAGGGCGAGGAAGAGACATCAAACGAGATTCCGTAAGTAGTGGCGAGCGAACGCGGAAGAGGGCAAACCGAGAGTAGAAATACTTTCGGGGTACGGAGCGCATTTAGGACTTAAGTTGTTAACCGAACGGCATGGGAAGGCCGGTCAGAGAGTGTGAAAACCACGTAGGTGAAAACGACAAGAGCCGAGCGAATTCCAGAGTACGGCCAGACACGTGAAACCTGGTCGGAATACGGGGGGACCACCCTCCAACCCTAAATACTACCCAGTGACCGATAGCGTATAGTACTGTGAAGGAAAGGTGAAAAGCACCCCGGGAGGGGAGTGAAAAAGAACCTGAAACCCTGTGCCTACAAGCACCTAGAGCGCGTCAAAGCGTGATAGGGTACTTTTTGTAGAACGGTCCGGCGAGCGATTGTATGCAGCAAGGTTAAGGACTTAAGGTCTGGAGCCGAAGCGAAAGCGAGTTTGAAAAGGGCGTTAAGTTGCATATAATGGGCCCGAAACCGGGTGACCTACCCATGGTCAGGTTGAAGTGGAAGTAAAATTCCATGGAGGACCGAACCGACCTCCGTTGAAAAGGCGGCGGATGAACTGTGGGTAGCGGAGAAATTCCAATCGAACCCGGAGATAGCTGGTTCTCCCCGAAATAGTTTTAGGACTAGCCTCAAGTTAGATACCTGGAGGTAAAGCACTGAATAGCCTAGCGGCCGAGAGGTTAGCGAAGCTTATCAAACTCAGAATGCCAGAGTATTGATGCTTGGGAGTCAGACAGTGTCAGATAAATGTCATTGTCAAAAGGGAAACAGCCCAGATCTACAGCTAAGGTCCCAAAGTCAGGTTAAGTGGAAAACGATGTGAAGATACGCAGACAACCAGGATGTTGGCTCAGAAGCAGCCACTCATTCAAAGAGTGCGTAATAGCTCACTGGTCGAGCGTCTTTGCGCGGAGAATTTAACGGGGCTAAACCTGACACCGAAGCTTAGGCAATACAGCAATGTATTGGGTAGGGGAGCGTTGTATACGCGGTGAAACAGTAGCGTAAGCGGCTGTGGAGTGTATAGAAGTGAGAATGCCGGAATGAGTAGCGCGAATGCAGTGAGAATCTGCATGGCCGAAAGCCTCAGGTTTCTGGAGGAAGGTTCGTCCGCTCCAGGTTAGTCGGGAGCTAAGGTGAGGCCTAACGGCGTAGCCGATGCACAGACGGTAGAGATTCCGTCACCACCAAAAGAGTTAAGCACAGGGACACATATGAAGTCTCGGAGCCGGGTGTTGGTTCCGGTAGCGATCGAGGGAAGTTAGTACCGAAGTCCGGGATGGAAGATGGCGAGAAAAGCTGTGTGTATTTCTGCGGTGCCCGTACCGCAAACCGACACAGGTAGGTAGGAAGAAGATTCTAAGGCCAACGGGAGAAGGGTTGTTAAGGAACTCGGCAAATTGACCCCGTAACTTCGGGAGAAGGGGTGCTGCAGCAATGCAGCCGCAGAGAATCGGCCCAAGCAACTGTTTACCAAAAACACAGGTTTGTGCTAAATCGAAAGATGACGTATACGAGCTGACGCCTGCCCGGTGCTGGAAGGTTAAGAGGAGATGTGCAAGCATTGAATCGAAGCCCCAGTGAACGGCGGCCGTAACTATAACGGTCCTAAGGTAGCGAAATTCCTTGTCAGGTAAGTTCTGACCCGCATGAAAGGCGTAATGATTTGGGCACTGTCTCAACAGCCCGCCCGGCGAAATTGTAGTACCGGTGAAGATGCCGGTTACCCGCGACAAGACGGAAAGACCCCATGGAGCTTTACTGTAGCCTAATATTGGGTTTCGATGTTGCATGCACAGGATAGATGGGACACTGGGAAGCAGGTGCTTTGGCGCTTGTGGAGTGGCCGTTGGGATACCATCCTTGCGATATTGGAATTCTAACCTGCGCCTTTGAATCAAGGCGGGGGACATTGTTAGGTGGGCAGTTTGACTGGGGCGGTCGCCTCCTAAAGAGTAACGGAGGCGTTCAAAGGTTCGCTCAGCTTGAACGGAAATCAAGCAAAAGAGTGCAAACGCAGAAGCGAGCCTAACTGCGAGACTGACGGGTCGAGCAGTAACGAAAGTTGGAGTTAGTGATCCGGTGGTATGTGAGTGGAAATGCCATCGCTCAACGGATAAAAGTTACCCTGGGGATAACAGGCTGATCTCCCCCAAGAGTCCACATCGACGGGGAGGTTTGGCACCTCGATGTCGGCTCATCGCATCCTGGGGCTGTATTCGGTCCCAAGGGTTTGGCTGTTCGCCAATTAAAGCGGTACGCGAGCTGGGTTCAGAACGTCGTGAGACAGTTCGGTCCCTATCTGTCGTGGGCGCAGGATATTTGATGGGAGCTGTTCCTAGTACGAGAGGACCGGAGCGGACGTACCTCTGGCGCACCAGTTGTTCTGCCAAGAGCATAGCTGGGCAACTATGTACGGATCGGATAAACGCTGAAAGCATCTAAGCGTGAAGCCGACCCAAAGATAAGATATCCCATTGTTTCAAACAAGTAAGACCCCTTGAAGACTACAAGGTTGATAGGCACGATGTGTAAGTGGAGCGATCCATTCAGCAAGCGTGTACTAATAGGTCGAGGGCTTGACCACAATTCGCTTGAGACTCTCAAGAGTCAACGAAAAAATGTCAGCAGTGATTATTCAGTTTTGAAGGCACGTCCTTCTAAGAAACACTGGACAAAGTACGACATATATGTTATACTGGGCCAGTCAGATCGGTCGGTGTCAATGACGGTGAGGTTCCACCTGTTCCCATTCCGAACACAGAAGTTAAGCTCACTTGTGCCGAAGATAGTTCGCTGGAAACGGCGCGTGAAAATAGGTAGTCGCCGACTTTTATATGGCCCGTTGGTCAAGCGGTTAAGACAGAGGCCTCTCACGCCTTTAACATCGGTTCGATTCCGGTACGGGTCACCATATGCACCTCTAGCTCAGTTGGTAGAGCAACTGACTCTTAATCAGTGGGCCCAGGGTTCGAGTCCCTGGAGGTGCACCAAATTTTGAACGTCAAATCGTAAGATTTGACGTTCTTTTTTGTTATGTAACCCCGAAAAATCGGGGCCTGCACGGTCAATGCACGGTTTTTGCACGGTTGGCTTTTTCATAGGAATCCTCTGCATAGGCTGGAATTGCTTTGAAATGCGTGGTAAATTTTGCATCAAGTCAACAGAGCCAGACGGAGCTGAGCCTTTACTTCGGGGTCTGCATTCTTCAGCAGTTCCAGCAGAGCAGTCATAGAGATGGTCGGTTCGCCTGCGGCGGGTACAGCCTGCGGGCTGGGGCTTTCCTGTTTAGCATAGAACCCTTCCTCGAACTTCCTGCCCAGTTCTACACGAGAGGACTGCTGGATATGGGCGTAGGTGTTCACCAGCATATCTGCCGTAGCGTGTCCTGTGGTGCCTTGAACGGCCTTCACATCGCCGCCGGAGATCATCAGCTGATAAGTCGCACTGGAATGCCGCAGACCGTGGAACACAATACGAGGGAACTCCGGGTGTGCATCCTGCCATTTGAGGAACTTCTTGCGAATCAACACAGGCTCTACCGCCAGACCGTTGGGCAAACGGAACAGCATTCCACTGTCATGGTAACGTGTTGGGTCTTTCCTCTCGTCTGCCGCCAGCTGCTTCAGCCACTTCTTCAATTCCTCTTTCAGAGCAGAGGTCATGAAGATGGTGCGGCAGGAAGACGCCGTTTTGGTACTCTTCAAAATGAGGGAAGTAGTGCTGCGTTCCAGCTTGTCCGGGAATACCTTGATGATGCAGCCATCGTCCACTTGGTTCAGGGCTTCTTTCCGCACCCGCTGCATGGACTTGTTGATACGGAAGGTTCCGATGCCATCTGCTGCGTCAAAATCAAGATCTTCCGGGGTCAGACCTACGATCTCGCCCTCTCGCAGCGCGCCCACCAGCGTCAGGTGGACTGCCAGATGCAGGATAGGGTCCTCCATGCTGTCCAGAGCCGCCCGCATTTCCTTTACCGTCCAGATGGTACGCTCCTGCGTGGACTTCTTGGGGCTGTCCACAGGAACAGGACTTTTGACAAGAATGCCCCATTCCACGGCATACTGGAAGGCAGTGCCCAGCAGCCGATGCACCTCATGGATTGTCGTGCCGGAAAGGAATCGCAGCTTCTGCTTTTCGGTCAATTCCTGCTTCTTTCCCTCGATATACGAACCGCAGGGCGTTTTGCTCAGGGTCGTGTAGAGGTTCTCCATGTGGTAGGGCTTGAGCTTCTGCATCTCCATGCTGCCGATATAGGGGACGATCAGGTTCTGGATGGTGGATAGATTGGATTCGTAGGTCTTGGGTGCCCACTTGTGCTTGCTGCACTGCTTGGGCAGCCAATCCATCAGGAACTCTGCCACCGTCACCGAGGACGGAATCAGAAAAGTGCCAACCGCCAGTTCATGCTCGATCTGCTTCTTTCGGTTCGTTGCCTCCACCTTGGTGGGAAAACTTTCCCATTTGTCACAGTTCTTGCCGTGTTCATCTTCGTAGGTGTAGCGGACGCTGTAAGAGTTGCCGCGCTTCGTAATATATGCCATACTGTTGCCTCCTTATCAAGCTGCCCGGTAGAGCCACGCATCGAAACTGTCTTTCGGGACACGGATGCTTCCGCCTACCCGTAGAACACGGAATTCGGTGGTGCTGTTGCACAGGTTGTAAGCAGAGCGCAGGCTGATGGCCAGCATTCGTGCGATCTTTTCCACCGTATACACCAGCTTCGTGGTTTTCGGGCTGTCAGTCGGAGACTTGACGGCATTGGTTTGAGTGACCACCTCCATTGTAGTGGGATTCGAGTCCTTTTGCAAGAACTTATTCGTATAATCGGAAGATTGCACAGGGACGGTCATAGAATTACGGTCAAAATCCATAAGCATTTCTCCTTATATTGTCATATCATCTAAAAATTCAGCTTAAAGTTCTACATCCTGCCCGCGCTTGCGGTTTTTCTGCGGCACATTCATGGTGCGCTCCTGCTTGGGAGCAAGAATCTTTTCGAGAAAGCCGCGCACCAGTTCAGGCGCACGGTGTAGCGCATCCAGATAGGGCTTCACTTCGTACCACAGGTCGTGGTACTTGTTGCTCCAACGAACGGCCTCCTTCTTGGCGGTGGAAAGTTCTTCTTTCAGGCGGCGGTTCTCCACGTCCATCATATAGCCATGGTCGGCTTGCTTTTTCAGCTTGGAAAATTCTTCTTCGGTCAGCGAGTAGTTACCGAGAAAGGTGCGCTTGCCAATATAATCCAGATCGTGCGCATGAATGAGGGCTTCTTTCGTGAGCGTGGTCTTTTTCTGAATGGAGGCAAGTTCTTTCTCCTTTTGGGAGAGAGCGGTGCTGGTTCGGGCAAGCGACTGTTCTTTCTGGTCGATTTGAGAAGTCAGGCTGTCCAGACGCTCCTGCTCCCGCTGGACTTTGAATTGGGTGACGGTCAGGTGTTCTTCAGTGCTGCCACGCTCACCGCGCTCTACATCCGTGTACCCGGCATTGCGCATATAGTTGAAGAAATCGTCTTGCAGGACACTGTACGACTTCTTCAGGACTGGCTTGCCGTTCTTTTGCAGGACAGGCTTTCCGGCATCGTCCAGCAGGGGCTTGGAAGCCCACTTCTTGCTCCGGCTGACCTGCATGACGGTCTCCTTGACTGTGCCCACCAGTGCCTTGTCCTTGCAGCGTTTCGACCACAGGATTTGCTTTTCCACGACAGGTACATAGACCACATGGAGATGGTAGTTGTAGACCTCCCGGCCTAGTGCTTCGGTCATGGCGCGGTTGATCTCGTCGGCGTGCATGACTGCCGAGAGGATATACTGCTCACCACCCACGATTTGCACAGCAGCTTTGTAGGCATCCGCATAGAATTGCTTGGCGAACTCGTAGCCACCGTGGTTGTCAAAGTAGGCTGAATTGACATCAAAGACAAGTTCGCAGTAGTGGGTAGCATCCGGCTTCAAGCCGCGCGTGGAGATGGTTTCGGCGGCTTCCAGTTGGGCGAATAGGTCGGTGTAGCTGGCGGCAGGCTTCTTGAAATGGACGTTCCATGCAGCGCGCTGGGGGATAATATCGGGGTTCCGATAGCTGTCCTTTTCACGCTCATTGTGCTGCTGGGTGTTGCCAACAGCCTTGTCCGAAACGGCAAGGTTTCGGACACTGGTGCGGTCAACGCCATCGTTTCTTGCCAAAGGGCATCCCTCCTTTCGGGGTTCAGAGGAAGGTGACGGGGACGGAGATGCACTTCCCCGGAAGTGTAATAACCTACTATGACACTTTCATCCCTATGGGCTGCAAAGTGTAGTGGGCTCTTCGAGGACTCTCCGAGGGGGAACGTCTCCTGCGGAAGAGTTAATCGAGTTCACGTTTGCGAAGCAATGAAAGCCCCAGTGGGGCTTTTAAGTGACCGAACGGTCTTGCGCCAGCAAGATGGAGGGGCCTCGCCCCGACAAGTTCGCACAATGCGAACTTGATTGCTCCGTACGCATCTGAAAAAATTGCGTACGGACTTCAAATAACCTGTACGGTCTGTACGGCGCACAGAAATCCAAAATACAAACGATAACACGTTTAAATTCTATTCAATTCGCCGTACGGATGCGTACAAGTACAGACCGTACAGGTTGTACGAACTTCTTCCGTGAAAAAAATGCACTTTTTACGGGCAGGGGTGGACAAGCGGCTCGATGCCTACAAAACCCCGCACCCTGCGGCCACCGGGCAGGTAGATGTTGTTGGTGGCTTCAAGGTTATAGCGGCGGTCATTCTGGCGCAGTTCGGCGCTGAAACGGATCGCCGATACGCTGTGGCAGGCGTTGTCCTCGCACCACTGCTTGTAAATGTCGTAGAACTCCTTGGAGCTGATGGAGTAGTCCGCCTTGAAGCGGAAGTAGCCTTCGGACTCCATAAAGTCGATGACATTGTTGCTGCTGCGCTTGATGGTGTCCACGTTGGCGGCGGCTCGTTCGCTGACCGTGAAGCGGAAATCGTTCTGCACCAGCCGGTGCAGCCCTTCCAGACACCAGAGCAGGATGCCTTCCAACTCGGCGCACATCTTCTCCACAAGGAAGGGGTCATCCGTGCGGTCGGCAGGCTTGTCCTTAGTGGTCAGGATAAGCTGGCGGCGAAAGAAACCGTCCGAATGGTCATACAGCGAGGTCAACGCACCGTTGCCGAAGCAGAGGAACCGGGCGTAAATGTCCCGCTGGTAGCTCTGGACACCCTTGCGCTCCAAGTCCAGCTTGGCTTCGGCGGTGACGATGGTCTTGATATAGTTGGTCTTGGGCAGGGCGTTCATATCCATATCATCGTCGATCATCAGCAGGCGGCGTTCCAGATCGGCACGGGCAAAGCGGTTGTTTTCCACTTTCTGGACGCTGCCGTTGCTGGCGGCATCTCCCATGAGTCGCTTGAGCACCAGCCCGATGCGGGACTTGCCCTCGCCGCCCTTGCCGACAATGAGCATCATCTTCTGCCCTTTGGTGCTGGGGATCAGGCAGTAGCCCAGATACTCCTGCAAGGTGGGAATGTCAGCATCGTCCAGCAGCTCGTGCAGGAAAGTTAGCCAGCGGTCAGGGCTGGCGGCTTTGGGGTCATACCTCACAGGTAGGCGGTTCTGGCAGAACAGGCGGCTCTCCTGAAAAGAGCCGTCCGGCAGATGGTACACGCCGTTCTGGAGGTGGATGCAGTCCTGCTCGATGGGGAACGGGTCGGAAAAGGCCAGCAGCTTGATGGTCTCCAGAATGTTGGTGACCTTTTTGGACAGGCCGGAGGTGACATATTCCTCGATGTTCTCCAAGATGCGCTGCTTGATCTCGCTTTCGTCCTCTACCGGGCCGTCCAGCGTGTACAGCGTACCGTTGACGCATTTCAGCGGCCACTGTTCCAGAAAGGCACGGCCAAACTGGACTTCATCGATCTTCTTACCGTTGTGCCAGTCCGGCCATAAAGGGTTGCGGGAAATGTTCTTCTTCATGTGGTGGTTCTCCTTTAAAAAAGTAAAGTGGTGATTATCATAATGATAAGCACCACTTTAGGTGAATGAATCGTCAGGCGCACTTTGCCAGAGCAAGGCGGTCGGTGCGCTCCTCCAGCATCAGCAGGTACGACCCGGACAGCAGCTGTGCAGCGGCAGCGGCCTTCTGCTGGGGCGTCCCAAATGCAACGCAGTCCGTCAGGTGCTCGATGGTCTCGGTCGTGTGGAGGGCTTCCACGAACCGCTCGTCCAGCGGTTCTTCCGGGCTGGCGGACTTGTAATGCTCTCGCCAGTCGTGCAGCAGGTCAAGATAATCGGTCAGCACCCGCAGGCAGTAGGCGATGTCTGCCCACTGCTCGTCCGTCAGGCCACGCTTGGGCGGCGGCAGGGCGATGGCATTGGCGGGCGGCTTATCCGGGTCAAGCCCGAAGTCACTTACAAGCTTCTCGGCGGCTTGCCGGGGGGTCAGGTCGAACAGTTTGGCGGTGAGGTCAATGGCATCTCCGTTGGCTCCGCAGCCAAAGCAATAATAATAGGTGTCGTTCAGCTTCATACTGGGGTGGTTGTCGGAGTGGAACGGACAGCACACCATGCCATGGCGGTCTAGCTTCATACCATACATTTCTCCCACCTGCCGAACGGTGATGGCGGACTTGACAGTTTGATACAGGCTCAAGGGCATTCCTCCTTTGTTTCGTGCGTTGCACCAGAGTCCCTAGCGTGGGAACTCTGGTGTTTTTTGCTTCCTGCCTGAATATACGGAAAATTTTGCAGGAAAGGCGAAAAAGCGGCAGAACTGCAACGGAAAAAGAAAAAAGCCCTTACTGGTTGCAGGGTTGCAACAGCAAGGGTGGAGAGGTGACCGTATATTGAACAAAACGGCAGAGCGTATTATAATGAGGAAAAAGATCAAAAAGGAGGGCCGACCACATGGCACAGGAATATCTGCCCGCACCGTCCAACGTCCGTCTTGCGGACTTGATGAAAGAGCACAATATCAGCCAACCGGAGCTTGCCAAGGAAATCGGCTGCTCCAAAAGCACCATCAGCCGCTTCATCAGCGGCGCAAAAGGGACGCTGACCCATGAGCAGGTGCTGAAAATCGCAAGGCTGTTTAATGTGTCCACGGATTTCCTGCTGGGAGAAACCAACATCCCCGACCGCAAAAATTACGACATTGCCGAACTGGGCTTGTCCGTAGAAGCTGCAAAGAACCTCTACACAGGGCGTGTCAATACAGAGGTGGTCAACCTGCTGTTGGAAAACGCCCGCTTTGCAGAGCTTACTTACCGCATAGCGCAGTATTTTGATGATACCTTTGCATCCGGTATCGCGGCACAGAACGCCATGCTCACGACATTGAGCACCCTGCTGCGCACAAAGGTCAAGACCCCGGAAGCAGCCAAAGCCGCAAAGGACATCAGCCTTCGGAGAAAGCCGGTGTACCAAGGCGACCTTGATGATATTGAAATGTACTTCATGGCGGCAATCAAGGAAATCAAAAAGGGTATCGGGAGCCATTACGCCGAGCAGGAAGCCATGAGCAAGAAAGCGGCAGAGAAAATGTTCACCGAATTGACCAAAGGGCAGGATGTGCAGCACCCAACGATTACGGCAGAGCAGTTGACAGATGCAATGTTGGACAGCGTTTCGGGTATGGAAGGAGCCACGCCGGAAGCACTGGAACAGCTGCGAAGCGGTCTGTTGGAAATCTTGCGGTCTGCCGCAGAGCAGGAAAACGCCCATGAAGCAGACGAATGAACGGCTTTGTGCGCTGGCGCAGAAAGGCGATGCTGCCGCGCTGGACAGCCTGATCGACAACAACAAGTCCTTTATTGGCAAGGTGGCAAATGACCTTTTCCGCAGCATGAATCTGGCACAATCCGGCCTGAACCTTGACACGGACGATTTGAAACAGGCAGGGAATATGGGCTTGTGGAAGGCCGTGCCAAAGTTCGATGCAGCGCGCGGCATGAAGTTCTTGACCTACGCAGCTCCGGCCATCCGCAACGCCATGATGGACATGGTGCGGGATGCCTTTGCCGCTTTTGAGCAGCGGATGGTGACGGAGGACAAGGACGGTATCTGCTACCAGCGCGTTTCGCTGGACGATGTTCTGCCGGGAGAGGAACAACTGCGGCGCATATAATACCTACAAGCGGCTGGTCTACCATACCGCTTACAAAATTATGGGCGATTCATATCTGGCAGAAGATGTGCTGCAAGAGGTTTTTTTGTACGTTGCCAAAAATTTTTCTAAAATTCATCGAGAAAACTGTCACGAACTCGCCGCTTATCTCGTTAGTTGTAGTAGAAGCCGTGCATACGATATGCTTCGCAAGCAGCGAGAAGAACCATTAGAAGAAATCCCAGACGTGCCAGATGATGCCCCGGTGCCGGATGATGCAGTAGTCAGCACCGATAACATCCAACACCTGACAGAACTGATCGGACAGATGAAACCAATGTATCGTGCCCCACTACGTCTTTTGGCAATGCCCATCGGCGTAGGTGTGTGTCCGTCCGCTGCTGGTCAGGCTCAAGCGGTTGCCGCAGTGACCGCAGTAAACCAGCCCGGTCAACAGGGCTTTGGAGCTGGTGCCCAGTGAAGTGCCGCCACGCTCACAGGTGCGTGCCTGCCGCAGTTCCTGTGCCTGCTCGAACAGTTCTGGTTCGATAATGCGGAGCTGCGGACACTCCGTCTCCACCGCACCGTTGATGAGGTACCCCGTGTATCCTTTATTCTTGATCATCCGAACGATGCTGGTGTTGGGGATATTTTTGTTGTTCCGTCCTACGACTCCCTGTTCATAAAGATAGTGGCTCAACTTCTGTGCGCCGTAGCCCTCGTAAACGTACTTGTGGAAAATCAGCCGGACGATCTCAGCTTCTGCTTCGTCAACCACAAGGTCGCAGACTTCCTGATTCTTCTTGTTCACCCGACCAAGGCGGACACGCTTGTAGCCGTAAGGCACGGTGCCGCCCGTGTAGTGGCCTTCCCCGGTGAGCTGTTCCAGCCTTGTCCGGGTACGGACGGAGGTTTTCAGGCTCTCGCCGGATGCCTGCCAGTAGCGGATGTAGTTCATCAGCTTGTCCACATGGGTGTCAAACCGCTGCTGTCCCTCGTTCACGCTCCAGACCTCGATGCCCTGCTTGGTGAACCACTCCACAATAAAGGGCGTTTCATCATCACGGCGACCGAGACGGTCAAACATGAACACCAGCAGAATGTCAAACTTGCCCTCCATCGCGGCCTGTTGAATTTTCTGGAGTTCGTCACGCTCTTTGGCAGATTTTTTGAAGCCGGAAACGCCTTTTTCGGAAAATTCCTTGACGATCTCCCAGCCCTGACTTTCTGCAAAGTTGCGGCAGGCTTCTTTCTGCATGGGGATGTCGTCTTTCTCGACCTGTCCCTTTGTCGAAACACGGTATAAGGTATCCAGAACCTTGAAAGGGTGGTTGGTGAAGGGGTGCAGCTCGTCAATGGGAATTTGCTGTACCTGCTCCCGCTGTTCCTCCTGTCGGTTTTCCTCGGTGGAAAACAGGTCATCTAGCCCTTTCAGAGCTAAGTTTTCGCTGTCGATCGGCATCCGCCTGCACCTCCCTTGCAAGAGATTTGTAGGCTTCTGCCACCTTACCCTTGGGGTCATAGGCAAAGATGCTTTTGCCTGCCGCACTGGTTTCTGCCGCACGGACAGACCGTGGGATGGTCTGCTCAAACACCTTCAGGTGCTTTCCGTATATCTGCCGGATCAGATTGCTGATCTGCTTTCCGTAGTTGGTGCGGCTGTCGGTCATGGTCAGCAGGATGCCTTCGATTTTCAGTTTGGGGTTGATTTGCCGACGAACCTTTTGGACGGTCTGCAAAAGCTGTTCCAGACCTTTTGCGGACAGGTATTGCGCCTGTACCGGAATCAAGGCAGCGTCTGCCGCCGCCAGTGCGTTGATGGTGAGCATCCCCAGCGAGGGCATACAGTCCAGCAGAATAAAATCGTACTCCCGTTTGGCACTGTCCAGCACCTGCTTGAGTATCTTTTCCCGGTTCATGCTGTTTACCAGCGCCACTTCCAGCCCTGCCAGTTCGATGTTGGCAGGGATAAGGTCAACACCCTCTGTGTGGTGCAGAATGCCCTCGCCGGGCTGGATGGGCTGGTCGTTCATGGCTTTTGCCATCAGGGTGGAGAGGGTGGTAGGCAGTTCATCGGGCTGCTGCCAGCCCATGCTAATGGTCAATGACCCCTGTGGGTCGGTGTCCACCAACAGGACTTTCTTGCCCTCCATTGCCAGCCCAATGCCCAGATTCTCACAGGTGGTGCTTTTCCCCACACCGCCTTTTTGATTGGTGACTGCGATAATCGTAGCTTTCTTTGCGATAACATCACCCCGCTTTCGGTGAACCACGCGCAAAGTCGTGGTTCGTCTTGTTCTGATAGTAGAGGTTCATGGTGGTGGGCGCGTTGTAGAGCATCGCCAGCAGATACTGCTTCATGTTCCGCACCGGGGCGGTGTTTTCTGCCAGAGAATCTAGCACGAAACGGATGTGGTCAGCATTCAGCTTTTTCAGCCGACTGCGTACCACCTCGGCAGGTTTGTCATCTCCGGCAATCCGCAATATCTTGCGCTTGGTAGAGCAGGTATCCACAAACAAGTCCACGATCTGATAGATGGTGTCCTCATCATCCGGGCAGAGTCGGAGCAGAAGTTCTACCTCCAATGCCTGATAAAAATAATCCTCAAGCTGCTCCCGGATGCCCTCGGAGTAGATAGGGTCAGGATCGTTCCACTCTGTCTTATTCTTATCAGTCTTATTTGCTTGCGGTTTTGGCTGCTCCAGAATTGCGCTTTCGGCAGCACCAGAATTGCTGGTTGGGCAATTCTGTACTTGCGCTTTTGGCAGTCCAGACGAAAAGTCCTTGACGTAGACGAGGCTGGGTCTGCCCAGACCACGGCGTTTGCGCTCAATGAGGTCGATGTCCTCCAGTTCTCGGAACAGCTTGACCGCCTTGTGCTCGGCGCAGCAGAGGGATTCCTGCACTTCCCGGACGGTGTAGATGATATACACGCGCCCCTGCTCGTCCAGCCAGCCGTTCTTTGCAGACAGGCTCATACGGTCCAGCAGGATGCCGTACAGTGTCCGGGCATCGGTGGAAAGCTGCCGGAAGCGGTGGTCTTGGAACAGTGCTTTCGGGATGCGGAAGTAGGAGAACAATTCGCCCGACTGACCGTAGAAGTAGTCGTAATTCATGGTATTAACGAATCATCAGCTCACGGTCTGCGGCACCTTTCATATACATGGCTTCCGCGATGTCATCCATCACCCGGAACAGTGCATCATCCAGTTCAAGATACTTCCGCCCCAGCTTTTCATCCAGCAGCCTCCGGAACTCACGTTCAATTTTGTCACGCTCGCAGGCAACTCGCTGATAGCGAGATGTCTTCATTAGCTCCGTCCATATTGGACGTACCATTTTGTCGTAGTAGTTCAGCATAAAGTCTTTATCCATTGGCATCCTCCTTTTGATTTTACATATAAAAATTGCGGACAGCCATTTTTATGGATGCCCGCAATAATAATTTTATTATTTACAAATCCAGTTGATTCTCACTGAGAAATATGTTGGATACACAGATAGAAATCCTAATATTTTTTCTTTGCACATTTTTAAAGCATCGATGATATGATTAGTGTCAATCGACTCCGCTCCAATTTGTTCTGCAATAGAATTAGCCAAAAGACGATCATTAAATACTTTTTCACAGATTGAGATGGCCGTCTCTGAACATACTCCATATTTTAATTTCCTTTGTAAAAGAAGTAACTTTGATACAAGAAGTGCTCTGTTTTCATCATCGCCATCATCAATCACATCAATGATATTTCCTATAAAAAAGCTGAATTCATAGGAAATGAGCTTGCTGCACAGGCTCTCAATATCCGATATCAAAAGTCCAGTCGCTTTTTTCATTGCTATAAAGGAGTATCCATCAAGCCACATTCGACAAATATCTGGAAAATATTCTTCTGTTTTACCAATTTTATGAGTATCGATAAAAAAGGATAACAACATTTCAAAAATTTCTGAATCTGAAAGTTGCTGCTCCATGAATTGAGTTTCTGCTAGCCATGCTTCAATTATTAAAGCATCATCTATTCCAAGCATACTTTTGGAGTATCGTTTGATCTTCACACGATCAACTGTCTTTGCCTTTTGTGCAATGACATCAAATATTTTTTCCAACAACGTTTTTTCTGCATCGTTGGCCATAAAATAAGCAAGAGTCTCTTTACAAAGTTCCAATGCCACAACCTGCGCATCGGAACCTTCATCATTAGAAAGGACAAAGCATAGATGATTTTCGATTGTCTCTATGACATGCTGCCGAACCGTTAGAGCAGTCTTAAGTACAGCAACACTTTTTTGGTTCATCGGCGTCTGTTTTTTCCGTTCATATGCTTGCAGAATTTTTTCGTAGCACGATTCAAAGCAATCCCAATGGCTATAATTGTTGATAATATAGTTAGCAATATATACGCCTTTTACATGGTCATCATGATTGATTTCAATATCTTGGACAAGCCATAAAATAGAGCTTTCGCATGGTTCTGCTGCGTGACTGTCAAACATTTTGACGCAGTTTTCCCATTTGTAAAATCCTCCGTTTCTTCGATTGTTCTTGTTGTCAAATAGCTTTGAATCTGTAACAATAACACTTCCTTCCGTGTACATTCCCGAACGTGCTGTCCTTCCCATTAAATTTTGAAAATTTCGAATTTTCATACTATTTTGATCAAGCATGAAACTAGTCATAAAAAGGTACTTTATGGGAATGTTCACTCCTTGAGCAAGTGTAGATGTACATATCACAAGGTGCAGGTCTTTCTTACGAAATGCGTATTCAATAGCAAGGCGCAAACCATTCGGAAGATTTGAATAGTGTGGTGCAACACCCAAATTGCAAGCTTTTGTATATGGATGATCACAACCGTAATAATCGGCCATTAACTTGGCAATACGACTCATTTCCAATGTGTTGCTATACTTCTGAATTCCAGAAAGATCATATTCTCGACTATCAAGGTCAATAATTTGCTGAATTATGGTTTGTACACTTCGAGTTCGATTGGCAAAAATTGCAGCACCACCATTTTTGCAAAGTTTATTTGCATAATATATTGCAATATCCTTGGGATCTGTCAACTTCGGAAAATAACGCTTTTTTCTTTCTTTTCCAAGTTTTTTTAGCAAATTGACTTCTATGCTGCGTGGAACATAGAAATCTTCACGTTCAGGATCTTCTGAGTAGTAATGAATATCTCGTGTTTGTGAAGAAAATCCGATGCTTTTAGGTGTTGTTTTAATTGCCGGATCAGAAGCCAAGGTTCCATTTTCATTAAAAAGCCATTGCTTAATTTGCTCGGCGTTTGAAAGCACCGCAGAAAGAAGCACAATTTGTTTTTCTGTATTTATGTGTTTTCGAATTTCAGAAATCAACAGCTCATAAGCTGTTCCACGTCTTCCATCATCGAACATATGACTCTCATCAAATATATACAAACCGATTTCATCTAAAAACTCAACTTGATGATGGATAATATAGCTGAGCTTTTCTGGCGTACAAATTAGTATTGTCGCTTTCAAAGTAAAATCCACGAAAAAATCATTTTCCAGAATATCTGAAAATTGGTTTATTAAAACACTCTCTCCAAAAGCTGAAGTCATATCGCTTGCAATCTCGTTACATAAAGCACGAAGTGGTGCAACAATAATAGCAGTAGCCGTTCGGTTCGAGAGAAAGGATGACCGAATGATTAGTTCTATACTTTTGGTTTTCCCAACGCCTGTTGGAAGCTGAACGATTGCATTTTCTCCGCTTAACACATTTTTCTTTCCTATAAGCTGCTGTGCAGGCCACAACATTTTAGGAGATTTTGAGCTTTTTAAATACTCTTCCCATTGTCCGGGTTCCAATTTTGAATATTGAGGAATCAGTTTCCATGCGGCTTTTGATAACGCTATCGTAATTACTGCAAGGAGTATATCGACATAGTATATCTCCATAGGATCATTGTTTTTATAAATTGCAGTTCGATATTTCCGAATCGCCTGTTCTATGTTAGGCAAGCCTTCTCCATTGGTGTAGTAGAATAGTAATGCCCGGCAGAGTTCTTCACCGCCAAAGGTATCAGAACTTATAGGGAAAACCTTATCCAAGAGGAGATACCCTAATAGATTTCTAAGTATTATTTGAGATGTACCCATAGTGGGCGTATCTTTTATTTTTTCGAAAAGGGCCGCACATAATACTTTGGAACTACCAAAATCATTGGATAAGAAATAGGCTGCTGCACCGGACAATAAAAAGTCCGTATCGTATGCTGTTCTATCATTAGCTCCAACGGAGGCATCAAAGTATTGAGAAGCCTTCACCATATAGGGTGCGAATTCTGCCTTCCCAGTTTCATCATTTTCTATAATGCTCTCTGCATATCGAGAAAGGATATATATGACAGGATAGGAAAGTTCATTTGAGTTTAGCGGAAATTTGGGATAGTCTTTTTGTGAAATATCATATTCTACCAGCTTCGCTTTTGCCTTTTGATATTTAAGCATATAGTTGGAATTCGTTCCAAAAATCATTTTGTACACCTCTCAAAGATTTGGTGGGCCAAATTCATCAAATCGGCGCCATGTACATAAAAAATGGACTGATTAACTTTTAATTGCAAATCATTTCCCTTAATCCCAGCTATTACTTTATTTTCAATCTCTGGCTGACTTGAGATGGCAGCTCCAACATAAGAGATTTTATAGGGCGATTCCGTCTTTTTTTGAAAACGTTCAACGCAGTTTGATTCATCGAATTTTCCCATATTACGGAGCTTTTTTCTATAGTAATTTAATGTATGAGCAACTCGGTGTTCATCTTTTTTAGAATCAGTAGCAGCCTCTTGAATAGTTTTACATATTTCTTTTGACGACAGGCGTGCTTTTACCTCTATTGCAATCAGCTCATCTTCTTTGGCAGGAGTTTTTTCTTTACTATGGAATTTATACGCGATTATATCGGTTCCGTGCTCAGACTCGTTTTTTCCTGACCGGTTATATTGTTTGCATCGAGGTACTTCATAATTTAGAACAAACTCAAATAAATCTGCAAATAAAATTTCGCTAATATCATTTGAACGTGCAGTTGGACCAAATGTTTCTTGCCTTTGCGGAATAATATATTCGCGTAGATAATCTTCTATAGATAATCCTGTTGCAACACTGTCATCTGTCAGTTCATCGTCTTCAACATAATGTTTTCTAATATGAAGTGCCCAGTCGTCAAAGACCGCTTCATCGGTTTCATAGGAAAGTTTATAGCACTTTAAAGCAACACCATCTTCAAAGGTCACTCCTTCCTCGTTGACAAGCCAATTTATATACAGAGGCCGCTCCATCCTACAACATCCTCTCACTAAAAATTTCGTACCAATTGAAAATCAACTGTAGTCCTAGCCTTTTGAGCAAACGACTGATAGCAGGGTATATCTTGAATCAAGTATACCATTTCCAATAAAAAAGTACATCTGAAATTTTGAATGTTCCATGTAGGATGGTCGATTTTCTTGGACAAATAACAGTTGTATAAAAAAAGCGCAGCTCCTATTCTGATGAATAGAAGTTGCGCTTCGCGGTTATTGTATGCTAATTCGGCGATTCAATGCACTGCTTTAGAACATCGCAGAACGCCATATCATCGTCTACGGCAGCAATTGCAGCGTTGATCAAAGTCTCTCGGTCAGTGTTGCCCCAGTTGATGTGCAGACCATATTCTAGTGCCATGCAGCGAATCAATTCACGAGTGCTGCGGCCATTTCCCTCGCGGAAGGGATGGATGATGTTCAGCTCTGCCATCGTCTGCGACAGATTTTGAATCTGCTTTTCTTCATCTTGTTCGGCAAGCAGCTTCTTGGAGTGAATGTTTTTGAACACCCGCTCCAATTCTCGGTCGATCAGGTCTGGCGGGTAGAACATCGTGTCGCCCTTGCTGATTTGTTCCTTGCGGATGTGCCCTGCAAACGGGTACACATCTTCAAAAAGGAAGCGGTGAATCCGAAACAGGTGAGTTTTGGTAAAACGTCCCTTGATTGGCTCCTGTAACAGAGCCATCTGCTTTATAGCCGTAAATTCTTCTTCGGCCTGTTTGAGTTCGGCTTTATCATGAATGTTCAACTTGTTGATCAGAACATCCGTATCCGGGTAGCAGTACATGGACTGCACTGTGGTGTAGACATCATACTTTGAGAACATAATCAGCCCTTCTTCGCGTACTTTGCGCGCAGTTCATTCACGACCTGCTGATAGCTGGCTTGACCGTTGCCAATGCGGTCAAGGTTGCTGCGCGTGTCCTTGCTGATGGTCATTCCCTCAATGGCAAAGGTGCCGTACACATTGCGGAGATTGCTCTTGTGCTGGGCAGGGGTAGTGTACTTGACGCTCATGGTTTGGCCTCCTTCTGATCTACATAATACTATATAAAGTTTATCGTGTATGAGTCCTATTGTCAATCTATAACTTGTTGTCAAATGTAAAAAACGCATCTTCCATTCATCAAGAATGGAAGATGCGCTTTTACGTTATATCGTATTTTATTTTGAATCGGGATGCGATACATCTGAACCCCATGCGAGTACTATCTCAAGGGCCTGCAGCTCACTTGTCCGCCAACCATATTACGCCCCAAACTGCATCATCTTGAAAATCAGCGGCTTGGAGACCATACTTGCAACCGAGAAAGGTCGTTGGGATGGCGAAACATTTTATATGGACGAATATACGTTGATTTTTCTCTTCTCGCAGTGCATAAGGTGTGCACAAAAGCGATATTGCTGGGAGAGCGTTCGGTTCGCATCCGAGAGGTCAAGGGTTCGAATCCCTCTAGGTCCACTTTTAGCAGCAGCGTAATTTTAACGCTGCTGCTTTTCTTTTGCATGTGCATAGGTCACACGCTGGCTTTGGGACCTAGAGGGATTCGAACAGCGCGGCCCTGCCGCAGGCAGGGCAAGCAACCAGCCCAGTGCAACGGCGACGACCGCAGCCAGTGGCTGAAACAGGGAGGAGCTGTTGGGGCCGCGTTCTGATTTTTCAAAGCCCCGCCAGGGGGCTGCGGAAAAATCAGCTAACGCAACTCGTCGCTGTTGCTTAGTGCGCGGGTCCCAACCAGTAGGAATATCTACCGAGGAGACTTTCGTTTTTGCCGCATCGTTTTGTACGATGCGGCGTTTTTTATGCCTAAAAAACTTTGGCAGACCATGTCGGGCTCCGAACCCTGAAGTCGGATGCGAACCGGGTGGGGTCATCCATGTACTTTTTGAAAATCCATCGGTTTCACGCTTCTTTCTTTGCATTTTGCAGAGTTCTGCGGGCAAGTGCATCGCTTTTAACGGAGGTGCCTTTATGCTTCATCTTTCTTCCTGGATGACCACACTGCCCATGATGCTCATCGGCATGACCGGTATCCTGCTGGTCATCGGCTTTCTCGTGCTGGTTGTGATGGTGCTGAACTGCCTCACCCACCGCAAGTAAAAGAAAAAAATAGGATAAGCAAGCCGCCCGGGAGGATCTGCGGATCTTCCCGGGCGGCTTTTTTCACAGGCGCAGACGGCGCTGCTTTTGCCGGATTCATCCCCGGGCGTCCTGCCGGGTGGTGTGGAAGTACTCCTTGGGGGTCATGCCGTACTCCTTTTTAAAGGCGCGGAAAAAGTGGTTGTAACCGCCAAAGCCGCTGGTCTTGTACACCTCGGTGATGGGCAGCCCCTGCTCGATGAGGGTGCAGCAGCGGTCTAACCGCGCCTTTACGATATAGCGGTGCACCGTCTGCCCGGTCTGGCGTTTGAATTCCCGGGCAATATGTTCCCGGGAGACGAAAAACTCCTTTTCCAGCCGCTCCAGCGTCAGTTCCTCGGTAAGGTGCGCCTGAATAAACAAAAACACCTCGTCCAGCATCAGGTGGTGGCGGCTGACCAATGCGGTGTGGAACTCCACATGGATGCAGGCACGCAGCGCCAGCACCACAAACATTTGCAAAATACCGTGCTCGAACACCGCTGCACCGAACTGGGTGCGCTCCTGCGGGAGCATCAGCAGCTTCCGGGCAAGGTTTTTCAGCAGCATATAGATCTGGCTGTCCGGGCGCACAGCCACCTGCCGGAAGGGCACCACGTTGAAGCTTTTTTCAAGGTCGGTATCTGCGTCCGAAAGCTGCGCCAGCGTCTGGGGGGACAGCTGCACCCGAATAAGTTCCAGCGGGCCGTAAGCACCGGCGTATTCCAGTCTGCCGCCCTGACCGGGCTTGAAGATGATGAGATTCTGCTGCTGTGCGGGCAGCACCACCTCGCTGCACCGGAACACACCGCTGCCCCGCATGACTAGAAACAAATCATAATACGCGCCGGAATAAAATTCCCGGACGGCGCTCTGCTCAAAAAGATAACGCTTGGCTGTATGATTCACCAAAAAGTCCTCCATGAAACTGTCATATGTAACAGATTGTTGTACACAACAGAAAAGTACAACTATTATAATTGCATAATACATCAATTTGCGATAGTTTTCAATCATTTTTTGGATATGTATTGATGAAAAATTAACGTATAATGCAAACGTAGAAAAGAGACTTGTGCGAAAAGTCTCGTGGTTTCACTGTTTTTAAGGAGGATAAAACACAATGGACCAGAAAAAGACCATCCGACCCTTCTCCATGAAGGACAAGATCGGTTATACGCTGGGCGATCTGGGCTGCTGTTTCACCGAGCAGTACCGTGCCATGTATCTGTCGATCTTCTACACCCTGATCCTGCAGGTCAACCCCTTCCACGTGGGTATCCTGCTGCTGATCACCAAGATCTGGGACGCCGTGAATGACCCCATCATCGGTGCCATGGTGGACTCCCGCAAGGCCACCAAGGGCGGCAAGTTCATCCCGTGGATCCGCGCCTTCTCCTTCCCCATGGCAGTGCTGTGCATACTTGGCTTTGTCAATGTAGGCAATATCAACTACGGCCTGCGTCTGGCCTACATGTTCGTCACCTACGTTCTGTACGAGGCGCTGTACACCTGCGTCAACGTGCCCTTCGGTACTCTGTCCAGCGTGATGACCGATGATGTCAGCCAGCGCACCGCACTGTCCCGCTACCGCAGCCTTGGCGGCACCATCTTCATGACCGTCATGGTCATGATCGGTCCCCTGTTCCTGTATGTGGACAACAAGCCCGTGGCTGGCCGCTTCCTGATGCTGGCCTGCATCTGCGCTATGCTGGGCCTGCTGTGCCTGCAGATCACCTGCGTGTGGTGCAAGGAGCGCGTGGAAGTGCCTGAGCGTCCGCAGGGCGAAAAGCTGAACTACCTGCACGTGCTCAAGGAGATCTCTCACAATAAGGCTCTGCTGGGCGTTATGTTCTTCAGCCTGACCGGCATGATCGGTGCTTCCGTGGTCAACGGTCTGAACACCTACCTGTATAAGGACTTCTTCGGCAACGTTAAAATTCAGGCTGTCTCCGGCATGCTGAGCGTGCTGTACGCGGTGCTGTCCTTTGCCATCACCCAGCCTCTTGCCAACAAGTTCGGCAAGAAGGAGTGGTGCTGCATGGGCGCCGGCTTTGCCGCCATCGTGTTCGGCATCCTGTTCTTCTTCCCCGTCCACAACCCCGTGGCCTTCATCGTCATCAACGGTATCTGCTATCTGGGCGCTTCCGGTATGCAGGTGCTGATCTGGGCCATGGTCAACGACGCCATCGACTACCATGAGCTGCAGACCGGCGAGCGCAACGAGGGCATCGTCTACTCCACCTACTCCTTCTTCCGCAAGCTTGCAAGCGCCATTTCCGGCAGCCTGTCCAGCTTTGTGCTGGGTGCCATCGGCTACAACGTTACCGCTGGCGCTGTGCAGACCGCAGGCGTTGTAAACGCCATCTGGAAGAGCTACACCGGCGTCTACTTTCTGGGCTACGGCATTGCAGTTGCCATCCTGTTCTTCGTCTACCCCCTGACCAAGCAGAAGACTGCTGAGATGCTGACCGAGCTGAAGGCTCGCCGCGCCGCAAAGGAGAGCAAGTAAACCATGAAGATCTTACAGGTTCAGTTTAAAAACCGCAATGGCCACACCCTGCGCGGCATCGTGACCCTGCCCGACACCGAGGGCAAGGTACCCTTTGTGGTGCATCTGCACGGCTTTGCCGGCAGCTGCAGCGGCTACAAGTCCATGTACACCCACCTGTCTCGCGCTCTGGCAGCGCAGGGCATCGGCAGCGCCCGGTTCGATTTCTACGGCAACGGCGAGAGCGACGGCGAGTTCGAGGATATGAGCTTCGACGGCCTGCACACCGATGCACAGGATATCTTTGCATGGGCCGCTGAGCAGCCCTATGTGGACAGCGAAAAGCTGTTCCTCTCCGGCCAGAGCATGGGCGGCTACATTGCCGCCTCCTGCGCACCGGTCATCCAGCCCCACGGCCTGATTTTGCTGTGCCCGGGCGCCGGGATGTGGTTTGGCTGCGCACAGCGCGCCGACGGCGTTGTGCAGACCGGCAAGGACTACACCGACATGGAGGGTCTGTGCTACAAGATGGCCTTTAACTACGAGATGGCCAAGCACCCCGACCCCTTTACCGAGGCCAAGGGCTACAACGGCCCGGTGCTGCTGCTGCGCGCCGATGATGACCGTCTGGTGGACGAGGGCACCTGCAGCCGTTACGCACAGGTGTACACCGCACCCGAGGTGGACACCATTGCAGGCGGCGGCCACAACTTTGCCACGCTGGCAGCCCGTGCCGCCGTGGAGGAAAAGACCGCAGCATTCATCAAAGCAAATCTGTAAAGCAAAGCATATCTGCAAGGAGGCTTTTATATGCAAAACGTAATTCTGCAGCCCATTGAGGTGGGCGGACAGACCTTTAAAAACCGCATCATGTTCCCCCCGCTGACCACCGGCTACGAGAAAAACGGCATGATCAGTGAGCAGGACATGGGCTTCTACACCCGTCTGGCAAAGGGCGGCGTGGGCTACATCGTTATGGGCGATGTGGCACCCATCAACAGCTTTTCTCCCACCCCCAAGCTGTTTGACGACAGCCAGATCCCTGCCTTCAAGGCACTGGCCGACAGCGTACACGCCTACGGCACCAAGCTGGGCGTCCAGCTCTTCCACCCGGAGTACGATGTGGACGCCATCAACAGCCTGTTCATGCAGAAGAAGTTTGACGAAATGCGTCAGCGCCTGCATCACGACATGATGTTCTTCACCGATGAGGTCAGCGAGGAGATGCTCATGGCCATCATCGATAAGATGTGCGCCTGCGCAGTGCGTGCCCAGAAGGCCGGTGTGGACGTGATCCAGATCCACGGCGACCGCCTGAACGGTTGCCTGTGCTCCACCCGCATGAACCACCGCACCGATAAGTTCGGCGGCAGTCTGGAGAACCGCGTCCGTTTTGCCCGTATGCTGACCCGCGCCATCCGCAAGGCTGTGCCGGATATGGTCATCGACTACAAGCTGTCCATCGTCACCCCGCAGCGCGGCAAGGGCGGCATTGACGAAGCCGACGCCGTGCAGTTTGCCCAGTGGCTGGTAGAGGACGGCGTGGATATGCTCCACGTTGCGCAGGCCAACCACACCGGCAACATGGCCGACACCATTCCTCCCATGGGCGTACAGCCCTACGGCTTCTTCGTCAAGATTGCCGGGGACATCAAAAAGGCCGTCAATGTGCCGGTCAGCGCCGTGGGTCGTATCGTGGATGCCGAAATGGCTGCGCGTGTCATCGAGAGCGGCATGGCCGACATGGTTGCCATGGGTCGCCCGCTGCTGGCAGACCCCGACTGGGGCACCAAGATCGCTGCCGGGAAGGCCTGCGATATCCGCCGCTGCATCAGCTGCAACAAGGGCTGCACCGATGCCATCCAGAACCGTCAGTTCCTCTCCTGCGTGCTGAACGCGGAGAACGGCTACGAGAACACCCGCAGCATCCAGCCCGCAGCGCAGAAAAAGAAGATCGCCGTCCTCGGCGGCGGCCCTGCCGGTCTGGAAGCCGCCCGTGTGGCAGCGCTGCGCGGCCATGACGTGACCCTGTTTGAAAAGACCACCACTCTGGGCGGCCAGCTGAACATTGCCTGCGTACCTCCCCGCAAGGAGGAGATGCGCCGTGCCGCACAGGACCTGATCCACGCGGTCTGCAACGCCGGTGTGCACCTGTGCATGGGTCAGACCCGCACCGCAGAGCAGCTGAAGGATGCCGGTTTCGAGGCCGTCATCAACGCTGTGGGCGCACACAGCGCTGCACCCCGCATCCCCGGCATCGACAGCGTGAACGTTGCCGACGCTTGGAGGGTGCTGGCCGGTGAGCAGCAGGTGTACGGCACGGTTGCCGTCATCGGCGGCGGCATGGTGGGCTGCGAGACCGCAGAGTATCTGGCTGCCCGCGGCTGCAAGGTGTCCGTTATCGAGATGATGGACAAGATCGCCGCAGGCGAGAGCACCACCATTCTGCCCACCCTGCTGGAAAACTATAAGACCTACGGCGTGGAGCAGTACCCCAGCCACAAGGTCAAGGAGTTCCGCATGGACGCCGTCGTCTGCGAGAACAAGGACGGCGCAGAGGTGACCATCCCCTGCGATTACATCGTGCTGGCTATGGGCGCACGCTCCAACGAATTTGACGCTGCTGCGCTGGAAGCTGCCGGCATCCCGGTGTATTCCATTGGCGATGCCGCCGGCAAGGCTGCGGATATCTCCAACGCCATCCGCACCGGCTACGATACCGCCTGCCAGCTGTAAAATAAAAATATCGTTCTATTTGTGGGTCAGAAACGCCTGTGGGCGCTTCTGACCCACTTTTTTTGCCCTCTCAGGCAAAGCCGTCAGGGTTTTGCCTCGCCCTCTCAGGCGCTCCCGCGCCAGCTCTCCCAAGGGGAGAGCGGACACGCCCGGAAACTTTACGGGTCAGCCGGGAACTGTACCGCCACCGCTTAAGCCTTCACCCACCGGGGGAAGGTGGCGCGTAGCGCCGGATGAGGGGCAGCACCAGCTCCCCCGAAGGGGTAGCCAAGGTTTAAAGCCCATTGCTAAAGTATTAGGCATCATGAGGAGACTTTCGGCAGTGCTCTTGGCTCTCCCTTTGAGGAAAGACTTCCACCCGCTCCGGGGGAAGATGTCGCGGAGCGCATTCAAAATCATCCCACATAAAAAGGCTGCTGCACAAAACCCTGTGCAGCAGCCTTAAATATTTTACGTTTACAACAGATCAGATGCTGAACTGCACGGCGCAGAAGGCGGCATAGATGCACAGCAGTGCAATGCCCTGCGGGCGGCTCAGCTTGCCCTTAATCAGAGCGGGCAGGGTGAGCAGCAGCATCACGGCAAACATGACCGGGATATCCATCACCAGCGAGGCGTTCATGCCTGCGATGGTGGAGTTCTGCGGGATGCTGAAGGGTGCCAGCGTGACAGACACGCCGCTGACCAGCACTAGATTGAACACGTTTGCACCGATGACGTTGCCCAGCGACAGCGCGCCGTGACCCTTGGCCAGCGAGGTGATGGCGGTGACCAGCTCCGGCAGCGAGGTACCCAGTGCCACAAAGGTTAGCGCAATGACCGACTCCGGCACGCCCAGCGCCTGTGCGATGAGGGTGCCGTTGTCCACCAGCAGGTCAGCGCCCACAGCAATGAGCACTGCGCCGATGGCCAGCAGCCCCAACTCCTTGGCAAAGGAGCCTTCCTCAGCCTGCTCTTCCTCTTCCGGGGCGGGGGCATTTTTCATAGCCAGCACGTTGCACACGATGTAAGCCACGAACATGGCCAGCAGGATCAGGCCCACCGGGCGGGTGAAGGAGCCGGTGGTGTAGGCCACACCGGCATAGAAAGCGGCAGCCACAAAGAAGAAGGCCACCGGGGTGCGTAGGCTCTTGGGGTCAACCTTGCCCGGGCGCACCGCAATGGTGATGGCGGCGATCAGTGCAGCGTTGCAGATGACCGAGCCGATGGCGTTGCCGTAGGCGATCTCGCCGTGACCGGTGAGGGCAGAGGTGGTGGACACCATGACCTCCGGCAGGGTGGTACCGATGGACACCACCGTGGCACCGATGAGCAGCTCCGGCACATGGAAGCGGCGGGCGATGCCGGTGGCACCGTCCACAAACCAGTCGCCGCCCTTGATCAGGCACAGCAGACCCACGATAAATAACAGAACAGGGATCAGCATAATATCTCTCCTTTTTAATAATAGCGGCAGAGGCACAAAAAAAGACCTTTATCACATCCAGCCCAAAACGGGAAAATGTGATAAAAGTCTCAAGCATCCGGCACTGCATCGGGCATTTCTGCCGGGGGTGTCGCTGCAGCACAGCGCACCCGTTTTTTAACTAAAGTACGCCCCTTACTCCCTTTTATCCAAAGAATATTATACCTGTTTTCCAGCAAAAGCGCAAGGGGAAATAGCAGTACATGGACTGCACTGTGGTGTAGACATCATACTTCGAGAACATAATCAGCCCTTCTTCGCATACTTTGCACGCAGTACGTTCACGACCTGTTGATAGCTGGCTTGACCGTTGCCAATGCGATCAAGGTTGCTGCGTGTATCTTTGCTGATGCTCATTCCCTCAATGGCAAAGGTGCCATACACATTGCGGAGGTTGCTCTTGTGCTGGGCAGGGGTAGTGTACTTGACGCTCATGGTTGAGGCTCCTTTTAATCCACATGATACTATATAAAGTTTATCGTGTATGCGTCCTCTTGTCAATCTATAACTTGATGCCAAATGTAAAAAGCGCATCTTCCATTCGTCAAGAGTAGAAGTTGCGCTTTTACGTTACATCGTATTTTATTGTAAATTGAGATGCGATACATCTGAACCCCATGTGAGTTGCATCTCAAGGGCCTGTAGCTCACTTGTCCGCCAACCATATTACGCCCCAAACTGCATCATCTTGAAAATCAGCGGCTTGGAAAGCATACTTGCGAGAGAGAAAGGTCGTTGGGATGGCAGAATATTTTATATAGACGAATGCGGGTCTGTTCAACAGCCCGAAATGGATCGTACAGCTGGGCAGCACAAAAAGGAATCCCTGCTTTGCTGTTGGAGCGAGGCGGAAATGGCCGCTGGACTCCCGAAGAGGTGGAAGCAGATTGCGAGGATGTACTCCGTCTGATGAACCATCTTGGAATCATAAAAGAAGATTTCAATGTGATCCGTCAGACAGAAATCTCAAAAGCCGTCTACGAAGAAGCACCGGCAGATGGATACTGGTTTCCGGAAGTCTGTGCGGGGCAGGAAGTATTAAAGGATGCACTGCTGGGCAGGTGGAAAAGCTCCGATGGAACGCAGAACTACGAGGTCCGTGCAAGATTTGCGGGGCGGATTTTGTATGAGACCACTGCACTGGGAGTCCGTAGAAATGACCCGCTCGTTGCATATGGAACAGCATGAGTTTCCATAAAAACAAAAACAGGGTGCGCCCCTGAATAGGACGCACCCTGCCATCGCAATTCACAATTTGATTTGTTGGCAACAACCGTGAATTGCATATCGCAAACACGTTGTTGAGAATTGCACTGCTTGAAAAACTTGCGATTAAATTCAAGAATGTAGCTGACTTCGATGACGACGATTCGCCAGAAGCGCCTACAGATAGTATGAGAAAGTAAAAGCGACGTCAGTGTGCGGTTGACGTCGCTCATTGTGCGCCTTTAGGCGCGGCTGGTATTATGGCCCCTATGGGGCCGTTCTGCAAACCCCGCGTTTTCACGCGGGGTTATGATTTGTAGGCTGGCCTCATTTGGTTTTGACCACAATTTTGACCACAATGCCAAAGATTTTATCTGGTCTAATTAGTGCCGTTCTGTCTAACTTTTAGGCCGAAAAAGCCTCATCAAAAAGCTGAATCGCGTTCTGCCGAATGGATTCCTGAACATGGAGATCAACCGTTGCGCTTTTATCTATGAAAAGGTCTTCTACGCTGATGTCCAGACCCTTGCAAATACGTTCCAGCGTGTTCAAGGTTGGATTTTGAACGCCGCGCTCAATATGCCCAACGTATGCGGCATTCATGTCACAACGTAAAGCAAAAAGCTCTAGGATTAACCCCTCTTCTTTGCGGATCTTTCTGATCCGTTCTCCAACAAGGGATGCTAGTTCGGCTGGTTCAGATTCAGGCTGATCTTTCGCTTTTTTCACAGAGAACGCCTCATTTGCGGGCAATCATCAGATGCCACGGAACGTAAAGGTGAACTCCACAGGCTTGGTTACATCAGGAATATACTCCGGGTGGACATTGGCACCCCAGCTGTCATCACCGCCGACGCCCATCTGCTCGCCCATGGCACGGATGACCGTGTAATGGACCGGGGGCAGCTCGTAGGGATGCTTGGCACTCTCCATTTCATGGGGAGTGTAGGGCAGCGCAGAGAAGAACATGGGCTTTGCGGCATCTGCGGTAAACAGCAGCCCGCGACCCTTGCGGTCCACTACCTTTGCCCAGCGCACAGCGGTCTTTGCACCGCACTCCTGCGGCACAAGGTACTGTGCCATGTTGTCTGCGACCTTGTTCTGGTAAATGCCCAGCTTTGCACCATGCTGGCGATCCCAGTAGGTCTCCGCAGGGCCGTTTCCGTACCACTCCACCGTGTCGTAGTCAGCGTCGATCTTGAACAGTACGCCGAATTCCGGCATTGCTGCAAGTCCTTCCACCGGGTCATAGTGCAGGGTGGTCTGGATGCGGCCATCACCGAACACACGGTACTGCAGGCTGCACTCTGCTGCGGGGCTGGTCTGGAGGTTATAAAGATAGGTCACGACCACGCTGTCGGCTTCCACCTCGCAGGTGGGGTTCTGGAGGATGGTGCCGCCGTGAACAGACGGGATCTCCTTGCCGATGCCCTTGGCGGTAGCGTACAGGCTTGCCAGCTTCCACTGACCGCGAACGCCGCCCATGTTGTTGCCGCAGTCGTTGTCGGTGGGAGCGCGCCAGAAGTTGGGACGGGGAATCTCCTGAATCATCTCCTTGCCGGCATAGCGGTAGGAAGTCAGACCGCCGTTCAGATCGGAGAACAAAACATCGAAATTCTCACCCCGGACACCGATGTTGTGTGTACCGTGCGTAACGGTAAACGGCGTGACCTTCTTGCTGGGAATGGAACGAACCACAGCGATCACACCCTGTCCAAAGGCGACTTCATGACCTTTCTTTGCCCAGCTGGTGTCCTCCTTCAAACGGAAGCTGATGGTCACTGCATATTCACCGGGGAGCGCAGGGACCATAAACGGCAGCGGGAAGCTGGAACGCTCTTCGGGAGCAACATCAATATTGGTCAGTTCCTGCTGCTGATACAGCTTTCCATCACGGTGCAGCAGAGCAACGCAGTCGAAAGCATCCGTAGAGGTGAACAGGTTCTTATTCCAGACTTCAAAGCCAGAGTTGTCGATGGAAACGGCGATGTTCTGATAGCAGAACTTGACCTCCTGCATCTTGGGAGAAGGAGCACGGTCACCACCGTAAGCAATGCCGTTTCCGCTGAAATTATAGTCGGTAGGACGCTCACCGAAGTCGCCGCCGTAGGCTTGGAACCACTTGCCGTAGCGGTCTTTTTTCCAGATGGACTGGTCGATGTAATCCCAGATAAAGCCGCCCTGATAGCCGCAGTCCTTCTGGTCGGCAAGTTCCGTGTACTTGTGCAAAGCACCGTTGGAGTTGCCCATAGCATGAGAGTATTCGCACTCGATATAAGGCCGCTTATCGCCCTGTGCCAGATACTCTTTAATGTCCTTCACAGTGCTGTACATATGGCTCTCAATATCGGTGGTTTCGAGGAAGCGGGAATCATTGACCACACCTTCGTAATGCACCAGACGGGTGTCATCAAAGCGGCGGACCATCTCGGCCATCTGGAGCAGGGTCTCACCACCAAACGATTCGTTGCCCAGAGACCAGATCAGAACAGCAGGGTGGTTTTTGTCACGCTGGCAAGTGGAATTCATGCGGTCAAACAAGACAGCTTTCCACTCCGGCTTATCATTGGGCAAAACGCCCTCGATGCCGCGAATGCCCGCCTGATGGATATCCCATGTGCCATGGGATTCCAGATTGTTCTCTGCGATCAGATACAGACCATACTCGTCGCACAGGTCGTACAGTGCATCCTGATTCTGGTAATGGCTGGTGCGGATGGCATTGATGTTGTTCTGCTTCATGGTGATGATATCCCGAAGCAGTTCCTCATGGGTGTGTACGCCCACAGCACGACCCGTAATGGAGCTGAACTCATGACGGTTGGCACCCTTGAACACGATGCGCTTGCCGTTGAGCAGCATCCGATTGTTCTTCAACTCGAACTTGCGGAAACCGACTTTCTGCCCAGTCACCTCTACCAGATGGCCTGCATCGTCCAGCAGCTCGATTTCCAGTTCATACAGAGCCGGGTCCTCTGCACTCCACAGGTGGGGGTTCTCCACCGCATGGCTGAACAGAGCAGAGCCGCCGTTCAGTGCGATTTTTTCGGAGAACACTTCCAGCTCACTGCGGCGCAGGGTCAGACGGGCTGCGCCCTTACCCTCCACCTGCAGTGCAACTTCCAGCGTGGAATGAGCGAAATCATCCCCGGCAAACAGCGTTTTGACGGATATATCTTCCAGATGCACGGTGGGGATAGCGTACAGCCACACGCTGCGGAAGATGCCGGAGAAGCGGAAGAAGTCCTGATCTTCGCACCAGCTGGAGGAAGTCCACTTGAACACCTGCACAGCAAGTTTGTTCACGCCCGGCTGGAGATAGGGAGTCAGATCGAATGCGTGTGCGGAGAAGCTGTCCTCGGTGTAACCCACATAAGACCCGTTCAGCCAAAGAGCCATGCCGCTTTCCACACCCTCGAACTCGATGTGGACGGGCTTGCCCTGCATGGATTCCGGCAGCTCGAAGTATTTTACATAGCTTGCCACCGGATTGAACCACTGCGGAATTTCACCCGGCTGTACTTCTTCACGGCCATCCCACGGATACTGAATATTCGCGTACTGGGGAATGTCGTAGCCCTCCATCTGGATGTGTGCCGGAACATGAATGTCATCCCAGCCGCTGCAATCGTAATCTGTCTTTTCAAAGCCGGGGATGGCACTGGTGTAGTTCTTTGCGTAGGCGAATTTCCAGATACCGTCCAGCTTCAGCGCCAAAGAAGAGGAGCCTGTCCGATATTCTTCGCGGGAAGCGTAAGTACGGAAACTTGCATGAGCATTCAGCACGTTTTCCTTGAAAAAGGTGGGGTCTTTTACTTTTGCAAAATCAAATGCAGCCATAGTATTTCCTCATTTACCTTTTATAATTTTATAATATTTCTCCAGCCTCCCCGGAGGAATCGCTGGATTCCTCCGGGGAACAGCAGATGAAGGAGAAATGATAATGGCTTGTTATCAGACTGCTTCACGCAGTTTTTCATTTGCTTCTTCGACCTTCATACGAGTGAGAATGAAGGTGATGATGGCATCCAGAGCAAACGGAATCACCAGATACATGATCTTCAGCATATTGATGCAGGAATCCGGCTGAACGGTCAGAGCGCTGTCAAAATGGCTTGCTGCCAGCAGCCAGCCGGTGATGGCAGTACCCAGACCGCCGCCCAGCTTCACACCGAGAGAAGTGCAGGAGTACATCGTGCCATCCACGCGCTTATGCTTCGTCAGCCAAGTATATTCAGAGCAAGCAGCAATCACAGCGTTCATATCGCCCTGCCAAGGACCCTGACCAAGAGCTGCGATTGCAGTAAAGAGCAGCATCAAGGTCACATTGCCGCTGCCCATGTAACCAGCTACAGCAACCAGTGCACGAGAAATCGTTGCCAGAGTATAGCTCATTACATTCAGCTTATACATTCCATTCCACTTTGCAACCAAGGTCGGGGTGAACACCAGTGCGATGATCAGAGGAATGTTGATTGCCCAAGAGAATACACCGAACAGATTCTGGTTGCCAAGGATGTAGGTTGCATAGTAGGTGCCCATGCTGATCATGGCACCGTAGATCTGCTGCAAAATGTAGGTGACGCAAATCATCATATAATATTTGTTACCAGCAAGCAGCTTTGCAGCCTGAACCAGATTGTACTTTTCGTCCTGCTCGATTTCCTTTTTGTCGGTGGTATCCTCCAATTCGCCTTCCGGCAGTTCCTTCACGGAGAAAACGGAGAGGGTGTTGACAAGCAGACCGATGATGGCGTAGATGATTGCAACAGTGCGCCAACCGGCAGCACCACCGCCCAATGCCGTAACAGCACCCAGCGTGATGGACTGGATGAGCAGGCTGGTGGCAAAGGCGAACATGAAACGCCAAGAACCCATCTCGACCTGTTCGGCACTGTTCTTCGTGACGAGAGCAGTCAGTGCAGAGTAAGCAATGTTGTTGGCAGTGTAGAATACAGCGTTCAGCAGAGTATATGCGATCAGGAACCATGCGTACTGTGCAAACTGTCCCAGATTGGTCGGGATGGCGAAAATTGCCACCAGCGTAATGGCACAGCCAATGTAGCCGTACAGCATCCAAGGACGGGCTTTGCCCATCTTAGAATGCGTTTTGTCAATCAAAGAACCAAAGAAAATGTCCGTCACACCGTCCAGCAGTTTGGAAACTGCAATCAGAGTGCCGACAATACCGGGGTTCAGGCCAACGGTGTTGGTCAGATAGATCATGACGAAGGAGGACAGGAATGCATACACCACGTTGCCTGCAATATCGCCTGAACCATAGCCGACTTTATTATACCACTTTAGATAACGTTTCTCAGTCATTGTGCTTTCTCCCATCTTGCTTGTTTTGTGTAGGCGCGACCAATCTGCTGCGCACTTCAGACTGGAATTCTCATTACGCAAGTTGCCCAAATCTCTTGCGTTTCGTCTGAAAATATTATAGAATCTAATGAGACGAAAAGATATAGACAAGATGGAACAAAATATGCACAAAATCAAAGAGTTTGTAATTTTTTGATAGAACATTTCTCAAATCACTGTAAAATCTCTGAAGATGAGGAGGACGCAGGGATGTATTTCAACTCAGGATATTTGAACAACTCCCGTTTGGATTTCAAAGACTACTCAAAGCCGCTGGTCGTAGGCAGTTGTGGCACTTATCGCTTGAAAAAACGCCCTAAGCTACCTACTTTTTGGGCAAAGGGTCGCAGAGACTATCAAATCCTCTATGTGGCATCTGGTAAAGCACACTTCTGGTTCGATGGTGTTGAGGAAGTGGTGACTTCTGGACACATGGTGCTTTATCAGCCGAAAGAAATCCAGAAGTATGTCTACTATGTAGAAGATCATCCAGAGGTGTTCTGGATTCACTTTACAGGATATGATGTCAAAAACATCCTGAACTATCACGGAATACCCTTGGACAAGCACGTTTTTTACAGCGGCACACTGCCGGATTACAAAATGCTGTTCCGAAAGATCATCCGGGAACTGCAACAATGTGAATATGGCTATGAAGACTATATTGCTTCTCTCTTCAACATCATTCTGCTTTTAGTAAGCAGGCAACAGCAGGAAAGCGAGAAAACAACTACAAGCATCCCCGAAGAAATCGAAGCCGCCGTTGCCTACTTTAACGAGAATTATAATACAAAGGTCAGTGTGGACGATTACGCAGAATCGCTGCATATCAGTACGAACTGGTTTATCCGTAATTTTAAGCTGTACATGAAAATAAGCCCTGCACAATACATCTTGTCCCTTCGGATGGTAAATGCACAAAGCTTATTGGAGAACACCGAATACAATATTGGAGAAATTGCAGAGATCGTAGGGTATGATAACCCACTCTATTTTAGCCGGGTATTCAAGAAAGAGTATGGTGTCAGTCCGGCACAGTACCGAAAGAATCTGGAAGAATCTACTGAAAAATAAGAAAGATTCCTTATAAATAAGGAGAGTAGAACCATGCCGATAAAAAATGCGATCCACAGCCAACAAGTCTACGACCCAACGGATGAATCCATCATGGCAGAGCAGGAACTTTGCATGGAGCGGCTGTAATCGTGATGTGCGTGATGCTTTCCTCTGTATAAGATTTGTAGAGCCAGGAAGATCCATATGGCATCTTTTCCAGACCGATTTCACAGAGATAATGCTGCTCTTCTGAGATGTGTTTCTTTTTTTTCATACATTCTTTCGCTTGTATAATGCCGGGTAGATGTTCTTCGACGGGGCTTCTTCTAAGAAAAATCACTCGTGAAGATTGAAACGGGAGTTTTACGGTACGCAGTGCCTGCAAACCTGCTAACGAGTGTCAATAGCCTGAACAAAAAATTATCAAAAATTTATTGCCGGGTGCAGTTAAGCATCCGGCAACTTTAATAAGCCGACAGCACAGCTTGTCAGCTGAAAATCATCGTAATGGTTCATCAGAAATCATCAACAGGCATCAGAAGATGGCTGGGACCGTAGAAATTCAGTAACACGAGCGTAATAGACTCGCAGGAACTTCGCACTTCCTGCGACGGTATACTCCCCATTCTAAAGCCCACAACTCTGTGGGGCACAAAAGCGATACGCTTGCACTCGCAAACGGCATTCAGGCTTTTTACAAGCCTGCGTGATCAGCATTTCCCTCGTGCAATTTCATGATTGCAGCGTCCATCGTACGGGCACTTGGAAAATGTGTAAAAAGTGTTCTGCATATAGCAGCAATATGAAAGCAGTATTTCACAGCGGGGCATTATGAATCTATAATAGGTAGTTGGAAATAAACAGAAAGAGGGTCTTTTTGATGGCAACGATATTTCCAAGAGAAGAAAAGGCAGAGGCACTGTTCGGGGAGATCCTGAAAAATCCAGAAGCCTGCCACCGCCTGATGGATACCTTCAACGACTCGCTGGACATGGCAGACGTACTGGATGCGCCGGCCGTGAGTGCACAGCAGTTTGCCGCAGCGCTGTTCAACGCCTACGAGAACAAGGATCTGTCTGCCTTTCTGATGGCGATCTGCCAGCACAGTATGTTTGACCTGCTACGGAACGCTGCCCTGATCCCGTTCAAATTCAACGCGGATGGTCAGCCGAACCCGGTGATCCTGACGGATGATGCCGGCGTTCTTTTGCCGAACAACAAATTTGACGTGAGCAGCAAAGTATACGACCGGTTCATCCGGGTGTTCCAGAAGCAGGAAAAGGTAAAAATGTACCTTGCCAGCGGCTACTGCAAGTATCACGGCTACGACGAAGGCTCGATGGATGTGGTGGAGTACCACTACAACCAGCATTTGGGGCTGCTGCTGATCTACGAACTGCCGGACACCGTGAAGCAGAAGGTAACGGAAGCGGAGGCCTACTCCACCGTCTGGGATATCCAGATGAAGCTGCAGCACGCACTGCCCCGTTCCGTGGTCTACTATGGACAGGATACGCTCAAGGACGGCGGAACCCGCTACGATGAACTTGGCGTTTTTCTGCCGCTGGAACACTTTGCCGACCGGCTGGAACGCCATGTGGAAACTGCTACCAAGATCGTTTACGGCGAGTAAACGCCCTGTAAACGAACTCCCTTTATAAGCGCATCACAGCAAAACAAAACGCAGCGAACCGTTAAAAGATTCGCTGCGTTTTGCCTTATATGGGAGAATGGAAATGCTGCACATCAGGTGCAATAACGGAAAGTCTTGTCAGTGACAATACGGGCGAAGATCAGCCCTAACGGCAGTGCCACGATGATGAGAATGGCATCTGCAAACCATGTGGCGGAGTCCATCAGAGACAGGATGCCCAGATTATAGATGGCACGGTAGAAATACAGTCCCGGTACCATGATAACGATGGACGGCACGGTGACGGAGATGCGGGGATAACCGACGGCGCTCTTCAGGCAGGAGGCCAGCAATCCGGACAGCAGTGCGCCCAGAAACGCTGCAATAGCGGGCGGAAAGCCCGCAAGGCTCACCAGCTCCAGCCGGAACGTGTTCGTTACCGCACCGATAAGGGCGGCGCAGACTGCCAGGTTCCGGGGACTGTTGAACATGAGCGAAAAGCCGAACACACCGCCAAAACTTGCCAGCAGCCGGAACACGATCTCTTCCGGGAGTGTCAGGCTCAGGGCAGGGAACTGCACCGGCTGCAAATGCAGCAGCAGTGCCATGATCCAAGCCGTCATGGTTGCCACCAGAATGATGAGGACGGCGTAGGCCAGACGTTCCAGCCCGGAGCGCATATCCAGCTTGGCAAGGTCGATGCCGCTGGTAATGAACGGAAAGCCCGGAATGATGAAGAGCATGGAGCAGATATACCCCGCCTCGTGCTGCGCCGATACGGCAAACAGCACCTCTGCCAGCTTCAGCAGGATGGCATACACGAGGCTTGCTGAACAGACCGACGCCGTAATGCCCAGAAACAGGGTGAAATGGTGCTTTGTCAGCTTGCACCGTACAAAGTTGCCGATGCCTGCACCGCAGAAGGCACACAGCATTTCCACAATGCCGCCGCCAAGCAGAAAGGTGAAGCAGCCACAGGCCAGTGCAGCTGCAAAGCCCAGTGCGATGGGCGAATACAAGCCGTGGATGCGCTCGATCTCATCGAGGTGGCTGTGCAGTTCTTCGCCGGTCATAAATTTCCCTTCCCGGTCGAAGTCGTTGACGAAATGCTCCAGCCGGTTCAGCCGGGAGGTATTCACGCCCGTGTTTGTCAGACAGAGTGACTGGGTATAACACTGGTCACCGTCAAAGCAGGTGAACTCAATGGACAACAGGCCGATGTCCGCTGTTGTTGTGACTCCCAGCTCCCGCGAAAGGGTGTTCATGGAGCTTCGGACACGCCATGCGCCGGTGCCGCATTCCAGCAGCATCAGCCCGGTGCGTCCAATGACGGAGGCTTTTTCCACAAGCCCCGCCTCGGTAATGGGGACGCCCTTGCTGGCCGACGCATAGTCGTGCCAGTAGACTTCCATGTGATTTTTGATGATCTCACTTTGCCGTTGTCCCATATCGGAACGCCTCCTTTGTGATATGGGAATATTGCAGCCGTTTCAAGACTGCGGTGCTATTATAAGGGAAATTGCAGGGCGGGTAAAACGTATCTTGGATATGCCGGCAATGTTCGTTTGGTATTTCAAAGAAGAAAATACGTTGCATTTTTGGCGGCTCTGTGGCACGGTTGAAGGTATCGGTGGACAGCCGGTATGCAGACATGGAGCCGCATATCGGCTCGGAACAGGGCGGAAAACGTCCTGTGGTGGTTCTGCAGAACAACATTGGAAACCGTTATTCGCCTACATTGATCGTAGCAACCGTTACAACCCGGACGGAAAAGAAGAAAAACCAGCCCACCCATGTGCTGGTGGATTCCAACCCGGCTTTTGAAGAACCGTCCATGATTCTTCTTGGAACAGATTTTTACGATCGATAAATCCCGCATTCACCACATCAACTGGCCATTTTGACCAGTTGATATTGGGTGTGCCGTTCTCCCCACATGGTTTTCCTGCCCCCCCTAGGCGGCGTTTTCCGGCTCTCCCACTTGGGGGTCATCGCCGTGTATCCCATGCAGACGGTCATGCGGTTTTCAAGGTTCAACGGGCAAAAACGGCAACAAAAAAGCCGTCACAAAACAGACCAGCCCTGCCTTCACTTTTTCTGGAAGGTCATGCTAGTCGGTTATGTAACGGCTGAAAGCCAAGATGTTCAGCCCCGCAGGGTCTGAACGAATATGTAAAAATATGTTATATTCAATTGTTGGGATAGATTACCACAAAAGTCGAGCCGTGTCAACGTGAACTTGTTGGGGCAAGGCCCCTCCATCTTGCTGCGCAAGACCGTTCTGTCGCTTAAAAGCCCCACTGGGGCTTTCATTGCTGCGCTACGCTTCGCAAACGCGAACTTTTGAGAATACGTCACTTTCGGCAGAGTGCAAGAAAACGCAATGAAAGCTTTGGCAAAAAGAGAGAACCAGGTGGGATCGTTTTGCTTATTTGTTTTTTACCAGCAGTGCCTGATACGGCTCCAATTCCACATCCGCCAACCAGACCGGCTTGCCATCGGCGGTCTTATACTTGCCGCCCAGAGCGTCCAGACTGGCCCCTGCCGGGTACTCGGTAAAGTTGAACAGTCCCACCAGCGTTTCCTCGCCGCGCTTGCGTACCAGCGCCAGCACACCGGGGTTGTGGCTGTCCCATGTGGTCACCCATGCATCCGGGGCAAAGCAGGGGTCTGCACGCATTTGGCGCAGCTGCTCCATGCCCTGCCACAACTTGTTTTGCAGCGTGCCCTTCCGGGTGCGCTGCTTTGCGTCCTCCCAGTTGAATTTGCTGCGGTGCAGATTGCGGCTGTCCTCCACACGGTCAGGGTCGTTTTTGTAATCCCAGCCGTTGAGTTGTGCGATCTCATCGCCGCAGTTCAGCATGGGGAAACCCTGCAAAAACGCCATAGCAGTGTGCAGCAGCAGGTCACGCTTTACGGCGTAGTCCAGTGCGGTTTTATCGTCCTTTTCCAGTGCCTGCTCGATACCGCACAGGCTGGCGGTGGTACCGCAGCTGCGGGCATCGCCGGTGGCGGGGTCGTAGTTGTACAGTTCGCCTTTTGCCCAGCTGCCGGGGAAATTGCCCTCATAGAAATGGTACAGATATTCTTTATGTTTCTGCGGGTCAATGCCGAGTCGCTTCTCCACGGCTTCATCCAGACCCCAGCCGATGTCATCGTGGCAGCGCAGATAGTTCACGAACCAGCAGTTGTCCGGCAGGGCGTGCAGGGCATCCAGCTGCGCCTTCAGCAGCCGGGTGTCCCGGCTGGCAAGGGCACCCCACAGGTTGACCATGGTGGACACGTTGTAGAGCATGTGGCATTCCGGCTTTTCCGGGGTACCGAAGTACGCCGCCAGCTCCTTGGGAGCCATGACCACCTCGCCCTTGAGGATGACCGCCGGGCAGACGCATTCCAGCACCATGCGGAGCATCCGCACGATGGTGTGTACCTGCGGCAGGTTGCGGCAGGTGGTGCCCAGCTGCTTCCAGATGTAGGGCACGGCATCAATGCGGAACACTTCCACACCGAGATTTGCCAGATGCAGAATGCTCTTGGTCATGTCCACGAACACTGCCGGGTTGGCATAGTTCAGGTCCCACTGGTAGTCGTGGAAGGTGGTCAGCACCCACTTGTGCATCTCCTCGCACCATGTAAAGTTGCCGGGTGCGGTGTTGGGGAACACCTGCGGCACGGTCTGCTCGTACTGGTCGGGGATGGTGCGGTCCTCGTAGAGGTGGTAATAGGCCTGAAACCACGGGTCGCCTGCCTTTGCCGCCATCGCCCAGCGGTGGGTGCTGGCGGTGTGGTTCATGACAAAATCCAGACACAGGCTGATGCCGGCTTTCCGCAGCTCCCGGGTCAGGTTTTCCAGATCCTTGTTGGTGCCGAGTGCCGGGTCTACGGTATCGAAATCCTCCACCGCATAGCCGCCATCGTTGTGAGGGTGAGGCATCTGCAGCAGGGGCATCAGGTGCAGATAGGTCAGCTTCTGCTCCTTGAGGTAGGGCAGTTTCTTTGCCAGTTCTTTCAGATTTCCGGCAAAGAGGTCGGTGTACATGGTCATGCCGAACATATTGCCACGCTTGTACCACTCCGGGTCGGCAGTGCGTGCCTTGTCCAGTGCTTTCAGCTCAGCACTGCGGGCGTTGTAGGCTTCTGCCATCTCCCGCTCCAGAACCTCCAGCCCTTCCCGGTTGTGGTACAGTTCCATGAACAGCCATTCCAGTTCGTCCTTGTGCTTGGCGAATCGGGACTCAAATTCCTGTTTTGCTGCCATGATTCAGCCCTCCACTTCTGCAAGGGTGGGCATGGCAGGGATGGCACCATGCCGGCTGGTGGTGATGCTTGCTGCCTTGTTGGCAAAAGCCAGAATGCTTTCCAGCTTGTCCACCGTCAGGGTGTCCAGCTCCTCCTTGCAGAGCTTGGACAGGGCAGCCCCAAAGAAGGTATCGCCTGCGCCGTTGGTGTCGCCCACCTTGCAGGGAACGCCCGCCACATGGCCGGTCTTGTCCCCAAAGCGGTAGAATACGCCGTTTGCACCCAAGGTGACGAAGATCAGCCGGATGCCGTTCTGGGCAAGCTGTGCTGTGCCGCTTTCGCAGTCGGTGGTACCGGTGAGCAGAGGCAGTTCTTCATCGGACACTTTCAGAATATCCACCAGCGGCAGAGGAGCTTTCATCTGAGCAATAGCGTCCTCTTTGTTCTTCCAGAGGTTTGCACGGTAATTGGGGTCGTAGGTGATGGTAGCACCCAGCTTTTTGGCACGGGCAGCAGCGTCCAGCGTGGCAGTGCGGGAGGGGTCAGCGGTCAGGCTGACAGAGCCGAAGTGCACGATTTTGGCAGCCTTCAGAGCCTCGTCCGAAATGTCCTCTTTGCTCAGCATCACATCGGCGTTAGCGCTGCGGTAGAAGCTGAAATCCCGCTCACCGGTGGCATCCACCGAGACCACCGCCATGGTGGTGGGGTGGTCTGCATCCACCGCCATGCCGGAAACATCCACCTTGTTTTCTGCCAGAACCTCTTTCAGGTAGCGGCCAAAAGCATCTGCACCCACCTTGCCGATAAAGGCAGTCTGTGCGCCCAGCCGGGCGGCTGCCACCGCCAGATTGGCCGGAGCACCGCCGGGATTTGCGGCAAACTGAGGAATGCCGCGCTCATCCTTGCCGGTCTGAGTCAGGTCGATCAAAACTTCACCAATCGTTAAAATGTCCATGGTTGCTCTCCTTATTTTTATCCTATAAGTTAAAACCCAACGGTCACCGCTGGAACAGATAATGAATGTAAGCGGCTGCACGCTCCGGGTGCGGTGCATTCTGCACCACCCCAAGATAGACCTTGCCAGAAAAACCTGCCTGCCTGACAAACGGCGTGTCCGAAATATCCAGCACGGTCCCACCGGCGTTCAAACCCGACAATTCATGGAAAGACGCATCCAGTGTCCGCAGATCGAGAAAATAATCATCTGCCAACAGTCGATCCCGTGCATATTCGTCCATCAGAACAACATCTAACCGCTGGGCACTGACTGCACCCAGCAGCTTCATCTCCGAAGCATATACATACTGCTCCTCTGCGCTTTCGCTTTCGCTGAGCAGCAAGCCGGACAGCAGATCGACCTGTTGCTTTTTGGTCAGACCCTGCGCCTCGGCAAAGCCGGTGGTAAGCTGTTCCGTCAGATCAGACCCGGCAGTGATATTTACCAGACCAAGGTAAAGCACATCCTCTTTTTTCGTCACATGACGGTAGGCTGCATACCCGAGGATATAGACGATGATGAGCACGATCGCAATGGGCAGCTTGTAATATGCCCAGATGTGCTCCCACTTTTTGCGCCCATGGAGGGAGCGGAGCGTATCCCGGTCAGTTTTTGTCATGGTCGGATTCCTCGTGTACTGCATCAGGGTCTCCACCGATCACATAGAGGATCCGAAGCATCAGAAAGGAGCAGAGCATAGCGCAGAAGCCCATGCCCAGCAGGAATGCAGGCGTGAACACAAACACTATGACGTACCCCATGATACCATAGATCGCCGCCATCAGCAGGGTGCAAAACAGATACCGGACACCCACGAGAAACGCTGTTTTCAGGATGCCGAAAGTGGTGTTTTCAAACCGTGCCAGCAGAGGAAAGGCATACAGCAGAACGATGCCGTACAGAATTGCCGCACCAATAAGCACTGCAGTGAGCAGCGTCCAGAAAATGTTTTCGCTCCACATTCGGCGCAGCACAAAGCCATCCGCAGCCAGAAAACTGCCGACTGCCAGCAGGATCAGCCAGAGTTTTGTGGCGGGCTTAAAATTTTCCCGGAACGCCTTAAAAAACATCCGGGTCAGACCATCGTCCCGATCTTCCGCCATTTTGAGCGTGACGTAGAACAATGCGGTCGTAGAAGCCCCTATGGTAACGATGGGCAGGCTGCACACGAGCCATAAGATGTTCAGGTAAGCACTGTAAGTCAATTTCGTCAGTACAGCAAACAGCGGCTTGTCCGTGTTGCACAGGTCACGCATGGGGGTTCTCCTTTCGCTCAATCTCCTGTGGATTCGCGCAGGATCAGGTTGGTTTCCGTATAGACGGTGCGATAGTTCAGCGATGGCTCTTCGATGCGGGTCATAAGCAGATTGGCAGCGGTGTAGCCCATGATCTGTCCATGGATATGGATCGAAGTCAGATGGGGGGCAAAGTAGGAAGCCTCCTGACTGTCATCGAAGCCGCAGACCCAGATATCATCGGGAACCGAATACCCCAGCTCATTCAATGCCTTGACCAGATCCATGGCAACAAAGTCATTGGCGCAGACAAAGGCATCCGGCATCGTTTTGAACCGACGTATGGTTTCGTACAGGGATACCGGATAGTTCTGCTGTCCAGATGGCATCGCACAGGTGCTCAGGCCTTCTGTCAGACCAAAGTACTCCACTGCATCCTTATAAGCCATATAACGCTCAAAGAAGGACTGACAGTGGTTTTTATCCCCCGCAAAGCTGATGCGTTTTTTGCCGTGCTGGACCATGTGGGTCACTGCATTCTGGATCTCAATGCGGTTTTCCATATAAAGGCGGTCGGCTTTAAGGGGAGGACGCATATCCATCACAGGGGTGTCTACAAACAGCAGCGGAACATCCAGATCGCACAGCATCTGTGCGTAGTCATAGTCGAATACTTCAATGCAGATGATGCCGGCTGTGCACTGGATGTTGAGAGAAGATGGAAGTTTTTTCTCTTTCAGCTCTATGGGAGAAATGCGATGAATGGTCATGCCGCTGTGCAGATGGTCGATTTCCGACTGGAAACGATCCAGCATCATGGAGGAAAAGTGAGAGCTGTTCAGAAACCGGGTCGTCAGCATGGCGATCTCCCGTTTGTCACTTGGCAGAATGGAAAGCTTTGCTGTTTTTGCAGCGTCTTCCTGAAACAGCGGCAGATAGGCAAACTGCTTATAGCCCATTTCGGCGGCTTTGCGCAGGATCTTCTCCCGTGTGGCATCTGCCAGCACACCGGTGTTGTTGATGGCCTTTGAAACTGTGTTGCGGGAAAGCTGCAGTTCGTTTGCAATATCCTGAATGGTGACTTTGGTTGCCATAAGTCATCCTCTTTCTTTATAATATAGGAGCGGATGCTTTTTCTTTTATAGATAAAGTCTGGTGACGGATCTTATTCTTTGCGACTCCAGTATAGTGCAAATGCACAAATTAGTCAAATGCAAAAATGCAAATCATCATTTTGCATATTTGCGCACTTTTGAATTTGTGCATCTGTACAAATCCACAATAATTTTTGATGTATACCATGAATTATCGTTGACATTCGCTTTCTTGAGTGGTATAAATGAATTACAGAAGTTTACATTTGCACAATAGAAGCGAGAAAATGTAAAATTCAAAGGTGCAAATGTAAAACACAAATCAAAAGGAGGAGAATGATTCATGAAAGCAAAGACGGCCTCGCCGGAAACGGCTGTGCTGACAGCAGAACGCAAGCTGCACAACACATGGGTCTACATCAAACGGCATTGGCAGCTTTACCTGTTGTTCCTGCTGCCTGCCGTGGCGCTGACGCTGGTGTTCAAGTACGCTCCTATGGGCGGTGTGCTGATCGCGTTCCAGAAGTACAATCCCTTCAAGGGCATCTGGGGCAGCGAGTGGGTAGGCTTCAAAAACTTTACCCGCTTCATGTCCTCGCCGGACTTCCAGCGTTATCTGATCAACACCCTGAAGCTGAGCGTCTACGGTCTGCTGTGGGGCTTCCCGATCCCCATCCTGCTGGCATTCCTGCTCAACCGTATCGAGAGCAAGAAGATCAAGCAGAAGGTGCAGCTGGTGCTGTATATGCCCAACTTCATCTCGGTCATCGTGCTGTGCGGTATCGTCCGAGTGCTGCTGAGTGTCACCGGTCCGGTGAACGGCCTGCTTCACACCAGCATCAACTTCATGACGCTGCCGGAAGCATTCCGCCCCATCTACATTATCAGCGGCATCTGGCAGGGTGCCGGCTGGGCATCCATCATGTACACCGCATCCCTTTCTAACGCCAGCAAAGATCTGAAGGAAGCTGCGATGATCGACGGCGCAAACCTGATCCAGCAGATCATGACGGTGGAGTGGCCCGCCATTAAGGATATGGTCGTTATTCAGTTCATCCTGCAGGCAGGCAACATCATGAGCATCGGTTTTGAAAAAGCCTATGCCCTGCAAACTGACCTGAACCTGAACACTGCCGAGATCATTGCAACGTACGTTTATAAAAAGGGCCTGTTGGACGGCGATTACAGCTTTTCCACGGCAGTCGGTCTGTTCAACACCGTTGTCAACGTCATCCTGCTGATCGCAGTGAACAAGATCGTTGCCAAAATGAACGATGGCAAGGGCTTGTAAGGAGGGGTTTACCATGGCAAAACAGAAAAAATCAAAAATGGCCCTCTACACCAGACAAGATAAGATCATCCTGTACTGCGGCTACGCACTTCTGGGCTTGTTCCTGCTGGCGATCATCGTTCCGATGATCTACATCGTCATCGCGTCCTTTATGGACCCGGTCACGCTGCAAAACAAGGGCATCTCCTTTGATTTCAGCAAGTGGAGTCTGGATGCTTACCAGCGTGTCGTTTCGGACAAGCAGATCTGGGTCGGCTTCAGGAACGCAGTGCTTTACTCGATCATCTTCACCATCATCTCGGTAGCTGTGACGATGCTTGCCGCTTATCCCATGTCGCTGCCGGACTTCAAAGGCAAAGGGATCTTCAACACCTTGTTTGTGATCACGATGTTTTTCAGCGGCGGTCTGATCCCCACCTACCTGCTCATCAACAATCTGGGTCTGCTGGATTCCATGTGGGCGGTCATTCTGCCGGGAGCATTCAGCGTGTGGAACATGATCATTGCCCGTACCTATTATCAAGGCGTCCCGCGTGAGCTGCGCGAAGCTGCGGATGTGGATGGAGCCAGCGAGATGCTTTACTTCTTCAAGATCCTGCTGCCCGTCTGTATGCCAGTGGTGGCAGTTCTGGCCCTGTGGCAGTTCGTGGCCATGTGGAACAGCTACTTTGACGCCATGATCTACCTGAACAGCGCATCGAAGCAGCCGCTGCAGCTGGTGCTGCGTTCCATCCTGATCCAGAGCCAGCCGGAATCCGGCATGATCGCAGATATCCAGAGCACTGCCGAACGTGCCAAGATGGCAGAGCTGCTCAAATATGCAACCATTATTATTTCCAGTCTGCCGCTGCTGGTGATGTATCCCTTCTTCCAGAAGTACTTTGATGCCGGCATCATGGCTGGTTCCATTAAGGGCTGAGGATATTCCAGAATTTTATAAGCAGGTACGCTCATCTGTTACACGAAAAAAGAAACACGAAAAAGGAGAAAATACCATGAAAAAGCTGATCTCTCGCCGCAACTTCCTCAAGGTCTGCGCTCTGGCGGGCTCTGCCGCTGCTCTGTCTGCCTGTGGCGGTGGCAAATCCACCGGCAGCGGTGATTCTGCTGCCGCAGATGTGGACGTGACCGGTGCCGTTACATTTCCGCTGTCCGAAAAGGTCACCTTTACCGGTATGACCAGTTTCCCTGTGGGCAGCGAACCCGAGCCGAACAACCGCACCATCTTCAAGCGTCTGGAAGAGCAGACCAATGTGCACATCGACTGGACCGCCATCCAGTCCGACCAGTGGAGCGATAAGATCACCCTGAATATGTCCAACCCCAACACCCTGACGGATTTTGTCTTTACTGCTGATTTTACCGACAGCAATCTGCTGCGCTACGCAGATCAGGGTGTCATCCTCAATCTGGAAGACTACATTGACAACAATATGCCTTATCTCCAGAAGGTCTTTGAGCAGTACCCGGAGTACCGCACCATGTGCACCGACAGCGATGGCCACATCTGGGCACTGCCCTGGATCGAGCAGCTCGGCTCAGAAAAGACCGCCATCCAGACCATTGGCAACATGAGCTTCATCAATACCAAGTGGCTGAACTTCCTCGGTCTGTCGATGCCCACCACGGTGGACGAGTTTGAGCAGGTGCTGATTGCATTCCGTGATAACGCCGCTTCTATCAAGGCAGAGTATGGCATTGACGGCGACATCATCCCCATGTCCTGCATCGTCAACAACGGCGATCAGGACCCCAGCATCCTCATCAATGGCTTTGGCGAAGGCTACGGCGATGCAGACAAAGACCGCCATATTGCCGTTACCAACGACCGGAAAGTCATCTGTGCCGCCACCCAGCAGGGCTACCGTGATGGTCTGGACTGGCTGCACAAGCTGTATGCCGAGAAGCTCATCGACCCGGAGTGCTTCACGCAGGAGTGGTCCACCTATGTTTCCAAGGGCAAGGCTGGCCGCTATGGTGTCTGCTTCAGCTGGGATGTTGCCAACATTGACAACCTGACCGACTGGGAGCCGCTGCCTGCCCTGACCGCCGATACCCGCAATATCACTCCGCAGAACGGCTCTTTCACCAGCGGCTTTGCCCGCGGCAGATGCGTTGTCACCGCAAAGGCGGATAACCCTGCACTGGTTTGCGCATGGCTGGATCAGATGTACGCACCCCTCCAGTCTCCGCAGAACAACTGGGGTACTTACGGCGATGCGGAAGGCTTTAACATCTTTGAACTGTCCACCAACGATAAGGGCGAGCCCATGCTGAAGCACGCTCCTCTGGGCGATGCTTCTCCCGTGGAAGTCCGTGAAGCGCAGTGTGTCAGTGGACCTCTGGCGGTTCTGGATGATTACTATGGTGTATACGTTACCTGCCCGGACGATGCACAGTACCGTCTGGACTGGATCAAGGAGATCTACACCCCGGATATGAACAACGATTATGTCTATCCCAATGTCTTTATGAGCAGCGAGGACACCGAGCAGGTCTCTAACCTGCAGGCAGATCTGCAGACCTACATGAATACGCAGAAGGCCAACTGGATCATGAACGGCACGAAGGATGCAGAGTGGAACGAATATCTGAGCAAGCTGGAAGACTACGGCCTGTCCGACTATCTGGGCATTATGCAGAAATATCTGGATGCTTACTACGCATAAGAATTCTTTCCTTTGGAGGATTCCATGAACGATTTGACTTTACAAAAAGCCCGTGCCTATGAGGCCGAGCACGGCGCAGCGATCTCCCCGGAGGAACGCCCTGCTTACCACATGACTCCTTATGTGGGCTGGCTGAACGATCCCAACGGTTTCTCTTATTATAAAGGGAAGTATCACCAGTTCTATCAGTATAACCCCTACGATGTGCGGTGGGCGCCCATGCACTGGGGTCACGCGGTCAGCACCGACCTGCTGCACTGGGAGTATCTGCCCTGTGCACTGGCCCCGGATTCCCCGGTGGACAACGGCCCCGGCTGCTTCTCCGGTTCTGCCACCGAGATGGACGATGGCAAACAGCTGCTGATGTACACCAGCGTGATTGCAGAAAAGCAGCCCAATGGGGAGATGCGGGATATCCAGACCCAGAGCATTGCCATCGGTGACGGACTGAACTACGAAAAGCCTGCCTGCAACCCGGTGCTGACCCAGAAAGACCTGCCGGAAGGCTTCAGCAAGTTCGACTTCCGGGACCCCAAGATCTGGCGTGAGGCCGACGGCACCTACTCCGCCGTCACCGTCTGCCTGGCCGAGGACGGCAGCGGCGCAGCAGCACTGTTCCAGAGCAAGGACGGCTTCGACTGGCACTTTGTCACGGTGCTGGAACGCTGCAACAATCAGTACGGCAAAATGTGGGAGTGCCCGGACTTCTTTCCGCTGGACGGCAAGCAGATCTTGATGCTCGGCCCCATGGAGATGCTGCCCAAGGGCGAGTTCCACAACGGTCACAACGTGATTGCCTTCATCGGCAGTTACGACCAAGCCACCCACACCTTCACCAAGGAAAATGTGCAGCTGATGGATGGCGGCATCGACTTCTACGCCACCCAGACCACCCTTGCCCCGGATGGCCGCCGGCTCATGACCGCATGGCTGCAGACCTGGTCGGACACCGAGGATAAGCCCAAGGGCTGCAAGTGGTTCGGGCAGACCATCTGCCCCCGCGAGCTGCACATCAAGGACGGGCGCATTCTTCAGGCCCCGGTGCGGGAGCTGGATGCCGTCCACGGCAAGCGCACTTTCTACGAAAATGTGACGGTGCAAGGCGAAACTTCTCTGGAAGGCATCAAGGGCCGTGTGGCCGACCTGACCGTCACGGTACAGCCCGGCGAATACCGCTCCTTTACCCTGAAGCTGGCCGCCGATGCAGACCATCACACCAGCCTGACCTACGATCCCTACACTTCCGAGCTGACGCTGGATCGCAGCTATGCCGGTTCCCGTGCCGACATTGTACACCGCCGCAGCTGCAAGGTACGCAGCCAGAACGGTGCGCTCAAGCTCCGCATCCTGCTGGACAAAAACAGCGTGGAGGTCTTTGTCAACGACGGTGAGCAGACCATGACCGCATGGATCTACACCCCCCAGTCTGCCGATGGCATCACCTTTGCTGCCGATGGCAAAGCAACTGTTACGGTGGAACAGTTTGAACTGAATCTGTAACCTGATATTCCCTTCATTTCTCCTTCATTGAATACAGCCCCGCTTTGGCTTCTCCTTCGCCAAAGCGGGGCTGTGTTTGTTATGTCATTGATCTTCCAGCCTGCCGTGGTCGCAGCCAAGGGAGAGATAGTGCTCGATCTCCCCACCCAGCACAAGCTGGGCATACTCTAAAGGCTTATTGTACAGCAGCCAGTCCAGTTCTGCCCGCTGTGTCGGGGTGTTGCCGTACTCGTCCTCCACAGCGATGCAGTCAATGGAAAGGGGAGTACCACCCTCGAACCGGGCTTCCACCCGGTTGGTGTCCATGTTGTAGCGGCAGGAAAGCGGTTTGTTCATAAGGAAACCTCTTTCTATATTCTCTTGTGCAATTTCAGTGGAATGATAAAAACGTTCTGCCCAGCCTGCGTCAGGGGGCCGGTTCGCAGAGGAACTGCAGCCGGCAAAAAAGCATCCGCAGCGGCACTGCCGGGCTGTCTTGGCCCATGTGCAGAGCGCTGCGGATGCTTTTTTATGACGTTTGTACCCTCACCGGCAGACGGCGGGCTGCCGTGTGCCGGGGCAGGCTTACTGACCGGTCAGCTGCCGGTAGGCATTCAGGATCCGATACGCCGGAACGGTGCCGTCCGGGCCAAAGCGTCCGTTGAGACGGCGCTTCATCAGGCCCTGCTCCACGCACCACTGGGCTGCCTTTGCGGTATCCGGGTCCGCCACGTCTGCAAAGGCCGGGGCCTCGGCAGGCTCGGGACGGCCTGCGGTATCCCACAGCAGCAGCGCGGTCTTGGCGCGGTTCTCCGGCAGGGAGACGTCCGGGGGCAGCAGAGCCCGCAGTTTCTGGGCGGCAACGTGGTTATACACGCCGTAGCCCACAAGGCCCGCCACCGCTGCGCCGCCAATAGCCAGCACCGCGATGCCTGCTCCGCCGTCACTGCCGCCGCTGACGCCCGTGGAGCCGCCGCCGGAGGGAGGCGTTACCGGGGGAACTGTGCCGCCGCCAGTAGAACCACCACCTGTGGAGCCGCCGCCGGGGATGCCGCCCGTACCAGTCACATCCAGCGCGAAGACTGAGGTCACATTGTCACTACAGCGGTAACTATAGGTTACTTTGTTAACACCTTCATTCACCGTCAGAATGTTGCCATTTACGATGCCACCGTTCAAAGTGATGACCTTGCTCACGTCAAACGCACCACCAGAGAGGGTGCTCAGGTTAAAAGTACGTTCAGGGGTCAGGGTAACGGTGTAAGTGTTATAGTTCGTCCACGCGTCAGTATTCCATGAGCCGAGCTTCGTATTCTGTTCCAGATTCAAACTGGTGAGTTGGTTATGTGCATAACGCAGTTCTTCCAGTAGAGGGCTGCCACTGACATCCAATGTCGTCAGCTTGTTTTCGGAACATCTCAGCCGTTCTAGTCCTTCCAGATTGCTCAGGCTCAGTTGAGGCAGCTGATTGTGCTCACAGTTCAGTTCTTTCAACAGCCTGTTCTCGCCAATGATCAACGATTCCAGCTTATTATTGCCGCAGCTTAATTTTTCCAGCTTTTTTTTGTGAGCTACATCTACGTCCAATTTCGTCAGCTGATTTCCAGTGCAAGTAAGCTCTCGAAGATTTTCGCTATTTTTGACATTCAGCTCGTCCAGATTATTGTTGGAGCAGTACAAACATTCCAGGTTCTGATGCGACACATCCAACTTCTCCAATTTGTTGTCAGAGCAATCCAAAATAGTGATCTTGGGGTTCTTACTCAAGTCAAGTTTGGTCAGCTCGTTGTTTTTACAGTACAATATTTCCAGTTTTGTATTCTGACTTAGATCCAATTGGGGGATATGTCTGTTTTCGCACTTCAATTCACGCAGCTCAGGGAAATGTTCGATGCCTTTCAGGTTGAGAACTTTCAAAGAGCTGACATCTATTCTTGTGACCTGCGTCCGCTCTGCCAGACTGAGCACTCCATTTCCATCCGTGTTTATTTTTTTATGAGTTCCCGTGTCCTTATCATAATACGTTGCAGTTTTGAGGTACTCTCGGAAATCTTCATCCGGGAAGTTGGTTTCATCGATTGCTATATCATCATCCCCCGTTGTCTCCGCAAAGGCACTGAAGGGCAGGAAGGTGAACACCATGGCCAGCGTCAAAAGGGCGCTGACAAGGCGCGTTCGTTTTGAGAATTGTTGTTTCATGGGGTGCTCCTTTCTGTTGTAAAAATATTTTTTTCAGGGCCCCATTCGGGAGAAGCGTCAGCTTCTGCCGAAAAAAAGGGTACCCTTTTCGTGCTATTTTCTTTTTGGGAAAAAGCGTTTTGCCCGGCGGGGCGTTCAGCCTGCCGGAGCGGCCGGGGGCAGGATGGTCATTCTGCCGTCCACGGCGGCATCCAGCATCTCGTGCTCCCGGAAGTATTCCATCAGGATATCCTGACAGGAGGTTGCAACGCTGCGGGGCTTCTGGAGCTTGCAGATGGTATCGTAGGAGATGTTGAAAAAGCTCTCGATGTTTTTGAAGTGGTAGTTCTGCAGCCCCACGGTGAACAGGGCATCGTCGCCGATCTCCTTGCCCACCTCCTTGCCGCAGTAGGTAAAGTAATCAAAGTCGCCTTTGGCGCGGTCGTAGCGCAGCCGCAGGGTGGAGGGCAGCTGGTAGAACTCGGTGTGCCCGGCGTAGGCTTCCTCCCGCAGCATGTAGCGCAGCATCTGCCGCAGCTGCTGTCCGGTCACCTTGAACATATACACCCCGTCGTCGTAGGGGAAGCCCTCGATGAGGTCGCCGTAGGTGACGATGGGACCAAGCTTCTCGGCCCGGATGCTGCCGGAGCCGATGAGCATGATATCGATGCCAAGGCTGCGGGTGAAGATGTCCGCAAACAGGTTGCCCAGCTCGGTCTCCCGGGTGCGCTCCGGGTGGGTCAGCTCCCGGCGGAAGCGCCCTACGATGTGGCTGTACTTTTCGTCCACCTGACTGGTGAAGCGGTGCAGCACCTGCTCCATGGCGGGGTTGCGGGGGCAGGTGTCGGCGCAGATGGGCACCGTGTGCCATGTGTAGGAATCGATGCAGTTGTTGTCGGTGTCCACGATGATGTCAAAGCGCCCGATCTGGTCGGTGCCGGTGCCCGCCTGCGCAATGACCACGCCGTTTTCCTCCACGGCATGTTCCAGATAGGTGTGGCTGTGGCCGCCGATGATCAGATCCACCCCCCACGCCGGGTCCAGCTGACGGGCCAGATGGCGGTCCTCCTCAAAGCCGATGTGGGTCAGCAGCACGGTAAAGTCGATGTCGATGCTGTTGTGGGCGTTGCAGATCTTGCCCACCTCGGCAGCGGCAGCAGCGGTGTCCACAAAGGACCCCACCAGCGACTCGGACTTGGTCTGGTTGATGACGTCCTGGGTGATGATGCCGATGAAGAGGATGTTCATCCCGTCCACCCGCAGGATCTTGTAGGGGGTGAACAGCCGTGTGGGGGTGTTCTTGATGTAGAGGTTTGCGTTGATGATGGGAAAGCGTGCGCATTTTTCGATGAACAGCAGATGCGCGATGCCGTAGTCCACCTCGTGGTTGCCGATGGTGACGATGTCCGGGGCAAGGGCGTTCATGATCTCAATGGTGGAAAGGCCCTTGTACTCCGAATCGATGACCGAGCCGCGGAACATGTCGCCCGCAATGGCGTAGATGGTGTTGGGCTCCTCTGCCCTCACCTTTTCGATGTAGCCGGACAGCATGGAGACGCCGCCCACCAGATTTTCGTCCACCTGCTCTGCCAGAAAGTCTCCGTGCAGATCATTGGAGTGGAGGATGGTGATCTTTTTGGTGTGTTTCATGCTTCTTTTCCCCCTTCCTCCATCAGCAGATCCATAAATCGCTCGGTGAACAGCTTTTCATCTACTTTTTTAATGACCTGTGCATTAAACCGACTGATCTCCGGCATCGCCTCATAGGTACGGCCTTTCTGGTAAAAGATCACCTGGCCATAGGCATGCCCCGGCTCGGTACAGCAATGACAGTGGCATGCCACCTTATCCTGAACAAATTCCGGCCATACTGCAGCTGCCATGGCAATGGCATCGGGAAGATCCACCATATGTACCCCTCTGGTATCCAGATTGAACTGCAAAAGCTTGGAAGTGGCCTGCTCCAAAAACTGTGCCGGTTTGGATCCATGGGCCAGATAGGACAGCTCATAGCGATCCAGACCGATATTGCCGGCACAGAGATCAAATCCGGCAATCGTCACCGGAATTTCCAGATCCAGCATCAGAGCATAGGCTTCTGCATCAATAAATACATTAAATTCTGAAACCGGTGTTGCATTTCCAAATCCAAAGCCCGGTGTTCCCATGGACCAGATGTGTTTCACCTTAGACATGATCTCACGATCGGTTAGAATCGCCAGTGCAATATTCGTGGCAGGTCCCAGCACAACCAGCTCCACCTCATTCGGGTAGCGTTCCACCTGCTCCAGAATAAATTCCACCGCACGTTTCTCTTCGGGTGAGCGTTTGGGATGGATGATATCACAGTCACCCATGCCATCTTTTCCATGGACACTGATCGTTTCGTGTCGTTCGCGGAACAGTGGACGCTTCGCTCCCAGATAAACCGGTGCATCACTTCCACATACCTCGAGGGTCATCAGTGCATTGTCCGTTGCCTGCTTAAGCCCTACGTTTCCAGCCACAATCGTCACACCCAGAAGATCTATCTCCTCACTCAAAGCAGCGATCATAAGCGCCGCAGCATCATCAGAAGCCGTATCCGTATCGACAATAAACCTTCTCATTGTTTTCTCCTTTCGATATTTGTCCCAAATTCTCTGTGTTACGTAACCAACCAGTTTCTATCACTCCACCAGTGTAATCTCTGACAGCAGCAGGCTGCCGATTCAGATGAGAGTGTGGAGTGGCAGCTGTGTGTGACGGAAACAGAAGGAGACGAGTTACAGATTACTTATACAGAGGATGAACTTCTGTCTGCTCCCGGGGTTCATGAATATGTGGCAGATGAATCTGAATTTCGGGTGGCTGCGGCTGTTTTTCGGATACCGGGATGACAGATGTCAACGTGCTTGCTATTTCGTTGGAAGAATTTACAGATGCAGGCGAAGTGCTGTTCCGGGCAGAGAATGTCTATCATTTGGATAAGCTGGGACCCGGAGAACCGCTTATCATCTGGCTTACCGTGGAAGGAACGATTCCAGGGTGGGGAGTTTCCTGTGTGGATACAGCAGGAAATAAGAAGGTTTATTCCATCAATCTAAGCGGCATGGATGGCAATAACGGAAGTCAGACGTTCTATTTCTGCTTCGGAAACGATCCTCGCTCCCAGCTTCACCAGCTGCTCGATCAGCGCTTCCTCCGCTACCCGGATTCCTGCATCCTCACTCCAGTCCTGAACGGCAATTTTACTTTCCCATCCGCTGCGTATTCCAAAACGAGAAGATCCGATTTCTGCAGTTCCTCGTAATCGACTTCCAGCTCCGTATTGTCCCGGCTCAGATCAGAAGCAATATTTTCAGCAAACTCCCCATAGCATTCCTGCTGTTTATATACCTCGGAAATGAATCCATTTTCATCCACCTGCTCTGCCAGAAAGTCTCCGTGCAGATCATTGGAGTGGAGGATGGTGATCTTTTTGGTGTGTTTCATGGTTCATTCCTCCCGGTGTGGGTCGGCGGCGGTCAGCCCATGGCCTCCTGCCGCGCAAAGTAGACAGTACTGACAAGGCTCATGTAGCTCTCTTCGTTGTCCAGATAGAACTTCAGGGCAAGGGTGTCCTCGTCCTCCAGCGTGACAGCGTAGCGGGAGCCGTCCTCCCCGATAAAGGTAGCGTACCACTCCTGATTGGTCTGGAAGGGCACCTCCGGGGTGCCCTCCTGATAGAACAGGTCGGCTTCCTCCACGTTCAGTTCCGGGTAGGGGGTGATGTAGCTGGCGGTAAAGGGCAGCTGGTCGCCCTCGGTCTCGCCGTCTGTGGGCAGGAAACACATCCGGTCAGCGTCTGCCGGGTCGGTCTCAGAATAGCCCTCGTCAGTGTCGCGGGCGATCTCCAGCCAGTTGCCTTCCAGCGACCACGGACTGGTGATGGTTTCCCAGTCGTCCCCCTCCGGGTAGATGGTAAAGTCGCACACGCCCTCGGCTTCCACCACATGGCCGTTCTCGCCGGAAAGGAAGGGGCTGAATACCAGCTCTTCGCCGGTGCTGGGGTACAGCTCCACCTCGGTGTTGGGGGCGATATCGCTGATGTTGCACAGCAGCAGGATGGGCTGGCCGTCCTCACTGTAATAAAGCTGTTTGCCGCGCTGGAGCGGGTTTTCGGCATCGTCTGTCAGGCTCGTCTCGTAGACGAACAGGGTGGCATCCGGGTCCTGCGGGAAGATGCAATACAAATCGCACCCGCCGTCCGGTGCCACGACCCAGTGATCCTCCGGGATGTCGTAGACGAAGCCCCACAGCTCCCGCAGGTCGGTCTGGCTGTCCAGCACCTTCTGCACATCGGTGGTGATCTCGTAGGAGCCGCCCAGATAGAGCACGCAGGCGCGGTATTCGTCCTCCCCGGCCAGCAGGCGCATGTAGGTCACGTCCTCCGGCTCGGTGTACTCCTGTTTGGCGGAGGGCGATGCGATCATGTTGTCTCCGTCCAGCATTTTTTCGGGCTTGGAACTGGACGCGCTGCTGCCTTTGGACGACCCGCCGCAGCCTGCAAGGCCGATGGTCAGCGCCAGCAGGGCTGCCAGAAGTTTCAGGTTTTTCATAAGTTCTCCTTTCTCATGCCCTGCCGGGGCGCACCTCAGGAGGCAGCGCCGGGCGTTGGGTGTTGGGAAAAATCGTCTATGCCCTCCACCGGCTCCGGGCTGCCGGTCCCGGCAGAAAGCCGGGGCGACCAGTCCAGCGCGCGGCCGGTGGTGCAGTAGACCACCGCCGTGGTGTCGGGGGTGTCCGGGGTGCCGTTGCACAGCAGCAGAATGGGCTGGCCATCCTGCTTGCAATAAAGCTCCCGGCCTGTCTGGTGCGGGTACTGGGGGTCCTGCTTTTCGTAGACAAAAAGCGTATCCTGCCTGCGCACAGCAAAGATGCAGTACAGCTCCCGCCCGCCGCCCGGCGCTGCGACCCGGTGGTCTGCCGGGATGTCCGCAACAAACTGCCACGGCTGTTCCTGCAGGCTGTCCAGCGCAGCGTCCACATCGGCGGTGCGCTCCGGGACGCTGCCCAGATAGAGCACTGCGGCAAGGCTGCCGTTCTGTTCGGCCTGCTGCCGCAGCTGCGCCACGGTCACAGCGTCCGGCCGGGGAGCGCTGTCCGAAGCTGCCGCGCCGGAGCGGACGGGGTCGCCGTCCACCGGCCCGCAGCCCGCAAGGCTCAGGGTCAGCGCCAGCAGGGCGGCAAACAGCTTCATGGTCAGGCCATTCATCTTACGCCCACGGGTCGGCAGACGTGGGGACGCGGATGCCGGTCAGCAGGTACTGCTCCCACAGAAACCACTGTCCGTTGCCCTTGCGGCGCAGCTTGATGGGGCGGGGATCATCGGCACCGCCGCAGGGGATGAACAGCTTGCAATAGTCTTCCTCCACGTTAGAGGTGTGGTTGCTGCCCACCAGCAGGGTGAAGGGCTGGCGGGGGGTATAGCCGTTTTCCGGCGATGCACCCACAAAGTAGGAGAAGGGGATGTAGCTTTTGCCGTCCCGGAAGCGGTCGTTTAAAAAGGAGATATCCTGCCCGTTCAGCGGACGGGGGCCGCGCAGCCAGTTGAGCATCTCCTTTCCGATGTTCTTGTCGGCACCGTAGGCGCACAGCGCACAGACGGTGAGGGCCGCAGTCTTGAAGGGGGTGTCAAGGCTTGCTTCCGGCAGCGCCTGCATCTGGGCAAGGCTTTCCGGCAGTTCCTGAAAGGTAAAGGTGACGGTCTGGTTTCCACCGGCGGCGGAAGCGGCCTGCTTCATCTTATCAAAAAGTCCCATGAAAATACTCCTTTCTGTTTCCTCAGCCCCGTTTCAGCTCGCTGCGGGGCATCATCCGCTTGCGGATCATCTTTTTGTTCAGATCCAGCGTGAGGTTTGCAAAATAGCCGTTTTCAAAATACCATGCAATGTCCTTTGCGTCCATACCAACGCTGTTGTACAGCCACCGCAAAGGCACTTCCGGCCCGGAGTAGTTCTCCAACCGCCGGGCAATGGTCCTTGCATGGTAGCGGCGGGCTTCCCCGCGGGCAAACAGCACGAGGGGCACAGCACCCACCACGATCCAGAACACATAGCCTCCGATGTGGGAATAGTCCTTATCCTGCAAACTCAGGCACAGGGTATACAGCCCGCCAAAAGAGCAGAACACGCAGAAGGCAAGCCCTGCATTCCGCAGCCATTTGAGGACACGGGGGATCTCGCCGCGGGCTTTTTCCGAAAGATAAGGGTTCATAAATATGCTCCTTTCAGAACGAACCGCCTCCGCCGCCGTGGGTCGTGCCGCTGGAGGAGGTGTGGGTGGAGCTGCCGCCGGAGCTGTCGGAGTCCTTTGCCTCCACATGCTCGGTGCGGTTCACGTCCCGGTACAGGAACAGCTCCCGGCTGTTGGTCAGGTTCATGCTGCCCTCCCGCACATAGCTGGCGGCATTCTCCTGGAACGCCACGCTGCGCAGCTGGCTTTTCATCACGCCAACGACGACCCATGCCAGCACAAGGCCGATGCCCAGCGCAAGGAACAGGTACATGAGAGACAGCGGCTCCCGGGGCAGGTTATTCACGTCATAGGGGTGGCCCGCCCGGGCAGCGTCAATGTAGGTATCCGACCACTGGACAAAGGTGCGGAATGTACCGGCGTAATCTCCATCGGCCATGAAGGGGGTCATCTGCTGGCCAAGGTACTGGATGCCGGCATCCGTAAAGGCGGTGATGCCGTAACCGCAGGTGGAGATGTGCCACTTGCGGTCGCCTACGCTCACCAGCAGCAGCACACCGTCCATATCGGAGCCATAGCCGAACTGGCAGTAATCATAGAGATCATCAGCATAGGCCTCCATGCTGTCGTAGTCCACGCTTTCCAGCGACTCGATGGTGGCAATGACCACATCAAAGCTCTGGCGGACGCTCAGCTCTTCCAGTGCGTCCTCCAGCTCGTTATCCTCGTCCTCGGTCAGGACCTCTGCGCTGTCGTTCATGCGGTAGTACAGGTCGGCAAAGCCGCCCTCCACCGCAAAAGCCGGAACAGCCAGCGCCACCGCAAGAACCAGTGCTGCCAGCGCCGCAAAGAGGGAGTGCAGTCGGTTGGAAGTCTTTTTCATCGTTCGTCCCTCCTTTACAGGATCCGTGCCAGCCACAGCAGCCACATCACGCCGTAGGATGCGGCGGAAAGGGCAGCCGTAAGGCCCAGCATCCACTTGCGGGCAGCGCCCTTGTCCACGGGCAGGTCACCCACGAATTTGCCGCTCTGGCCGTTCATGGCAAACAGATAGTTTTCGCCCCGCCAGCTGGTGCTCAGCAGCCAGACCGGGAACAGCGCGTACTTTGCCTTGCCGCCGTGCAGCTGGATGCTGCTGTTTTCCACCTTGACCGAATCGTAGCCGGTAACGGTCTGCTGGAACGTCTCCTCGGTGGAGCGGCGGATGCGCTTGTTGGCCCGCTCGATGCTGTCCTCGGCGTTCACATCGTATTTGTCTGCCACATAGCCGGCCAGATAGGCGGTCTGGAAGGGGATGGCGTCCTGCATGGCGAAGGGCTCGATGGACTCCATCAGGTCGTCCTCGATCTTGGACGAGCCGTCCACCGGCACTGCGTCAAAGCCCAGGGTGCCGTCTCGCCGGACGGAGTAGTAGTTGGTCTCGGTATAGTCGTATTTGCTGTCCGACCAGCAGCGGGTCCGGGTGGCGGTGAACCGCAGCTGAGCGTCGGCATCGCTGTCGAAGAGCCAGAAGGGCACATACACGCCCTTGATCTCGTCGATGTGGTTTTGGCTGCGGAACACCCGGGGCAGCAGGGTCTTGCCCTTGAGATGTTCCTGCAGCTTTTCCTTGGCTGCCTTTTTGTCCAGCTTGAAGGGGATGATGAGGTCGGGCCGCAGCGTCCCGGCAAACTGTCCGGTGAGGACGATGGGGTTGCCGCAGAAGGGGCAGGCGGACGCCGCCATGGTGTCATCGCCCACGATCTCGCCGCCGCAGCTCTTGCAGCTGTAAGTATGCAGACCGGCGGTCTCGCCTTCTGCCCAGCTGCCGCCGGGGGTCGCCCACTCCATTTCGCTGGGCTTTTCGTCCTTCAGTTCCTCATCGTAGCCCTTGAGGGTATCCACGTCGAACTCAGTGTCGCAGTAGGGGCATTTCATTTTCTGGGTGGCGCTGTCAAACTGGATGGCGCCATCGCAGCAGGGGCACTTGTATTCCAGCATTCCTGCCATAGCGTTTCCTCCTGTTGTTCCAAAGGGGGCCGGGGGCTCTTCCCCGGCCCAGCTGTTTTTGTGTTGGTCTTCCCGCCGAAGCGGTCGGCTCAGAAATCCGTAGTGATGCGGAACACCACCGGTTCGTCCGGCTCGGTGGCTTTGCCGTGGTGGCCCACTGCCAGGAAAGCGTTTTCCTCCAGCGGCAGGAAAACATCAAAGATGCAGAAGTCGCCGCACAGCTGGCACAGGGTCTCGCGCTCGCCCACGGGAAAGGACTTTTCCAAAAAAGTGCCGTCCGGCGCGTACAGCTCCCACATATAGCCCGTGTCCAGCAGATAGCCGTTGGGGCGCTTCATCATCACGGCGTTAAAGCTGCCCACCGGCTGCGAGCTGCGGGCCAGCTCATTGCCGTCCAGATCAAAGGCAGCAAAGTAATCATCGCCGTTGGATTCCAGCTCGCCCACCGTCAGCAGCTCGTCCCCGCTGAGGTTCAGGGAGGACATGCTGTAGAAGGGGCCGATCTCGTTATCACCCTCCAGCGTCAGCTCGGTGTACTCGCCGTCCTGCACCAGCACCGGCGCGGAGTTGGTCCGGTAGAGCACGGTCAGATCCCGGTCCTTGGAGGAATAGCAGCGGCCCCAGTAGTCCAGTGCGTCGCCGGGCTCCTCCGGGTCGCTGCTGTTCAGATCGTAGCAGTAGACATCAAAGGTTTCCAGGACATACAGGATGCCATTGCGGTCGATGCTGAGGGCGTCGCTGCCGTCAATGTTGTACTCTTCCACCGGGGTCAGCCGGTCGTCCTTGATGGCATACTCGAAGATCTTGGCAGACTGCTCTTCATTGTCCTCGTTGTAGAAGCTGAAGAAGTAATTGCCCCGGTAGCTGTCCGCTTTGATCAAATGATAGGCACCGCATACCTCGCGGCGGACGTCAAAGGGAATGTACTGTGCCTTGAAGGTGTAGTCGCCGATGGTCAGTTCCCCGGTCTGGAACTGGGTCACAGGGGGCCCTGCAGGGGCGGCTTTGGTCTCTGCTGATTCCGGCTGTGCCGAAGCGGACGGGGCACTGCTGCTGGAAGCCGGTGCGCTGGAAACGCTGGATGCGCTGGCAGCACCGGAGCCGCCGCAGGCGGTCAGCCCGAGGGCGGCGGTGGTAAGGCCCATGGCCTTGAGGAAATCTCTGCGCTGGATCTTTCTCATATCCGTTCCTCCTTTTGGGGTCACTGCACCTTTGCAAAAGCTTCGTCAGCACGGCGGCTGTACAATGCCATGCCGCCGGTCTGGGCGTCGTTTGCCAGATTGATGTTCTCCACAAAGCGGGCCTTTTCCTGCTCAGAGAGCTGCCCGCCCTTCATGGCGGCGGATGCCACGGCACCCATGGCACTGATCATGCCCACCTGGCCCTTCAGCTCCCGCTCTTCTGCCTTGGACATCCGGCGGCCAAACATGCTGGTCTCATTATCGTGGACTCCGAAGATGTGATCCAGATGCTGCCGTGCGATGTGGGCATAGCCGATCTCCCGCCGGTCCCGCTTGCTGAAGCAGATGACCAGCTCCTGCTTGATGTAGGGGTGGGGATGCATGCCCCGCTGGGTCTGGGCCTCGGTGATGCTGCGGGGCTGCACCAGCTTCAGCTTCAGGCCGCCGCCGTTGAGGGTGGGTTCCTGGCCCGGCTCCTTGGCGGGGGTCTCGTCCAGATATTCCTCATAGCTGGCGATCTGGTCGTAGCGGATCAGCTCCGGCATCTTGCCCCGTCCGCCGGTGCGGTCGTCGATGTACAGCATGCCCAGCTCATCGCAGAACACCAGCCCCATTTGCGATGGAGTGGAGGGGTATTCGTTGACCCGGAACTCGGTCTTGTTGAACACCTCGTCGAACACCCGCTTCATCTGGGCCATATACTCCATGTGCTCCTTGGCCTCGTCCAGCGTCAGCTCGCTGAGCCGGATATACTTGGAGCACTTGTTGCCGCAGTCATCGCAGAGGAACTGTCCGTCCCGCAGCTTGGAGCGGTGCATGGTGCCGCACTCCTTACCGCAGACGGCACAGTTCTGTTTTGCGAACAGGTTGGAAAAGAATCCCATCATGGTATGCTCCTTTCATTGCTCTGTATTTGTCAGGTCAGGTCGCTGTCGTCAAAGGGGTCGCCGCACTCCGGGCAGAACTTGGGCGGGTGGGCGGGGTCTTCCGGCTCCCAGCCGCACTTGTCGCACTTATACTTGGGCGTACCGGCGGGCTTGGGTTTACCGCACTCGGAGCAGAAGCGGCCCTTGTTCACCGCGCCGCAGCTGCAAGTCCAGCCTTCTGCTGCCGCCGGGCGGGGCTTGCCGCACTCCGGGCAGAACTTGCCGGTGACGGTGGCACCGCAGCTGCAGGTCCAGCTGTCCGCAGCGGGCTTCGGCTCCGGCTTTTTGCTGCCGCATTCCGGGCAGAATTTTCCGGTAACGGTGGCGCCGCAGCTGCACTTCCAGCTGTCCGCCGGGGCGGGTGCGGGACGGCTGACCTGCTGGGGCGCGTCCACGCTGTCCGGACGGGCCTGCTGGCCCATGGCGAACAGGTTCTGGGCGCTCATGCCGCCCATGCCGCCTGCACCGGCTGCCATGCCCATGCCCATAAAGCCGGTCATGGCACCGGCGGTGTTGCCGGCGGCGGTCTTCATGGCGTCGATCTGACCGCCCACCAGACGGGCGGCAGCGGTGGTGGGATCGGTGGTCATGGCGTTCTCTTCCCACTCGGTGATCTTCTTCTGCTGCTCCTCCGGGATGGACAGGGAGTTGATGTTGAAGGAGAACACTTCAATGCCGCGCTTTTTGCGCCAGACATTGGACAGCTGCTCGTTGAGCGCCTCGGAGATCTCCAGCGTGTGGGCGGGGATCTCGTAATACTGCACCTTGTTTGCCGAAAGGGTGGCAAGGGCAGGCTGCAGGGCGTTCATCAGTTCGCTCTTCAGCCGGGGTGCGATCTCGGATGCGTCATACTGGGTAGAGACATTGCTGCACACGTTGGTGTAGAACAGCAGCGGGTCGCAGATGCGGCAGGTGAAGCTGCCGTTGCACCGCAGGTTCACCGAGAGCTTGTAGCCCCGCTCCTCGCTGACCACCACCCGGAAGGGGATGGGGGTGGCAGTGCCGTACAGGATCTCGCCCAGCTCCTTGGTGTTGATGTAGTACACCCGCTGGTCCTTGCCGGTGTCGCCGCCGTAGGTAAAGCGCTTGGCTACGGTCTGGAAGGTAGCTGCCAGACTGTCGCCGAAGTTGCCGGTGAACACGCTGGGCTCGGTGGATGCGTCAAAGGTGAACTCGCCCGGTTCGGCGCACACCTCCACCACGCGGCCCTGCTCCACGATGAGCATACACTGTCCGTCTGCCACGGCGATGCCGCTGCCGTTGGTGATGATGTTGTCCTCGCCGTTGTTGGAGCTGCGGCGGGAGGTGCGCTTCTGGCCCTTGACCATCAGCACATCCTTGTCCAGAGAATCGCAGTAGAAAAATTCCTTCCACTGGTCTGCAAGGGTTCCGCCCAGTGCGCCCATACCTGCTTTGATAAGACCCATAGTAATTTCCTCCTGTTATTTGTTTGTTGTAAGCGACAACGCTTTGTCATCGCATTGCGTTCGGTTTCGGTCACGGTACAAGGGTTAGATCCGGGGAGTCGTTTTTCCAGTAAGCGGGACGCGTGTCCCGGTCAAACAGTACTTCTCCGGCGCGGTATTTCAGGCTGCAGCCGCTGGGACTGCCGTCATCGTTCAGCAAAATGGCCCAGAACTCGCAGGGTCTGCCGTTCTGGTCGGTCAGTTTAAAATACAGCTCGGTGCCGTCCTCGGTGCGGCCCTGTGTTCCCTCGGCGGTGCCGGTCAGAATGCCGCTCCACCCGTCCCATTCCACGCTCATGCAGCAGCTGCCGTCCGGCAGGAAGGTCATCCAGCGGATGCCCTTTGCGGCCTCGTCTCCGGCGCGGTAAGTGCCCCACAGCCTGCGGGGGATGGCGGAGAAACCGATATCGTCCCACGCGCTGGTGCGCCGAAAAACGTACCAGACCTCACTGCCCTTTTTGGGGCCGGTGGACTGCATCCGCAGTGAGCCGTCCTCCATCATGGAGATGGTCCAGCTGCTTCTGCCGTCCTCGCTGAGGCAAGTCAGGTTCCAGCCCTGACTTTTTTCCCCGTCCCAGCCGGTCACAGCGCCGGCATTCAGCTCTCCGGTGCGGGTCTCGGCAGCGGACTGGATCTGCGGGCTGCCGTATGTTTCCCGGATGAAGGAGACGGTCACCGTGCCGGTGATCTCGGCCTTTTCCAGCCGTAGGGTATAGCTTTCGTTGCGGTCGGCGGGGGCATAGCTGCCCTCCTGCGTCACCGCCGTGACTGCCATCCACTCGGTTAGCACCTGCTGCTCCCAGTTTTCCGGCAGCGGCTGCGCGTCCAGCGGGATGACCGGGACATCGTTCACATACTCTCCCCCGGACGCGCTGAACCGGCCGACCACAAAGGAAACGTTCCCCGCTTCGTCAAACGAAAACGGCAATTCATCCAGCGTGGCCCACCATGCAGTGTTGCCCTCTTTCAGGCTGCCGGGGGGCAGCAGCCCCCGCTCACAGGCGGCCTGCCGGTCCAGCTCATCCCGGCGCTTCACGTCACGGTACAGCGCTTCTTCCAGCGCGGCGGGGTCTGCCCCCATGCGCTGCAGCAGCTGGGTGGCGGTGAGCTGGTTGCCGCTTTCAAAATCGAAGCACCAGCCGTTGTGGAAGGGTGCATCCGTACCGCCGTAGCAGCTGCTGACCACAAGGCTGACGCAGTCGCCGTACCAGCTGGCGTTCCAGTTCATCTCAATGCAGATGTCCCACACGTCCGGATCGGCTGCCTCCGGGCAGTCCGCATAATCCTGCACATCGTATTCGTAGTACCGGGCGATCTCGGCGTTGATGCGGGCGGCGTCGGCGCTGTCGCTTTCCAGCCGGGGCAGATGGATGTTCAGCCGAACCTTGCTGCCGTTCTCTGCCTGCACCACCTTTTCAAGGGTGTACTGCTCGGTGATCGCCGCGGTGGCGTGCATGGAATCCGGCGGGGTCGATTTCAGCTCCCGGCTGTCAGCCGGGCGGGCAGAGGCTGCGGCCCTTGCTCCGCAGCCCGCCAGCAGCGCCGCCAGCAAAACTGCCAGCGCGCCGCAGAGAGCGATGTGTTTCATCTTGCACCTCCTTGTCTGCGGACTCAGCTGCGCTGCAGGTCCATCCAGCTGATGTAGCTGTACTCGGCGTTGCCGCCCATGTCTGCCATGGTCATGGTGCCGTCCTCCCGCAGTGCGATGGCCCACTCGTAGTTTTTGTCATCCGCGCGCTGGCAGCGGATCTGCCAGCATTCGCCCTCAAAGGCAAATTCTATTTTGCCCCGTGTGGGCACGCCGGTGCGGGTCTCGGTGGTGGTATCGCCGTATTTTGAGATGCGGGTCAGGGTGGCACGGACGGTGTCCGGGCTGTCGCCCGGTTCCAGCTTCAAGGTGTAGCTTTCCCCTTCCTCTGCAGGGTTGCACACATCGCCATCCACCTCCGTGCGGAAGACCACCCACTCGCCCAAAACGCGCTGCTGCCAGTTTTCCGGCACCGAGTCATCGTACAGGGGGATGGTCAACTCGTAGCTCACATACTTCTGCTCCCCGGCGTTGTAGATCTCCGCACCGAGGGAAACGTTCCTTTCGTCCTCGTCTCCCCAGATGGACAAAGGCAGCTGGTCCAGCGAACTCCACCATTTCCGGTCAAAGCTTTCCTTGGCAGGGCAGGCACCGGTATCGGCATTCTGCCAGCACTCCTCAAAGATCTCATCCGCCTGACGAGCGATCCGCTGCTCTATATCGGCGGGGTCCAGCCCCATCCGCTCCAGCATCTGGGTGGTGGTAAGCTCCTTGCCGCTGGCAAAGTCGAAGCAGAATCCCTGCCCTTTCTGGCTGCTGTCGGCGCTGAAATAGACATTCATCACCAGACTCAGACAGTCGCCGTACCAGTACTGGTAGTAGCCGACGCTGCGTACCTCATCCCAGGGGGTGCCGTTTTCCAACGCCGGATACTCCAGACAGGGCTTGCAGGGTTCCACATAGCACTGCGCCAGCCGGGCGTTGATGCGGGCGGCGTCGGCGCTGGCACTGTTGATCCGGGGCACCTCCATGTTGAGGCACAAGACCTTGCCTGCCGGGTCCTGCAGATTTTTATTGATCTCCCACTGGTTGGTGACCCGCTGGTCCAGCGGGGGAAGCTCCTGCGGAGTTTCGGTGCCGTTCTCCGGCTCCGGGGCGGTGTCAGCCTCCGGGGTGGAGACCGGCAGAGCACTTTCGGTTTTGACAGGCGGACCTGCGATGCTGCCTTCTTCCCGGGTCATCTGGGAAGATGCTGCCCCGCAGCCCGCCAGCAGCGCTGCCAGCAAAACTGCCAGCAGCGAAGAAACTGCTTTGTGTTTCATGGTGGTTCTCCTGTGTTTTCAGCGGCTGCGCCGGGGTCAGGGATCCGGGCAGCGGATCAGCTGCAGCTGGGTCTTTCCCTCGGCAAAGGGGTTCTCCCCGTCGATCATGGTAAGGTTCAGGGTCTCGTTGTACAGGTCGTACTTCACCGCCGCCACAAAGGTGATGCCCGGCATCCCGTCCTCCGTCTCGCTGGTAGAGACGCCCAGTACCATGCCCTCCGGCACCACGCCCAGATAGTCGGCGTAGCCCTGATAGAAAACGTTGTTGTCCTGCACGCCCATCTGGACGAGGCCATTGCTTTCCACGTCCATCCAGTTAAACCGGTCGTCCGCCATCTCGTTGAAGGCACCGACGGCCTCCGAGGGAATCTCCTGCCCGTTCCACTCTTCCGTCAGGGGAGCAAGTTCCAGCACAGAGCCATCCTCCTGATGCAGAATTACCTCTTTGCCGCTGCGTTCCAGCGCCACGCCGTTGTTTGCAATATAGATGGGGTCCTGACAGACCAGAACATTTCCGGACATAAGGCAGCGCAGCACATCCACATACTCCACCACGCCGTCCTTGGTCAGCAGATAGACCACCGGGTGGAAGGATGCGCCGATTTCTCCGATGCACACATCCACATATTCATTGTAGATGCCAAGGATGGGGAAAGTGCGGTCCTGTTCCAGCCGGATGCCGTAATCCGCGTCCCATGCGGCGGTCTCCGGCGTGCGGCACAGGGTGATGGTGCCCTGCGTTCCTTCCAGCTGCACCGAAGCGCTGCCGTAGGTATCGGTCAGCACCGTCTGCGGCTGCGGGTCAGCAGCCTGCAGCGGGATCTCCACATCCAGCTGCCGCCAGCCCCACCCGGCGGTGGAGCTGCACCCGCCCCGGAGCACCAGCCGGTTTTGTTCCGGCAGCAGCAGGCACAGGTCCTCCAGCTGGTTGTTTTCCAGCGTGTTCATCCGCATGCTTGCCAGATTGCCGCCGCTGAGCAGACCCTCGTAGTAGCCGCCCTGCGCCATGTGCCGGTCAAAGGTCTGCATGGCCCCGCGCAGCATCTGCTGCTGCACGGCGTCCGGGTCCAGCCCCATGCGCTGCAGCATTTCCGTCACGGAGACCTGCTTTTCGGTGGCAAAATCGAAGCACCAGCCCCGGGAATACCCCGGGTCGGAGCCGCCGTCGTAGCGGAACATCACAAGGCTTACGCAGTCCCCGTACCAGTAGGCGTCCCAATTGATATAAGTATCCGGGTTCCCCTCGTCCTGCTGGGGCTCGATCTCCGGGCTGTCCTCGTACTCTCGGAATTCTGCCGCATACATGGCGGCAAGCTCATAGTTGATATAAGCGGCGTCCGGGCTGTAGCACACAAGCTGCGGCACATGGATGTTCAGCCTATAGGTGATGTCGTACTCGTTCCGGATGGTCTTTTCCAGCGTGAACTGCTCGGTAATGCGGTCTTTTTGTGCTGTCTGCACCGCCGTGTCTGCGGCGCTTTGGGAAGCTGCGCCGGAGCTTGCGGGGGCAGCGGGAGCCGCCGCACCGCCGCAGCCGGTCAGCCAGAGAGCCGCCGCCAGCACCGCAGCGGCAAGGCGTTTGTGTTTCATAGTCGTTCTCCTGTGTTCTCAGCCGTAGCTGCGGGTCATCTGCAGCTGGGTCTCGCCCTCGGCAAAGGGGTTTTGCCCGGCGATCATGGTCATGGTCAGGTTCTCGTAGTACAGGTCCAGCTTGAACGCCGCCACAAACTCGATGGACGACTGCCCGGCTTCGGTCTCGTCGGCATAGATGCCCAGCACCACGCCCTCGGGCACCACGCCCAGATACGCGGCGTCGCCCTGATAGATGCGGCTGTTGTCCTGCACGCCCAGCTGAACGATGCTGTCACTGCCAAGGTCCATCCAGTTCCAGCCGTTTTCGCCGGTATAGTTGTAGGAGCCGGTGACGGAATAGGGAATCTCCTGCGCGCTCCACTCTGCCGACAGGGGAGCCAGCTCCAGCACAGAGCCGTCCTTCCGGTGCAGATTCACCTCGCTGCCGCAGAGTTCCAGCGCAGTGCCGTTGTTGGCAAAGTAGATGGGGTCCTGGCAGATCATGGCCGTGGCATCCCCGAACAGCAGGCAGCGCAGCACGTCCACATACTCCACCACGCCGTCCTTGGTCAGCAGATAGACCACCGGGCGGAAGAAGCCGTCATCCTGATCCCCGATGCACACGTCCACATATTCATTGTAAGCGCCAAGGATGGGATAGGTGCGCGTCTGTTCCACCCGGATGCCAATGTCTTCCCACTGATTGATCCTTGGCGCGGGGCTCAGGGTGATGGTGGCCTGTGTTCCCTTCAGCTGCACCTGCACACCGTCGTAGGTGTCGGTCAGCACCGGGGTATCGGCGGGGGCGGCGGGGGTCAGCGGGATCTCCACATCCAGCTGCTGCCAGCCCCAGTCGGTCTCGGAGCAGTACCTGCCCCGGAGCACCAGCCGGTCCTGTTCCGGCAAAAGCAGACACAGGTTTTCCAGTTCATTGTATTCCAGCGTGCGCATCCGCATTTCCGACAGGTTCCCGCCGCTGCGCAGGCCCTCGTAATACGCGCCCTGCGCCATCTCCCGGTCAAAGGTCTGCATGGCCTGCCGCTGCACCTGCGTCTGCACCTCGTCCGGGTCCAGACCCATGTGCTGCAGCATCTCGGCTGTGGTGAGCCGCTTGCCGGTGGCAAAATCGAAGCACCACCCGCTGTAATACCACGGGGCGTCGTCGTAATCGCGGCGGCGTATCACCAGACTGACGCAGTCGCCGTACCAGTAGGCGTCCCAGTTGATGCTCTCGGTCGGTGGGCTCTCTTCGCCCTGCGGCACCTCAGCGTCCGGGTAGCTTTCATAATCCTTGTATTCCGCCACATACATAGCGGCAAGTTCTTCGTTGAGAGCGGCGGCGTCCGGGCTGTCGCACACAAGCTGCGGCACATGGATGCTCAGCTTCATCACGCCGATCATCTCGCCCCGCACCGTCTTTTCAAGGCTCCACTGGTCGGTGATGCGCTCCTTTTGCGCCGTCTGCACCGCTGCGGCTGCGGCGCTTTGGGAAGCTGCGCCGGAGCCTGCGGGGGCCGCGGGGGCAGCTGCGCCGCCGCAGCCGGTCAGCAGCAGCGCCGCAGCCAGAACCACAGCAGCAAAACATTTGTGTTTCATGGCTGTCTCCTTTTCGTCATTCATCGTCGTCGGGGTTCTCTGGTGTACGCATGATATAGGCCGCCCAGTAGGTCTTGCCCTGAACATCCGCCACAGTGATGCCGATGTCGTACTTCCTCACTTCCGGAGAGTCCAGCATATTGGGGTCCGGGGCATAATTGAATTTTCCTTCCAGCTCATCCATCAGGGCCTTGAACTGGGCCTGATTGGCCGGGTAGGGCCGGTCCAGATAGTAGCGTTTCTCTTTGTAATCGTCCAACTGGATGCCATAGCAGTAGTGGTGGATGCCCCGGATAAAGGCGGTGGAGCCGCGGCCCCATTCATAGCCGCCCTCATCAAAGCCAGCCCACATTCCATCCACATAATCGCCGTTCATCCGGGCTTCCAGACCCTCCTTCGCGGAGAAGGAGGGGGTGTCGTAGTCCACAAACATCTGCATCTCGGACTGAATGGAGTGTTCCAGACCTGCATTGTACTGCATTTTGAAGTACTGCACCTTCCGCCGGGTCAGCTCGGCGTTGATGATCTCAAAGATCTTTCTGCCGTCCCGGATCACCGGAATCGGGGGCGAATCGGGAGCCTCCGGAAGCGGAGGGCCAAGGGTGGTGATCTCCTCACTGTGAAAGGGGTCGTAGGTAGAGGGGTCGACGGAGCTGCCGGAGTCCGGGACGTCCGGGGCACCGGAGCCGCCGAAGCACTTGTCCTCACAGCCTGCCAGCGCCAGCATCACCGCCGATGCGCCGGAGAGCTTGAGGAACGTCCGTCGGTCATATCGTTTCATGGGGGTGCTCCTTTCTATAAAGCCCCGGGCACGCTGTGAGGCTTCCGTGCCCGGGGCAAACAGGGGGTTAAATGGGAATTGTTGTGGTTAAGGGGTTACTTTTTTGCCTTCGGCTGCGACTGCGTACCAGTAGAGATTTCCACCCAAATAGGTAAACACCTTGATGCCAACAAGCGTGAGTTCCGCCGAACCAATGCTCGTTATTTGATTCGGAGTATAAGTCTGCAGTGCATTTTTCATATTAGCGACATCATCGTCATAAGGCAGCATGTAAACTGGGGCTGGGCGCGTTAATTTCACATACTGACCGCCGTGGTCACTGTCCAACCTAATAACCGTCTCATACAACGTTGGCTCATCAATAACTCCCACGGCAAAATCAGCATACTTTTCGGCAGCAACGTTCAGTATGCTATCCAGCTTGAGATCACCCCATCCCTTATCTCTACGGAAAAGGTTGATGGCTTCCAGCACTTTGGCTTCCTTGCCGGTGGGTGTTGCGGGAGGTGCGGGAGGTGCGTAGGGCCCGTCGTCGCAGCCTGCCAGCGAGAGTGCCACAACGGCTGCGCCGGTGAGGGTGAGGAATTCGCGTCGGTTCATCTCTTTCATGGGGGTGCTCCTTTCTTCTTATAAAGCCCCCGGACACAGGGGGAGTGTGCCCGGGGCAAAAGGGGGAAGTCTGATTATCTTATGCCTTGTTGTACAGGAATATAGCAGCGGTCATGTAGGTCACATTCTTAACCACCGGGAAATAAATGCTGATGAACTCTGCATTGGAGCTATTAGAATTGCTGTTCAGCAGGTCCTCTACAAAAGCCTGAACGACAGTATCCTCGCAAGAATACTTATACTTCAGAGCCACCATACCATCGGTATCCTCGTCGCAGACCATACCTGCGAAACTGTTATCGCCATACTTTTTCATTTTATCCCTAAACTTAAGCCTTTCATCCGAAAGTATATCATCGTCACTCTTTACCCACTTATGCGGTGTCTCGTTGGCCTCTTCAAAAACACGTCCGTAGCCCCTTACGATGCCCACCGCATCCTGATTGAGAATCAGCTGCTTATTGACAACCGCCCCTGCATCGTACTTTTCCTTCCAGACCTTGTTGATGGCTGCCAGCAGATCGGCTTCTTTGGGCGTAGTGGGTGCGGGAGGCGCGGAGGGCCCGCCGCTGCAGCCTGCCAGCGAGAGTGCCACAACGGCTGCGCCGGTAAGGGTGAGGAATTCGCGTCTGTTCAGTTCTTTCATGGGGTGCTCCTTTCTGTTTGTCCCCCCTGCTTTTTAGGGGGCTCTGGTTTGGGTATTCTCTGCACTTGCAGTCCGCTCCATCTTATGCTATTCTTATGAATAGAATCCGCAGTTGCCTGTTGACACGTTTTGTGCACAGCGACAGGCTTTCTGCACCGGCGCAGGACTTTTTCTGGTTGTACTGTACCATACCCGGGAAAAAATTGCCCCCTCAGAAAAGCCGTTTTTGGGGGGCAATTCCAAAAAAATTTTTGGGGTTTTGGTGCTTCCCCCTCAAAAAATCCCCCCAAAAAGCCCAAAATTGGGGGGATTTTGGGGCAGTTCCCCCCAAAAAACAGGCAGCTGCAGCCCTGCCTGTGCCGGTTTTCCCCCTCTGGCTGCAATTGCGGAAAGGAGTCATGAAAAATGGAACGAAGGACATTTTTAAAGATTGCGGCGCTCGTCCCCGGTCTGGCTCTTGCGGGCTGCGGCGGCAGCAAGACCCTGCTTTCTCCCAAGGACCCCACCATGCTCAGCATCTGGCATGTGTACGGCGAACAGGCCGACTCGCCCATGAACCGCCTGCTGACCGAGTTCAACGACACGGTGGGCAGGGAGAAGGGCATCCTGCTCAACGTGACCAACATGACCAACAGCGCCGCCATCGGCGGCCAGCTGCAGGATGCCAAGGCCGGCAAGCCCGGCGCGCTGGATCTGCCGGACCTGTTCTCGGCCCACCCCGCGGACGCCAGCGCTCTGGGCATTGAGAACCTTGTGGACTGGAACGACTGGTTCACCGCCGAGGACATGGCGGCCTATGTGCCCGGCTTTGTGCAGGACGGCATCATTGACGGGAAGCAGGTGGTGTTCCCGGTGTCCAAATCCACCCAGCTCATCTTTTTGAACGGCTCCCAGTACGCCCGGTTTGCGGCGGACACCGGGGCGCAGCTTTCCACCCTTGCCACATGGGACGGCTTTTTTGAAATGGCGGGTGCCTACCGGCAGTGGTCGCAGGGCAAGCCCTTCTGCGCGCTGGACTACCCCCTGCGTCTGGTGGAGCTGAACGCGCTGGAGCAGGGCAGCGGCGAGCTGTACAAGGGCAGCTGGTACGATCTGACCAACGAGACCTTCCGCGCTTCGTGGATGGAGTTTGCCCGGGCGCTGGTGCAGGGCGATATTCTGATCTCGGACCTGTACTCCAACACGCAGGTGATGACCGGCGAGACGCTGGCGGGCCTTGGCAGCTCTGCGGCCATCCTTTATTACAATGATTTCGTCACCTACCCGGACAACACCACCGAGCCCACCGACCTGCTGCTGGCTCCTTTGCCTCACGCCGCAGGCACCGCCACGCCCCTGATGCCGCAGGCCGGTGTGGGCCTGTGCGCCTTCAAGACCACCGACCAGAAGGCCGAAGCCGCCGCGGTGTTCCTGCGCTGGCTCACCGAACAGCAGCGCAATCTGGAATTTGCCGCCGATACCGGCTACATGCCGGTGTCCAGCGCCGCCTTTGACGCCATTGCGGACTATCCCTTTGAGCAGCAGAGCTATCAGCGGCTGTACGACGTCTACAACGAAATGCGCATCCAGAACACCCCCCTGTCCGAACCGGGCATCGTGGGGTACCACGCCAAGGCCAAAACCTTGTACGACAGCCTGCGCCAGCGCCAGAAGGACTATCCCCAGCGCCTTGCGGACGGCGAAACGCTGGAAGCCCTTACCGAAGAGACATGGCAGCTGCTGTGTGACAATGCCTGAGCCTGCCGCTCAGCCGGAAAGGAGGGACTTTGATGCACTTTGTTGACCGGCACCGTGAAAAGATCCGCCAAAGCCCCATGAGCAGCCGGCTGCTGTGGGCCTGCCTGCTGCTGGTGGTGCTGCTGGTGTTGACCTTTGGTGCGGCGCTGTTCCTGTTTGCCAGCCTGCACAACACCAAAAAGGACATCAGCCGCAGTCTGCAGATCCAGTTTTCGGTGTTTCAGAATGATATGGAGCGCTATTTTGAACAGCTGGCGGTCATGGGCGTGAACCTGTCCGAGGACATGAGCGCAGAGGTGGACAAGGAGCTTGCCCTGCGGCAGATGTCCTTTGCCCAGCTGAACGACTCCCCCGAGGTGCTGAACGCGCTGGAGGAGGAAATGATCGAGCCGCTGTGCCGCCGTCTGCGCCAGACCGGCTGTTCCGGCGCCTTTGTGCTGCTGGATGCCACCGTCAACACCCGCATGGAGGGAGCAGAGCATTCCCGCGCCGGGCTGTATGTGCAGAAAAGCGGTGCCGACACCCCCACCGTGCCCCTGCTGCTGTACCGGGGCAGTGCACAGGTGGGCAAGGCCCACAGCGTGATGCCCCACCGCAAGTGGCGCATGGAGTTCCAGACCGACCAGTTCCCGGACTACGACCGCTGGATGACCCCCGGCAGCGCCCCGCTGTACCAGTCCTATACGCTGACCGAGCGGTTCGAGCTGCCCGGCACCTCGGAGGAGGTGCAGCTGTTTTTGCTGCCCCTGCGGGGGCGGGACGGCACGATGTACGGGCTGTGCGGCTTTGAAATCAGCGAGAGCTACTTCAAGCAGAACTTTGCCCAGCCCACCGGCTTTGACCGGCTGAGCTGCCTGCTTGCCCCGGCGGGGGACGGCCTTGCCGCCGATGCCGCCCTCAGCAGCGGCACCACCGGCGGCTACTACCATGCCCCCCGGGACACGCTGATGCTGCGCAGCATGGGCGGCGGGCTGACCCAGTTGACCGGCCCCGACAACGCCTATGCGGGCATCTCCCAGCTGTGCCGCCTGAGCGAGAGCCAGTCCTACCGGCTGGCGGTGTGCATCCCCATGGCAGACTACCGGAGACTGGTCTTTTCCGGCAATCTGCAGATGCTGCTCATCGGCCTGTTCATCGCCTTTTTCGTGGTGTTCTGCTGCATGAACTTCCACCGGCGCATCCTCTCGCCTGCGTTCCGGCAGTTCGAGGAGGACCGGCGGGAGTCCCGGCGGCGGATGGACGAGCTGCAGCTGGAACGTCAGCAGATGCAGACCGAGCTGTCCCGGCTGGCGGACGTGTGCCGCAACGAGTCGGTGCCCGATGCCTTCCAGACCTTTGTGGCGGGCATCCCCACCCTGACCAAGACCGAACGCCGCATCTTTGACGGCTACGCCGCCGGGCTGCGCACCCGGGAGATCGCGCAGCAGCTGGATATCAAGGACAGCACCCTGCGCTTCCACAACAAGAACATCTACGACAAACTGGGTGTCAGCTCCCTCAAGCAGCTGCAGCAGTTCGTGGCGATCCTGAACTCCGGCAGCGGCAGCGCCCCGGACGAAAACGCCCCGCCGAAAGGCCGCTGAACGGAATGCTCCCGCGCCGCTATCCCAAACACCTTTACTTGAAATAGGCCTGAAATGGTGGTAGAGTTGAGAAAAACAGGAGGAAGCAGTATGTGGTTTGTTTTTGCGTTGGGGTCAGCGGTATTTGCCGCATTGACTTCTATTCTTGCGAAGATCGGCATTGACGGAGTAAATTCCACGCTTGCCACGGCCATTCGCACTGCAGTTGTGCTCCTGATGAGCTGGGGCATGGTGTTTCTGACGGGAACACAGACCGGCATCGGGGATATTTCTCACAAAAGCTGGCTGTTCCTGATCCTATCCGGCCTTGCCACGGGTGCAAGCTGGCTGTGCTACTATCACGCTCTGCAGATCGGTGCAGCGTCCAAGGTGGTTCCTGTCGATAAACTGAGCGTGGTCATCACGCTGGCACTGGCATTTTTCATCCTGCATGAGCCGTTCACGGCAAAAAGTCTGATCGGCTGTGCGCTCATTGCTGCAGGAACCTTGTTCATGGTATTATAAAAGCAAGAAATGGCTGTGACACGCTGCGTGGTGCCGCAGCCTGCAGATCAAGCGCTTTCGTCTGATATAACTATTATTTTTGAACAAATGCCTTGACATCTTGTGCGGACTGCGTTATTATAAAGATAATAAAAGTTTGTTCAGAGAATCGAGCAGAACAAACAAGAGGGAAACCGAAAACCCTTTTGTTTGCTCTGCTCTTTTTCTTCTGTTCGGAAAACAGAGCGATCAGGAGGTATTTATGCTGGATGTAGCGATCATCGGCTGCGGCGTCATCGGCGCAGCAAGTGCCTACGAGCTGTCACACTACCGGCTGCAGACCGCGGTCTTTGAGGCGGAAAACGATGTGGCAGACTGCACGACCAAGGCCAACAGTGCTATTCTGCACGCCGGATACGATCCCGAGCCGGGCACCCAGATGGCACGGCTCAACGTGGAGGGCTCTGCACTGGCCAAGGAGATCTGTGCCCGTCTGGATGTGCCGTACCGTCAGTGCGGCAGTCTGGTGCTGGCCCTCAGCCCGGAGGAGCTGCCCCACCTGCAGAAACTGTATGAGAACGGCATCGCCAACGGCGTGCCGGGTATCCGGCTGCTTTCCGCAGAGGAAACGCTTGCCATGGAGCCGAATCTGGCCCCCAATGTGGTTAGCGCGCTGTATGCGCCCAGCGCCGCCATCGTCAGCCCGTGGGACTTTGCACTGGCCATGGCAGAAGTAGCCGTGCGCAACGGCGTGGAGCTGCACCGCAGCTGCCCTGTGACCCACATTGAAAAGACTGCCGACGGATGGGCACTGACAACGCCCGATGGCATCGTGGAGACCCGCTACATCATCAATGCGGCAGGCATCTCGGCACAGGCCGTGCACGATATGGCTGCGCCCCACAAATTTACCATCCAGCCCACCCGCGGCGAATACTACCTGCTGGACAAATCCGAGGGCAGCCGTGTGCACCACGTCATCTTCCAGTGCCCCAACGAAAACGGCAAGGGCGTTCTGGTCGCGCCCACCGTCCACGGCAACCTGCTCGTTGGCCCGGACGCCGTTCGGGTAGAGGGCGACAACACCGCCTGCACCGCTGCCGGTCTGGCTTTTGTCAGCGCCGCAGCCCGCCGCAGCGTGCCGAGCATCCGGTTCGGGGAGTCCATCCGCAACTTTGCGGGCGTCCGCGCCAATGTGGACACGGGCGACTTCGTTATCGGCGAAGCGGAAGGCGCGCCCGGCTTCATTGATCTGGCGGGTATGAAATCGCCCGGCCTGTCCAGCGCCCCGGCTGTCGCAAAGGAAGTTACCAAGATCCTGAAGGCCCACGGCGACCTGCCCGCCGCCAAGACAGACTACAGGGACGGCCGCACCAGAGTGCGCTTTAAGGAGTGCTCGCCGGAAGAAAAGGCCCGGCTCATTGCGGAAGATCCCGCATACGGCCGCGTGGTCTGCCGCTGCGAGACGATCACCGAGGGGGAGATCCTGAACGCCCTGCGGGAAGAGATCCCCGCCACCACCATCGACGGCGTCAAGCGCCGCTGCGGTGCCGGTATGGGCCGCTGTCAGGGCGGCTTCTGCGGGCCGCGGGTGCTGGAGCTGATCAGCAAAACGCTGGGCATCAGCCCGCTGGACGTGCTGCAGGATAAAGCCGGTACCAACGTCTTACTGTGCGAAACCAAGCAGGAGGAAAATCACCATGATTGATCTGGTCATCGTCGGCGGCGGCCCGGCAGGCCTTGCCGCAGCTTACAGCGCATGGCAGCACGGCCTGCGCGATATTCTGATTTTGGAGCGGGACAACGAACTGGGCGGCATCCTGAACCAGTGCATCCACAATGGCTTTGGCCTGCACCGCTTTGGAGAGCAGCTCACCGGCCCGGAGTATGCCGGACGCTGCATTGAACTGCTGCAATCCACCGGCGTGCGGGTGGAGCTGGGCACCATGGTGCTGGAGGTCACCCCGGACAAAAAGATCCACTGTGTCAGCCGAGAAAAGGGTTATCAGATTTTGGAAGCCAGAAGCATCATCCTCTGCATGGGCTGCCGGGAGCGCACCCGCGGTGCCATCGGCATCCCGGGCACCCGCCCCGCCGGCATCTACACCGCCGGTGCTGCCCAGCGCTATGTCAACATGGAGGGCTATCTGGTAGGCAAGCGGGTGCTCATCCTCGGCAGCGGCGACATCGGCCTGATCATGGCCCGCCGCATGACGCTGGAAGGGGCCAAAGTGCTGGCCTGCGTGGAGGTCATGCCGTATTCCGGCGGCCTGACCCGCAACATCGTGCAGTGCCTGCAGGACTTCGACATCCCTCTGTATCTGTCCCATACCATCGTGGATATTCAGGGCAAGGCCCGCGTAGAAAAGGCCATCGTTGCCAAGGTGGACGAGAACCGCCGCCCCATCCCGGGCACCGAAATGGAATTTGATGTGGATACCATCCTGCTCAGCGTTGGCCTGATCCCGGAAAATGAGCTGACCCGGCAGGCCGGGATCCCCATGGACCCCCACACCAAGGGCGCTGTGGTCTACGAGAATATGGAGACCGGCATCCCCGGTGTGTTCGCCTGCGGCAATGTGGTGCACGTGCATGATCTGGTGGACTTCGTTTCGGGCGAAAGCGACCTTGCCGGTGCTTCTGCGGCGGCCTATGTTTTGAAGGGCGAAGCCTCCGATACGGTTGTACTTGACCTTGTCCCGGGCAATGGCGTGGGCTACACCGTGCCGCAGCGGGTGCGCCCCGCCGATGTGGACAGGAGCGTGAATGTCTCCTTCCGCGTGCGGCAGAACTACGGCCCCAGCCAGATCACAGTGGCCTGCGGCGGCAGGCAGTTGGCCCGGTTCAAGCGCCAGCGCATGGCACCCGGTGAGATGGAGCACATCGCCCTGCCAAAAGTCCTGCTGGAAAAAGCGGACGGCCCTCTGACCGTCGCGGTAGAGGAGGTTATTGCAGAATGAGCCGTATCAAAGAAGTTATTTGCATCTGCTGTCCCTGCGGCTGCCACTTGCAGGTGGACCCGGAAAATGATTATAATGTAACGGGAAACGCCTGCCCCAACGGTGCCGCCTACGGCAGGGAAGAACTGACCCACCCCACCCGCATCCTCACCAGCACCGTGCGGGTGGAGGGCGGGCTGTATCCGCGCTGCCCGGTAAAGACTGCGCAGGCTGTGCCCAAAGAGAAGATGACCGAGGTCATGGCTGCACTGGACCGCGTCACTCTGCACGCACCCGTCCGCACCGGGCAGGTGGTGCTGGCCGACGTGTGCGGCACCGGCGTGGACATTGTGGCGACGCGAAATCTGTAATACACACTCCTGAAACGATACGGAGGTAGCAAAAGCATGAGTACAAAATATGTTCTGGCGCTGGATCAGGGAACCACCAGCAGCCGTGCCATCCTGTTCGACAATGAGCAGAACATCATTGCGGTGCAGCAGCGCGAGTTTGAGCAGATCTATCCGCAGCAGGGCTGGGTGGAGCACAACCCTATGGAGATCTGGTCCACCCAGTATGGAGTCATGAACGAGGTGGTGGCCCAGAGCGGCGTCGATGTCCATGACATCGCCGCCATTGGCATCACCAACCAGCGGGAGACCACCATCCTGTGGGAAAAGGCCACCGGCCGCCCCATCTATAACGCCATCGTCTGGCAGTGCCGCCGCACGGCACCGCTGGTGGATGAACTGCTGCAGCAGCCCGGCATGGCAGACTACATCCGGGAGAACACCGGCCTGATGCCCGACGCCTATTTCTCCGCAACGAAGATCAAGTGGATCCTGGACAATGTGCCCGGTGCGCGGGAGCGGGCCGAGGCAGGGGAGATCCTGTTCGGCACCGTGGACACATGGCTGGTCTGGAAGCTGACCGGCGGCAGAGTGCACGTCACCGACCGCACCAACGCCAGCCGCACCATGCTGTATAACATCCGCACGCTGGACTGGGACGACACTCTGCTCAAAGCGCTGGATATTCCGCGCTGCATTCTGCCCCGCGTCACCGATTCCAGCGAGGTCTACGGCACCACCGACCTGTGCGGTGTGCAGATCCCGGTGGCCGGCATTGCCGGTGACCAGCAGGCTGCGCTGTTCGGGCAGAGCTGCTTTGGCAAGGGGGAGGCCAAGAACACCTACGGCACCGGCTGCTTTTTGCTGATGAACACCGGCGACACCATCTGCCGCAGCCGGAACGGCCTGATCTCTACCATTGCCATCAGCCTGAACGGCAGGGTGGAGTATGCGCTGGAGGGCAGCGTCTTTGTGGGCGGTGCTGTAATCCAATGGGTGCGCGACGGTCTGCGCATGATCCAGGAAAGCCGCGACGCGGAATACTACGCCCAGAAGGTGCCGGACAACGGCGGCGTTTACATCGTGCCCGCCTTTACCGGTCTGGGTGCACCGTACTGGGATATGTACGCCCGCGGTGCCATTGTGGGCATCACCCGCGGAACCACCCAAAACCATATCATCCGCGCGGCGGAGGAGTCCATCGCCTACCAGAGCGCCGATCTTGTGGCGGCTATGGAAAAAGACATCGGCGTGCCCATCACCTCGCTGAAGGTGGACGGCGGTGCCTCCCGTGACCAGTTCCTGATGCAGTTCCAAGCCGACATCCTGAACAAGACCGTGCTGCGCCCGGCCATCCGGGAGACGACCGCTCTGGGCGCAGCCTATCTGGCGGGCCTTGCCACCGGCGTATGGAAGGACCGGGATGAGATCCGCAGCCTGTGGCACTGCAACATGACCTTTGCCCCGCAGATGGACGAGGCCGAACGCACCCGCCTGCTGGCCGGCTGGCACAAGGCCGTGGGCCGCAGCAGCGACTGGGCAGAGCATTGATGGTTTTCGCTCACGATCACTTACAGCAAAAATGAGACAGGCAGCCCCTTGTTTTCGGGGAAGCCTGTCTCATTTTTTGGATAGAGCAATTTGCAGCGGCCCATCGGGCCAGATTATTACATCATTTGATGTCGAGTTCGGGCGGGACGTCGATCTGATCCGAGACGTACTTCCCGTTCTTTTTGCGCTGACGCACGCACTCGGTGAGCAGATACTCGATCTGTCCGTTCACCGAGCGGAAGTCATCCTCTGCCCAGGCGGCAAGGGCGTCGTAGAGCTTCGCGTTCAGGCGCAGGGGCACCTGCTTTTTGGGCTCTGCCATCAGTACAGGCTGCCGCTGTTCACAATGGGCTGTGCGTCACGGTTGCCGCACAGCACCACCAGCAGATTGGAGACCATCGCCGCCTTGCGTTCGTCGTCCAGCTCCACCACCTTGTTTTCGCTCAGGCGATCCAGGGCCATTTCCACCATGCCCACGGCACCGTCCACGATCATCTTGCGGGCGTCGATGATGGCGCTTGCCTGCTGGCGCTGCAGCATCACGGCTGCGATCTCCGGCGCATAGGCCAGATAGGTGATGCGGGCCTCCACCACTTCGATGCCGGCCTGCTCAACATTCTTCTGGATCTCGTCCCGGATGCGGGCGGCTACCACCTCCGAGGAACCGCGCAGACTGCCCTCATCGGCCACGCCGTCGCCGGTGGTGTCCACATTGGGGGCTACATCATAAGGGTAAACGCGCACCACGTTGCGCAGGGCGCTGTCGCACTGCAGGGAGAGGTATTCCTTATAGTTGTCCACATTGAACACGGCCTTTGCGGTGTCGGTGACCCGCCAGATGACCGCAATGCCGATCTCCACCGGGTTGCCCAGACAGTCGTTGATCTTCTGGCGGGAGTTGTTGAGGGTCATCATTTTGAGCGAGATCTTCTTGCTGGTAGATTCTGCGGTCTGGGCACTGCTGTTACCTGCCTTGAGCAGGGCCGCCATGCCGGTTTCGCCGCTGTTCACGTCACCGCTCTGGCTGAGCTTTGTGCCCGCCGCAGGGTTGACTGCGGTACAGAACGGATTCACCCAGTAAAAGCCCTGCCCCTTTAAGGTGCCGATGTAGTCGCCGAAGAGGGTGAGCACCAGTGCCTCCTGCGGCTTGAGCACCTTCAGGCCGCAGAACAGGAAAATGCCCGCCACCCAGTACAGGATGGACAGCGCCATGAGCAGAATGCCCGGGAACAGGCTGGTGTCCAGCAGGATCAGGCTGTACACGAACAGTGCCGTGAACACCACATAGCCCAGCAGGGTGAGCAGCAGCATGACCATGCCGTTCTTTTTGGTCTGCAGAATTTTCTCTTCCATAATGGTCTCCTTCTTATCAGGGCTTGAAAACGTTTCTTTATGATATCAAAATCATATCACTTTGAACTTTCTTTGTCAAGCCCCGGAGGCCAAAATCCCTTCAGGCGGGGTACAATGTTTATAAAACCGGCTTCTCAGTCCCGGAGCAATGCCACGGCCACATCGTTGACGTTCGTGCCGGTGGCTCCGGTCATGATGAGCCCCTCCACAGCCCGGAGGGCGTGGTAGGCATCGTTGTGCTGCAGGGTGTCAAACACGTTCCAGCCTTTTGCAGTCAGCGCAGCAAGGGTCTCGCCGTCCACATAGCCGCCTGCGGCATCAGTGGGGCCATCGGTGCCGTCACTGCCCACCGAGAACACTGCCGCGTTCCGCCCTGCAATGGCGGGAGCTGCCGCAAGCGCCAGCTCCTGATTCCGCCCGCCGAGGCCCCTGCCGGTCAGGTGGACGACCGTCTCGCCGCCTGCGATATAGGCCAGCTTTTTCCCGTGCCCCGTGTGGGTGCGGACGATGGAGCCAAGAAAGCTGCCCGCTTCCCGGGCCTCACAGCAAAGTTGATCGGTCAGCAGGATGGGCTCATAGCCCAATTCCCGGCAGGCATTGGCCGCAGCGGTGCACAGTTCCCGCACGCTGCCGGTGATCCGGGTGGTCACGTTGTCCAGCGCTTTGGGCGTTTCCTGCTGCAGCAGCGTCTTTGCCTGTTCCGACAGGTTTAAGTGGTACTTTTCCGCAATGGCAAGGGCCTGTGCGCAGGTGGAGGTGTCCGGCACCGCCGGGCCGCTGGCAATCATGTCCAGCGGGTCGCCGAGAATGTCGCTGAGTACGATGCTGAACACCTCTGCCGGGGCACAGGCCTGCGCAAACCGTCCGCCCTTGACAGCGGAAAGCCGCTTGCGGATGGTGTTCATTTCCACGATATCGGCCCCGCTGGCGAGAAGCTGGCTTGTGATGTCCTGCAGCTCTTCCCCGGGCAGCAGCGGCCGCTCGAACAATGCGCTGCCGCCGCCGGAGAGCAGGAACAGCACAGTATCCTCTGCCGTCAGGCCCTGCACAAGGGCCAGCGCCTTTTCGGTGGCAGCAAAGCTGTTCTCGTCCGGGACCGGATGGCCTGCTTCACAGCAGGTCACGCCCGGGATCTCACCCTTTACGTGGCCGTATTTGGTCACCACCACACCGCCGTCCACACGGCCCAGTGCTTCCACCGCAGCGTGTGCCATCTGCCAGGCCGCCTTGCCCGCTGCCACCAGCAGCACTCTGCCGCCCCTCGGCGCAAAGGCGTTCAACGCACGGCGCACGGCTTCGTCCGGCAGAACGGCGTTCAGGCTGGAGCGGATGATGGCATCTGCATCCCTTCGCAGAGTCGGATTCATAAAGCATTCCTCCACTAACTGTTTTTGCTTTTAGTATAGCGCGTTTCTGCATTCTTTTAAAGTGCAGCTCTGCCGGGTTTCCTTCTTGATTTCAAAGAAAAATAAGGGTGAAAAAAACTGATATAACAGCTAAAATAACGAAAAATGCATTGACAGTTGCACGGTTGTGACGCTATAATAGGCCATGGAATATTTTCCGGCAGGATCATATTCCGAGGGAAAGAGGGGAAGCATACCTTTTTGAACACAAAAAAACAATATCGCGCTGCTGCTGCGGCGCTGGCTGTACTGGTGCTGGCGGCTTTGCTGCTTTTTGCAGGCGGCAGCTGGCTGGAAAAGCGCAGCCGGAAACCGGAGACCCGGACGGAGCTGCCGCAGGCAGAGCAGGAGACCGTGGAACTGAACGGCCATACCTACAAAAAGCGTGACGGGCTTACGACCATTCTTGTAATGGGCGTGGATCATGAAACGCAGGAGTCCTATGCATACCGGCAGGCCGGTCAGGCGGATTTCCTCCGGTTGATCGTGCTGGACAGTAACAACAAGACGGTGCAGCAGTTGCAGATCGACCGTGACACGATCACGCCGGTGACAGTGCTGGGCGTTATGGGGGATCGGTATGAGCCGGTGGAGCAGCAGATCTGTGTGGGCTATGGCTTTGGCGATGGACGCCAGACCAGCTGCGAGGTCACAGTGGAAGCTGTGGAAAATCTGCTGGGCGGACAGACGGTCGATCAGTACCTTTCCATGGGTCTGGATGGCATTTCAACACTGAATGACTTGGCGGGCGGCATTACCGTTACGCTGGAGGATGATTTCTCCGCCATCGATCCGGCTATGACCAAGGGCACGACCCTGACGCTGCATGGAGACCAGGCAGAGACCTTTGTCCGTACCCGCCGCAGCATCGGCGTTGGCACCAATGAGGCCCGCATGGCCCGGCAGGAACAGTATATCCAGAAGCTTGCCACACAGCTGGATGCTGAAGTAAAGCAGAACCAGAACTTTGTGCTCACGGCTTACGACGCAATGGAACCGTATCTCTATACGAACATCCCGCGCGGCCAGCTGGCAAATGAAGTGTGGGCGGCAAAGGATTATGAGCGGATGGATACAATCAAGCCGGAAGGCACCCATGAGATCGGTGCCGATGGCTTTATGGAGTTCTATCCGGATGCTGCAAGCCTGCAGCAGGCTGTATTGCAGCTTTTCTATGAACAGGTTGAATAAATGTGTGTGTTGCACATTTAGATAGAGGTACTCTCGGGGAAAGAGTGTGAAAGTTTGAAAGGAAGAGTCATATGAGAATGAAAAAGGTCGTTGGTGTTGCAGTTTCTGTGGTTCTGGCCGTAAGTATGGTTGCAGCCACTGCTTTTGCAGCAGAGACTGCTCCTGCAAGCCCGACCAGCGCAGATAAGGATGCCGGCAAGATTACCTTTGAGGCCACCGGTTCTTCTTTTGAGGGCCTGAACATCGAGTTAAAGACCACCACTGTTTCTGCCGCGGAAGAGGAAGCTCTGAAGGCAGCAGGCAGCGTGCGGGCTTATCTGGGTGCAGATGCCTATTCTGAAATTACCCGCATTCTGGGCAGCAATGTGACCATCAGCGAGATCAAGGAGCTGATGGTCACCGGTTATGTGGCTAGCATGGGTGATGTTACCGCTTACCTTCACTTTGCAGCTCTGCCCAAGGCAGGCACTCAGGTTGTCGTTACGGTCAAGGTCGTCACTGCGAATGGCAACGTTGTGACTCTGCCTGTGGTTGGTACCGTTGTTGAGCAGACTTCCACCGTCAATGGTAAACCTGTGACCCGGCGTGCTGTCAAGGTTGTGCTGGATAGCGTGACCATGGCAAACATTCAGGCTGGCAAGGCAACTGCTTCTGTTGCTACCGCAAAGTAATTAGCAGACTGCATCATTTGCGGTGCTCCCTGATGAAACAGGGGACGCCGCATTTTTGGCGTATAGGATTTAGAAAAATAGAGGAAAGGGCACAACGCCCGGGCCGCATGGGCGGCAGTATTATGCAGTATTATATAAGTAAGGAGTGAAATCGTGCAGCAAGATACTTTTGTGAAGGAGCGCACAGCTTTAGCGGTACAGCAGGAACAGGGAGAAGACACCATTGATCTGCTGGAACTGTTCATGGGTCTGCTGGCCCACTGGACGCTCATTGCAGCCACGGCTGTGGTGGGTGCCGTACTGATGGCGCTTTATACGTTTTTTCTGGTAACGCCGATGTACAAGGCAACGGCTACCATCTATGTGGTCAGCCGCAATGATTCGGTGCTGAACTTCTCCGACCTGCAGGTCGGCAGTGAGCTGACCAGCGATTACATCAAGGTCTTTGAAATGTGGGAAGTCCACGAAAAGGTCATCAGCAACCTGAACCTGAATTATACCTACACCAATATGGCCAGTATGCTGTCTGTCACCAACACCAGCGACACCCGTATGCTGGATATCACGGTCACGAACCCGGACCCGGAAGAAGCGGCAGCGATCGCAAACGAGTATGCGGATGTGGGCGCAAAGTACATCTCGGAAAAGATGAAGACGGACGAGCCCACCCTGATGTCTTCTGCGCGCGTGCCGGAGAATCCGTTCAGCCCCAACAAGGCCAAGAACATCCTGATGGGCTTTGTAGTGGGCTTTGTGCTGGCCTGCGCCGTGGTGGTGCTGCGGACCATGCTGGATGATACCTACAAGTCTGCTGATGATATCCGCAAGTATACCGGCATGGTCGTGCTGGCATCGATCCCGCTGGCCGACGCCGGCGAACAGCCGAAAGAGAAAAGCGAGTTCAAGCGCCGCACCAAGCGATTTGCCGATGATATCCGCCGCCGTGTGGGCGGCAGCTCCGGGAGGAAAGCATGAAACAGCTGAAGATCACAAAATTTCCGGCTCTGGATTATGCGGGAAATGAAGCCTTTAATACCCTGAGCACCAACCTCTCCTTTGCAGGTGCGAGTGTCAAAAAGATTATGATCACCAGCTGCCATGCTACAGAGGGCAAGAGCTATCTGTCCATGAACCTGATGCGCACGCTGGCACAGCGCGGCCTCAAGGTAGCGCTGGTGGACGCAGACCTGCGCCGCAGCACGATCAACAGTGACTACGGCCTGAAATATGAGGATGGCCGCAGCGACGGCAAAGGCCTCTCCCATTTTCTGGCCGGTATGGTGGGCATGGATGAGGTCATCTACCAGACTGACATCCCCAACGCGATCATGGTGCCGGTGGGCCGCGATGTGCCCAACCCGCTGGCGCTGCTGACCAACAGCCATTTTGCCGAACTGCTGGATATGCTGGCCAGAATGGCAGATTACGTCATTGTGGACGCACCCCCGGTGGGCGTGGTCATCGATGCGGCAGAGATCGCCAAGGCATGTGACGGTACCCTGATCGCAGTGAACTACAACGATGTGAGCCGTCAGGAGCTGCTGGACGTGAAGCAGCAGATCGAGCAGACCGGCTGCCCCATTCTGGGCACGGTGCTCAATCAGGTGGACTACGACAACTATATGGGCCGCAAGTACTACAAATCCTACTCAAAGTATGGGAAGTACGGCTATTACAAAAAGTATTATAAGCGGAGCCACGAAGCGGAAAAGAAATGAGCGGCTTTACGGATTATCATGCGCACTTCGTCTACGGCGTGGACGATGGTGCGCAGACCAGAGAAGAAATGTATGCCATGCTGGATGCAGCGGCAGCAGACGGTGTGCGGCACCTGTTTGCTACCTCGCACAGTACGCCGGGCATGGAACGCTTCCCGCAGGAAGTCTATGACCGGCATCTGGCTCTGGCCCGCGCATACTGCACACAAAAAGGCTACGACCTGAAGCTGGAGCACGGCGCTGAGCTGCTGTATACCCCTGCGGCGGGATATGCGGCAGTCCAGCACCAGCTGCTGACCTTGGGAGATACCGGCTGGGTGCTGCTGGAGTTTGTGCCGAACATAACGGCAAAGGAGCTGGAAACGGCTCTGCAGGAGATCACGGGTGCGGGCTACCGCATTCTGGTGGCCCACATTGAGCGGTATCCCTGCCTTGTGCAGCACGGCTTGCTGGCCCGCCTGCATGAGCAGTACCGGCTGCGCTGTCAGATCAACTGCTCGGCTGTGCTGGACAGCGGCTTCTGGCAGCGGATGCGGCTGGAGCACTGGGTCAAGGCGGGGCTGGTGGACACGGTCTCTTCCGATGCACACAACTGCACCTCCCGCCCGACCCGGATGCGGCAGACCTATGAGCAGCTGTGCAGCCATGTGGGAGAAACCACGGCACAAAAATTGACAGGGTTGGACGGCACGGAATATCTTGTATAACTGCCTGAGCTGCGGGAAATAAGATCCGGCTCAGACACCTCTTTCGGTCAGTGGTTTTGCGGACAAACTGCACGGAAGAGGTGCTTTTTCGTAATTAAGATAAGGTTTCCGTTTTTTTGTGCAAAAATAACTTGCGAATCAGCGGGTGACGTGTTAAACTGAACAAGGGGGAGCGTTTTGAACGTAAGCTTGCGGGGGTGTGTTATTAAATGAAGATATTGGTCGTCGATGACGGACAGCTTGCGATCAACTCGCTGGTCCGCATCCTGTGCCGTGTTGCACCCGACTGTGATTATATCAGCGCCATGACCACCGAAGACGCTCTGACATGGATGCGTCAGGGGCCTATGGATGCTGCCTTCCTGAATCTGGAAATGCCCGGCATGAACGGGCTTGGTTTGGCGCGCATGATCCAGAAGCTGCAGCCGCGCTGCAACATCATTGTGGTGACAGAGCATCCGGAATATGCGCTGGAAGCGCTGCAGATCTTCGTCAGCGGCTTTCTGCTCAAGCCCGCAAACGAGGATGATGTCAAGAATGTGCTGAAGCATCTGCGCTACCCGCCGGAGGATGGCCCGGCAGGCGTCAAGATCCAATGCTTCGGCAATTTTGAGATCTTCGTCAATGGGCGCACACTGGCCTTCAAGCGCAGCAAGAGCAAAGAGCTGCTGGCCTATCTGGTGGACCGCAACGGTGCCACCTGTACCAACGGTGAAATGCTGGCGGTGCTGTGGGAGGACAAGCCCGATACCGCATCCCTGCACAGCCATCTGCGCAACCTGATCTTTGACCTGAGCCATGCGCTGGAAGATGCAGGCGTTACCGGCCTGCTCATCCGCGGCCGCAGCACACTGGCCATCGATACGGGCAAGGTGGACTGCGATTACTACAACTTCCTGAAGGGGGACCGCTCGGCCATCAATTCCTACCGGGGCGAGTATATGACCCAGTATTCCTGGGCAGAGGTGACCCGCTCGGCGCTGCGCCAGCAGGCAAGCGCCCAGAAAACGGCGTCCATTCCCAGCTATTACGCGCCGACCGAATTTTGAAGCAAAAAGAAAGCACTGCATTGCAGTGCTTTTCTTTTTGTCGAAATGCTTTTAGTTTTTCAAATGGGCATCCCAGCCGGAGGAGGTAATGATCTGCTGATCCGGTGTGCACCACATGGCTTCCACGCCGTCCAGACTTTCCACGATCTTCAGCCCGTCCTCCAGCGGCTGGCAGAACAGGCCGGTGGTCAGGCAGTCGGCCAGACCGGAGTCACTGCACAGCACGGTCACACCATTGAAGTAGGTGGAAGGGAACAGGGTGTCCGGGTCGATCAGGTGGTGATAGCGCTTGCCGTCCACCACAAAGTAGCGCTGGTAGTCGCCGCTGGTCACAAGGGCCATATCGCTCATGTTGATGGCACCGCTCAGCATGGAACTGGCGGTGTACAGGTCGGAAGCGTTCCACGGGTTTTCCACACCGCCGGTCCACTGGCTGCCGTCCGGCTTTGTGCCGATGGCACGCAGATTGCCGCCCACACTCACCAGAGCGCTGGTCAGGCCGCGGGCCTCGGCTGCCTGACATGCCATTTCCACGGCATAGCCCTTGCCCACGCTGCCCACGTCCAGCCGCATGTCCGGGTCGGCCAGATAGACGGTCTTGGCGTCCTCGTCGATGATGACATTGTTGATGTCGCAGTGCTGGGCGGCAGCTTCCAGCTCGTCCATGCCGGGCAGCTTGTTGTCCGCATCGGTCTCGGTGGCCTCGGCCGCTTCGCGGTAGTTGTGCCAGATGTTCAGCACGCTGCCCATGGCGATGTTCAGCTTGCCGTTGGTGGTGGCGTACATCTGGTCGGCCAGCTCCAGCATGGAAAGGATGCGGTCATCCACCTCCACGGGGGCCTTGCCGGCGTTGTCGTTGATGGTCTTCACGTTGGTCACGCCGGGGTAATCGTTGTAGATGTCGTACAGCTGATTGTAGGTGACAAGGTCTGCGTGCAGCGCGTCCATCTGGGTCTTGAACACCTCTTCGCTCTCACAATAGGCGATCACCTGCGTTACGGTGTCGAACACATCGTAAAAAATGGTGGAGTAGCGGGTCAGCTCCTTCTTTTTGGGGGCACAAGCGGCCAGCAGGCTCAGGCAGAGCGCACCGGCCAGCAGCATGCTGACCAAACGGTTTGCACGGGTCTTCATAGGGTCTGGTTCTCCTTTGCGGCGGTAACGGCTGCGTGCTCCTCCTGCAGGTGGGCCAGCAGGTCGCCGAACACCCAGCTGCGGTTGGAGGGAGTGACCACGGCCTTGAGCGGGATGTTCACCTGTGCCTGCTTCATCAGGTCCAGCAGGGTGTCCACATCCTTATCCTTGAAGTTTGCCAGCACCAGTGCCGGGGGATAGGCACCCGGTTCCAGCACCAGCGTGCGGGCGGTTCTGGTCTCCACCTCGCCCAGCAGCTGGGCGACGGTCTTGCCGGCATCCGCAGGGGACACGGGCAGCAGCTTCATGCCAAAGGCGGGGGCCATGCCCTCCAGCTTGCCGCGGTCGGCATTGGAAAGATTCCAGCCCAGCGCCAGCGGCACACCGGCGTTCTGGTTGCGTGCGATATGTGCTTTCATAATGATACCTCTTTTTAAAGGGTGATTTCAAAATACACTATAGTATACCACAAACCAAAGCAAACGAAAAGCCCGGGCCTTTCTCTGAGCGGAAACAGGCCCGGACTTTTTCTGTTCAGTCAAAAGGAAAGATCATTTCCGGCTGGTAAGCCGATTCAGCAGCATCACGGACAGAACGATGATGCCGATGACGAGGATGATGCCGACCATCCCAATGAGCATCATCGGCAGTGTGACCATCCACGAAGAAAGATGAAGCATAAGTACACCTCCGTTAAGTCATCAGGGTCAAGATGAGACCGCCTGCAATGACGGATGCGATCTGCCCCGAAACATTGACGCTGATGGAATACATCAGCAGGAAATTCTGGCTGTCCTCTTCCAGACCCATCTTGTTGACGACGCGGCCGCTCATGGGGAAAGCCGAGATGCCGGCGGCACCGATCATCGGGTTCAGCTTTTTGCCTTCGGGCAGGAAAAGATTCAGCAGCTTTGCAAACAGCACGCCGCCTGCGGTATCAAAGACGAAGGCCACCAGACCCAGTGCAAGGATCAGCAGCGTGTCGGGCCGGACGAACTTGTCTGCGGTCATCTGCCCGGCAACGGTCAGGCCCAGCACGATGGTGATCAGGTTTGCCAGCACATTCTGTGCGGTCTCGCTGAGCACGTTCAACACGCCGCACTCCCGCAGCAGGTTGCCGAACATCAAAAAGCCCACCAGTGCCACACTGGCAGGGGCGACTATGCCCGCAATGATGGTCACGACGATGGGGAACAGGATCTTGGTCAGCTGGGTAACGCTGCCTTTTTCATAAGGCATCCGGATGAGGCGCTCCTTTTTGGTGGTCAGCAGCCGGATAACGGGCGGCTGCACGATGGGCACCAGGGCCATGTAGCTGTAGGCTGCCACCATGATGGCACCGAGATACTGGGAGTTGAGGGTGTTTGCCACAAAGATGGCAGTGGGGCCGTCCGCTGCACCGATGACAGCAATGGAGGCGGCATCCTTCAGGTCAAAGAAGAAGCCTGCCAGAAACAAGGTGAAAAAGATACCGAACTGTGCCGCCGCACCAAAGAGCATCAGCCACGGCTTTTCCAGCAACGGGCCAAAATCGATCATGGCACCAATGCCGATGAAGAGCAGCAGCGGGAACAGCTCGTTGGACATGCCCGCATCAAACAGAGCGGAAATTGGTCCTACCGTATCGCCCTGCGTAATGGCACCCGACAGGGGCAGATTGACCAGAATGGCACCAAAGCCCATGGGTAAAAGCAGGCTCGGCTCCATTTTTTTGGCGATGGCAAGGTAAATGAGCAGCGCACCGATGGCCCACATCACCACCATCTGCCATGTCAGGTTTCCAAAGTTGGAAAACAGACTTGCGAATGTGTTCAGAAAGTTCATGCTTTTTCTTTGCCTCCTTGTGCTCCGGTACAGCGGCAAGAAAAAAGAGACCTCTGCCACAGTACCTTGTCTGTGACAAAAGTCTCAAGCGAACACATGACATCGGGCATTTTGCCGTGATGACGCTGCCATGCAGCCGTTTTCTGGATCACAAAACGGAAAACGGCCCTTTACTCCCTTTTATCAAAAGCATTAAAGCAGAAAACAGGGGTAAAGTCAAGGTAAAAGCGGAAATCTTTCCTGCATCTTATCCGGGCCGCTGAGCACCACCATCCATGATCGGGCGGCTGTTGTGGTCCATTATGGCCTTGCAGTGGTCGTGCTGATCGACCTGTTCCAGCTTTAAAAAGTCCATGATCTGCTCCGGCAGCAAAAATCGCGCCCTGTATGCTTTGCTTTTTGCTGCATTTTCTGCAAAAAAACGGGACAAGCCGAAGCGGTTTGTGCTATACTGTGAACAGGCTGCGCCCCTTGCGTGCAGCGGAAAAGTCGAAAAGCCAGCCTGTTTTTGCAGCCACAGCAGGATCTTGTGGGAAAAAGCCCTGGAGCCCGCCTGTGACTGCGGAATACTCGCCATTTTCTTTGTTTTCAGATACGCCCTGAGCAGACCGCAAACGGATAGAAGGAGCATTTCCATGATCACCATCTCAGAACGCAGAGAGCAGGAATCTGCTAAAAATTTTGTCCTGCGGGTGCTGATCGATAACATCGTCAACACCCGTCTGGAACCCGGAGAAAAACTCAACGAGCCGGAGCTGTGCGAGCAGCTGGGGGTCAGCCGCACCCCCTTTCGGGAAGCAGAGCTGGAGCTGGCGCAGCGGCGGCTGATCGAGATCCGGCCCAAGATCGGCACCTATGTCTCCCTCATCGACGCCGGGCTGGTGGAAGAGGTCCGGCATCTCCGGGCAGTGCTGGAAACAGAGCTGGCGGGGATGGCCTGCGAAATGCTGACCAAACAGGAGCTCGACCGTCTGTGGGAGAATGTGGCGCTGTGGCAGATGTACATTCAGCGGGCGCAGGAGGAAAAGATCTTTGCACTGGATAAGGAATTCCACAAAATGCTGTATGAGCTGTGCGGCTGCCCTTACTGGTATGAGCTGGTGGAAAATCTGGCCCCTCATTTTGACCGCACCACGATGCTCAGCTTCCGCTGCCGTCCGGCAAAAGCAATTTTGGATGACCACACCAGCCTGCTGAAGGCCATCGAGGCAAAGGATACCGCCGCTGCCCGCACCATTGCCGCCCGGCATATGCAGCGGTACACCGAAAATCTGGCCACCATCCGGAAGTCCTTCCCCCAATATTTTAAGTAAATGCTGCCGGGGACACCCCGGACAAGAATAAAACGGCCCCGGAAAGCGTTTTCAGATGCTTTCCGGGGCCGCTGGTTTTTTATTGTTGCTCTTCCTTTGTACGCAGGCGGCGGCAGGCGTCCTCCTTCACAAGCTCGAGGATCACCGCAGTCAGGGGGATGAAGAAGATGATGCCGATGATGCCAAAGAGCTTTCCGCCGATCATGGCGGCAACAAGGGTGTAAAGGGGAGAAAGCCCCACGGACTTGCCCACCACGCGGGGATAGATGAACTGATTTTCAATGAACTGCACGGCAAGATAAACGATGAGGCAGCGCACCGCCAGCACAGGGTCTACCAAAAGCACAAGGAACACGCTGACCACGCAGGAGATCAGCGCGCCGACGTAGGGGATGATGGCGCAGATGGCGGTCAGCATTCCCACAAGACTGCCGTAGGGGATCCGGAAAACGGAAAACGCAAGGGTCATGAGGACGCCGAGGATCACTGCCTCGCTGCATTGTCCGGTAAGAAAGTTTGCAAAAGACTGGCGGAACGCTCTGCAGAACTTCAGCAGCCCGGCGGCGTGGTTTGGCTTCAGATAGGCGCACACCAGCGTGCGGGCGTGTCGGCAGAGACTTTCCGAGCCAAGGGACATATAGATGGAGATGATCAGGGCAAAGGAGGCTGTCACCGCAATGTTCACCGTGGCAGATACGGCGCTTACCGCATTGATCAGCACGGTATCGATGCCGGCAGTGATCTTGTGCAGCAGCTGCTCCCAGTTGATGCCTTCCAGCCAGCTCATCAGCCAGCCTGTGTCGGCATTCTGCGCACTCAGATAGGCGGTCCAGCGGGGAATGTTTGCCTCGATCTGCAGATAGAGACTGTGGAAGGACTGCACAAGCTCCGGGATCAGCAGAGTGAGAGCCAGCACCAGCACCAGCACAACGCCCAGCAGCGTGATGGAAAAGCTGATAAGGTGGATGGCTTTATCCGACGGCTGCTTTCTGGCCTTGCGGAACAGACGTTTCAGCCGCTTTTCCAGCCCACTCATGGGCACGTTGATAAAAAGTGCCAGAATGCCGCCTGCCAGAATGGGCAGGACCAGATCCACAAGTTCTGCCGCAAAGGCCAGAACGGTGGAAAGCCGCAGCAGAGCAACAAAAAGCGTTACGCCCACAACAGTTACGAGCAGATATTGTTTGGTTTTTGGTTCCATGACGAAGTTCCTTTCCCGGAGCCGGCGGCTGAAATTTGCAAAGAGACGGTCTGCGGACTCTTTTCCGTATTGTAACCAGAAGAAAAGGGCTTGTCAAGACGCCGGGAAAGGGGAAGGCTTTTGATTTGGCTCAGGCTGCAAAAGCGGATTTCCGTGCAGGCATCCCTACCACCCTTGTTTCCATCCCGCAGAACCATTATAATAGGGGCAAAAGACAAAGCTGAAAAGGGGATATTTCATGGGAGAAGCAGAAGTCAGCCGCTTTCTCTGCATTCTGATCAAAATGGGAGAAGCACTGCAGAACAGCGGGGCCGAGGTTTTCCGCGTAGAAGATACCTTGAACCGCATCGCAGCCGCATACGGCGCGCAGGAGGTCAATGTGTTCGTCATCACATCCAGCATCGTTGTCACCCTGACAATGCCGCAGCTCCCGCCGCAGACCCAGACACGCCGTCTGCGCCATGCGTCCGGGAACGATCTGCTCATGCTGGAAGAGCTCAATGCACTCAGTCGCCGGATCTGCGCGGCACCGCCCTCTGTGGAGGAATTTCAAAGGCAGCTGGACGCCATCCTTGCCAAGCGTGCAGACCCCCGGCTCCGGCTGGCGGGCAGCGTGCTGGCCGCTTCCAGCTTTGCCGTGTTCTTTGGGGGCAGCCTGTGGGACGGCCTGCTGGCCGGCGTCATTGCAGTGCTGGTCTTCTGGATGGAGCGCTGCCTTGCACCGTTCTGCATGAACGGCGTGGAATTTCAGTTCATCGCCTCATTTTGCTGCGGCATTTCCACCCTGCTGTTCTGCCGCATCGGGCCGCAGCTCCACGCAGACAAGATCCTCATTGGCATCATCATGCTGCTGATCCCCGGCATCATGCTGACAAATTCCATCCGGGATATCCTGCTTGGCGATATCATTTCCGGCTCTCTGCGGCTGGTGGAGGCCATTCTGATGGCCGCAGTCCTTGCACTGGGCATGATGGCGGCCATCTGGCTGATGGGAGGGATCGCATGATGCAGGTCTTATCGCAGTTGCTCAGCGCAGCTTTGGGCTCTGTCGGCTTCGGGCTGATCTTCAACCTGAACCGGCGCTACCTGCCTGCCGCCGCTGTGGGCGGGTTTCTGGCGTGGCTGGCCTACCTGCTGGCCGATCATGCGCTGAGCAGCGTCTTTCTTGCAAATCTGCTGGCCGGTTTTTGTGCCGCCCTCTATGCCGAGATCCTTGCCCGGTGCTGCAATGCGCCTTCCACGCCGTTTTTCATCACATCGGCCATTCCCCTCATCCCCGGCAGCACGCTTTACTACTGCATGAATGCGGTGGTCTCCAGCGATCTGCGGGCGGCAGAGCACTTTGGGGAGCAGACTTTTCTGGCCGCCCTCGGCATTGCAAGCGGCATGGCGATCGCGTGGTGTCTGGCAGATCTGAGCCGGAAGCTCCATGTGCTTCTGGTCCGGGCCCGCAAGTGATCTGTACGGTCCGCTCTGTAAAATCACATGGATTTTACAGGGAGTTGATTGCAACGGTACGGAGATCCGGTTACACATTATAAATATTTTTATCGAAAAAAATGGATGCCTCCCGCTCAATGCAGGAAAGCATCCATTTTGGATCTGTATTCAGAAAATCGTGGTTCGTCTGCCGACCGGCTTTCAGCGTGTCAGTTCATCTTCTTGCCGAAGAACTCCACCTCTTTGCTCACGAACTGCATCAGTTCGTCGAACTGATCCGGGGTCAGGCTCTGGGCACCGTCGCACTTGGCCTTGGCGGGGTTGTTGTGCACCTCGATCATCAGGCCGTCGGCACCGGCGGCGACGGCAGCCTTTGCCAGCTCCGGCACCATCCATGCATGGCCGCAGGCGTGGCTGGGGTCCACGACAACGGGCAGGTGGGTCATCTTGTGCAGCATCACCACACCGGCAAGGTCGAGGGTGTTGCGCATGCTGGTCTCAAAGGTGCGGATGCCGCGCTCGCAGAGGATAACGTTCTCGTTGCCTTCGGCCATGATGTACTCGGCGCTCATCACGAACTCTTCCAGCGTGTTGGCAAGGCCGCGCTTGAGCAGCACCGGCTTTTTCTGGCGGCCGACGGCCTTGAGCAGCTCAAAGTTCTGCATGTTGCGGGCACCCACCTGAATGAGGTCCACATTCTCGAACAGCGGCAGGTGCTCGGTGTTCATGATCTCGGTGACGATGGGGGAGCCGGTGGCACGGCGTGCCAGCTTGAGCAGGTCCAGACCCTCGCTGCGCATTCCCTGGAAGGAGTACGGAGAGGTGCGGGGCTTGAACGCGCCGCCGCGCAGCAGGGAAGCACCGGCGGCCTTGACCCGCTGTGCACAGTAGGTGATCTGCTCCTCGCTCTCGATGCTGCAGGGGCCTGCAATGACCGCAAAGTTTCCGCCGCCGATCTTGACGCCGTCCACATCGATGACGCTGTCATCCGGATGGAACTTGCGGTTGGCCTTTTTGTAGGGCTCCGTCACCCGGCGGCAGGTCTCCACCACCGGGTTTGCCAGCACCCAGCTTTCGGCCACGGCCTTGGTGTCGCCGATCAGGCCCAGAATGTGGCTCTCACTGCCCTTGGAGTCGTTGATCTGCAGGCCCATATCCTGCAGTTCGTGGCAGAATTCGCGTACCTGTACTTCGGGTGCATCCTGTTTCAATACGATGATCATGATTTTTGTCTCCTTTGCCTTATCGTGTGAACGGCGAGGGAGACCGGCTCCTTTGCCGCAGCTTGCATTGTCAAACTTCAGTGCTCTGAAGTGTGTGACGCTATGATATCACTTCAGGAAACTGAAGTCAAGAGAAATTTTGAAATTTTATGGAGAAAGTGGTAGAATGGGGGCGGGAAAAGGAAAGCGGGCTCGCCCTCTCAGCTTCGCCTGTGCTCAGCAGCTCCCCCAAAGGGAAGTGTAGCACTGTGCCAGCAGTGACGGAGAGGGCGAGGACGCTGACCCAATATCGCTATCCTTAAAAACAGAACAAGCTAAATATAAAGGGGAATATCACAATGGGAAAAGAAGCAAAAACCAATGCCATGCGCATTCTGGAACGTGAAAAGGTACCCTACACCGCCCACGAGTACGCCCACGAAGAGGGCGTGGCTGTGGACGGCGTGACCGTGGCAGCCAGCATGGGCGAGGACCCGGCATGCGTGTACAAAACGCTGGTAACGCAGGGAGCCAGCAAAAACTATTTCGTCTTCGTCATTCCGGTGGCAGCGGAGCTGGATCTGAAGGCCGCCGCCCGCAGCGTGGGCGAAAAGAGCGTGGCGATGATCCATGTGGCCGATATCAACAAGGTCACCGGCTATGTGCGCGGCGGCTGCAGCCCGGTGGGCATGAAAAAACAGTACAAGACCGTGTTTGACGAGAGCGTGCTGACACAGCAAAAGGTATATGTCTCCGGTGGCCGCATCGGCACACAGGTGTGCTGTGCCCCGGCAGACCTTATCCGCGCAGCACGGGCAGCAACTGCAAAGATCATCTTCTGAGAGGACGAGAACGCTTAAAAGTCGGTCTTTTTCTTCAAAAAGCCGGAGCGCTTCTTTACCTAAAATATACCTAAACTATAAGTCATACTTAGAAAGAAAAACAATGTCGAAACTGCACAAAACTTTTGAAAGTTTTTTGGCGGCATGAAAACACAAGGTAGAATTTATGGAAACGCCCTTTTCAAAGCGTTTCTTTTGCCGTAAACTGTATGTAGTACAGGGACGGATGGCCCGCAGGAAGGGCTTTTGCCGTCCCTGAAAAAACGCAGGCACAAAGAGTTGCGGAGGAAAACTTCAATGATGAAGATGCTGGCCGGTCTCATGAGTCAGAACAACATTCATGCAAGTCAGGGGCATCGTGCAGCTTTGTGCAGCGTGTGGGAAAAGCGCATGCAGAAATAAAGGCGGTGGTACGGGGGTACCACAGCCTTTTTTGTTTGTCGGGATCAAGAAAGAGAGGTTTGGATATGGTTCGTAAAGTGGCTGTGATCATGGGTTCAGACAGTGACTGGCCGGTGGTGAAGGGAGCCTGCGCTCAGCTCAAGGCGCTGGAGATCCCGTTTGAGGCCCACATCCTTTCGGCGCACCGCACTCCTGCCGAGGCGGCAGAGTTTGCAAAGAACGCCCGCGCCAAGGGCTTTGGTGTGATCCTGTGTGCGGCAGGCATGGCGGCCCATCTGGCCGGTGCCTTTGCGGCCAACACCACCCTGCCGGTGATCGGCATTCCCATGAAGGGCGGTGCCATGGATGGTCTGGATGCACTGCTTGCCACGGTCCAGATGCCCAGCGGTATCCCGGTGGCAACGGTGGCCCTGAACGGTGCCAAGAACGCCGCATGGCTGGCAGCGGAAATTCTGGCTTTGAGCGATGACGCTCTGGCCGAAAAGCTGGCTGCAGAGCGAACCGCCATGGCTGCACAGATCGCCGCCAAAGAGGAAAAACTGCAGAACGAACTGAACGAGCTGTAAGACGCGGACCCTCTCCGTCATGCCTGCGGCGTGCCACCTCTCCCGAAGGGCGAGGTCTTACGCCATCTGACGGGAAAGCGGTATAAAAGCTCCCCCCTCGGGGGAACTGGCATTGCGGAGCAATGACTGAGAGGGTTTCAGAGCGAAAAAGGAGAACCAATGTCTGATTTTTCATATCCACTGCACGAAGAATGCGGTGTTTTCGGCATCTATGACCGTGCCGGTACCGAGGATGTGGCCGCTGCCGCCTACTCGGCCCTGTATGCTCTGCAGCACCGTGGTCAGGAGAGTTGCGGCATCGCTGTGAACGATGACGGCGTCATTGTCGGCCACCGCGACCTCGGCCTTGTGAACGAGGTGTTCACCCCGGCAGTGCTGGCAGGTCTGGCAAACCCCAATGCGCACATGGCTACCGGTCATGTGCGTTACGCCACGGCAGGCAGCCGTGTGCGGGCCAATGCACAGCCCATGATCGTCCGGCACGGCCGCGGTACCATGGCCCTGTGCCACAACGGCAACCTGACCAATGCCATTGAACTGCGCCGCCAGCTGGAAAACGAGGGTGCCATCTTCCACGGTTCCTCGGACACCGAGGTCATCTGCTACCTCGTCACCCGCAACCGCCTGCGCATGGGCAGCATCGAGACCGCCATCAGCAAGACGATGGATGTGCTGGAGGGTGCCTACAGTCTGGTGATCATGTCGGCCACCAAGCTCATTGCAGTGCGCGACCCCCGCGGCTACCGGCCCCTGTGCATCGGCACCCTGCCCGGCGGCGGCTATGTGTTTGCCAGCGAGAGCTGTGCACTGGACGCTGCCGGTGCCACCCTGCTGCGGGACGTGGAGCCCGGCGAGATCGTGGTGGCAGACGCAAAAACCGGCGAGCTGCGCAGCATCAAGGATCATTGCGGCCGACCGGACACCCAGATGTGCGTGTTCGAGTTCATCTATTTCTCCCGCCCGGACAGCATCATCGAGGGCAGCTCGGTGCACGAGGCCCGCAAGCAGGCAGGCCGCTTCCTGGCGCAGGAGCACCCGGTGCAGGCCGATGTGGTCATCGGTGTGCCGGATTCCGGTCTGGATGCAGCGCTCGGCTACTCGCAGGAGAGCGGCATCCCCTATGGCATCGGCTTTATCAAGAACAAATACATTGGCCGCACCTTCATTCAGGGCAGCCAGAAGCAGCGCGAGAACAGCGTGCGCATCAAGCTGAACGTCGTTTCCAGCACGGTCAAGGGCAAGCGGGTGGTGCTGGTGGATGACTCCATCGTGCGCGGCACCACCTCTGCCCGCATCATCAAGCTGCTGCGGGACGCCGGTGCCACCGAGGTGCACTTTATGGTGTCGGCCCCGCCGTTCAAGTACCCCTGCTACTTCGGCACCGATATCCCGGACCAGAAGCTGCTGGTGGCCACGGGCCGCACCGTGGAACAGATCAATGAGATCATCGGGGCCGATACACTGGGCTATCTGTCCACCGAGCATGTGGTACAGCTGGCCAAAAATGCAAAATGCGGATTCTGCACCGCCTGCTTTACCGGCGAATACGCCGTAAGGCCGGACGAGGTGCTTTCCACCGATATTCACGAACGCCACCTGAACGACCGTCCCAAGGACGAGAAAAAATTAGGAGAGTAAGACCATGGAAAAGAGCTATTCTGAAAGCTACGCAGCCGCCGGTGTGGACATCACCGCAGGCTACCGCTCCGTTGAACTGATGAAGCAGTATGTGGCCCGTACCATGAACGAGCATTGCATCGGAGGCTTGGGCGGCTTTGGTGGTCTGTTCGAGCTGGACTGCACCGGTTATAAGCACCCGGTGCTGATCTCCGGCACCGATGGCGTGGGCACCAAGCTGAAGATCGCCATGATCATGGACAGGCACGATACCATCGGCATCGACTGCGTGGCCATGTGCGTCAACGATGTGATCTGCGCCGGTGCAAAGCCGCTGGTGTTCCTGGATTACATCGCCTGCGGCCGCAACATTCCCGAGAAGATTGCCGAGATCGTCAAGGGCGTGGCCGAGGGCTGCGTGCAGGCCGACTGCTCTCTGGTGGGCGGCGAGACTGCCGAGCACCCGGGCATGATGCCGGAGGAAGAGTACGATCTGGCCGGCTTCACCGTGGGCGTTGTGGATAAGGAAAAGATCCTGAGCAACGAGACCATGGCAGCCGGTGATGTGATCATCGCCCTGCCTTCCACCGGTGTGCACTCCAACGGCTTCTCGCTGGTGCGCAAGATCTTTGACATTGACGCAAACCCCGATGTGCTGCACACCAAGCCGGAAGAGCTGGGCGGCAAGACCCTCGGCGAGGCCCTGCTGGCCCCCACCAAGATCTACGTAAAGCCTGTGCTGAAGGTGCTGGAAGAGGTGGATGTGAAGGGCATTTCCCACATCACCGGCGGCGGCTTCTATGAGAACATCCCCCGCAGCCTGAAAAAGGGCTGCTGCGCACGCATCAACAAGGCGGATGTCCGTACCCCGGCGCTGTTCCAGCTGATGCAGAAGGCCGGCAGCATCTCCGAGCATGACATGTTCAACACCTTCAACATGGGCGTGGGCATGGTGCTCACCGTCCCCGCAGAGCAGGCCGACAAGGCGCTGGAGATCCTGCACGCAAACGGCGAGCCGGAAGCTTACCGTCTGGGCGTCATTGCAGAAGGTGAGGGCGTGGAGCTGTGCTGAACATTGCAGTTTTAGTCTCCGGCGGCGGCACCAACCTGCAGGCTCTGCTGGACAGCGAAGCCCGGGGCGAGAACCCCAACGGCAGGATCACCCTCGTGGTGGCCTCCAAGCCCGGTGTCTATGCGCTGGAACGGGCTGCAAAGGCCGGTGTGGAAGGCTGCGTGGTGCGCCGCAAGGATTACGAAAACAGTGGGGATTTCGACGCGGCTCTGCTGAAAACGTTGAAAGACCATAACATCGATCTGGTGGTGCTGGCAGGTTTTCTGTCCGTGCTGGGGCCCAGTGTCATTGAAGCGTATCCCCGCCGCATCCTGAATGTGCACCCGGCGCTCATCCCGTCTTTCTGCGGGCCCGGCATGTACGGCCTGCGTCCGCATGAGGCGGCGCTGGCCCGGGGCTGCAAGGTGACCGGTGCCACCGTCCACTTCGTGAACGAAGAGTGCGACGGCGGGCCCATCCTGCTGCAGAAGGCCGTGGACATCCTGCCCGGCGACACCCCCGAGGTGCTGCAGAAGCGTGTGATGGAGCAGGCCGAATGGAAGCTGCTGCCCAAGGCGGTGGCTATGATCTGTAACGGTGAAGTGGAGTAAAAACTCCTTCCGTCACGCCTGACGGCGTGCCACCTCCCTCAAGGAGGGAGGCAAGGCTCCCTCTCCGAGGGGGCTGTCGCCGCAGGCGACTGGGGGAGTTCCGTAATAGGAGAATTTGACATGGAAAAGATCAACCTGAACGAGTATCTGGCATCCAACGAGTACCCCGGCCGCGGCATTGCTGTGGCAATGGCTCCGGATGGCCGACAGATGTTCATTGGCTACTTTATCATGGGCCGCAGCGAGAACAGCCGCAACCGCGTGTTTGACCCCGTGCCCGAGCGCGGCGGTATCTGCACCATCGCAGCGGACCCCGCAAAGCTGGAGGATCCCAGCCTGATCATTTACAATCCGGTGCTGACGCTGGGCAAGACCCATATCGTGACCAACGGCGACCAGACCGATACCATCTATGACCTGATGAGTCAGGGCAAGAGCTTTGCCGATGCCCTGCGCACCCGCACCTTTGAGCCGGACGGCCCCAACTACACCCCCCGCATCTCCGCTGTGGTGTACGCCGACGGCAGCTACCAGATGAGCATTCTCAAGTCTGCGGACGGCAATGGCGACAGCGTGCAGCGCTATTTCTTTGATTACCCCCAGCCCGTTGCAGGCGAAGGCCATTTCATCAGCACCTACAAGCACAACGGAAATCCCATCCCCAGCTTTGAGGGTGAGCCGCTGCGCTTTGCCTGCCCTCGCACCATCGGCGATTTTGCCCACGATCTGTGGAACAGCCTGAATCTGGACAACAAGGTGAGCCTGTTTGCCCGGGTCATCGATCTGGAAACCGGCGAGAGCGGCGATATGATCTTTAATAAATATGACCCGGTGTGCAGCGATCTGGACGACCCCGAGGAGCCGGAGTTGCTGCCCGAGGAGCTGGAACTGCTCAAAAAGCTTGACGCTGAGGAAGAATAAGAGTAAACCTTTAGGATATAAGGAGGATGCACCAATGAACGAACTGGCACTGAAGTACGGCTGCAACCCCAACCAGAAGCCCAGCCGCATTTATATGGAAGATGGTTCTGACCTGCCGGTGACCGTGCTGAACGGCAAGCCCGGCTACATCAATTTTCTGGATGCCCTCAACTCCATCCAGCTGGTCAAGGAGCTGAAAGCTGCCTGCGGTCTGCCCGCAGCAGCTTCCTTCAAGCATGTTTCCCCGGCGGGCGCGGCTCTGGGCCTGCCGCTCACCGATGTGGAGCGCAAAATGTACCACATTGCCCCGGATATGGAGCTGTCTCCGCTGGCAAATGCCTACGCCCGTGCACGCGGTGCCGACCGCATGTCCTCCTTTGGCGACTGGATCGCCCTGTCCGACATCTGCGATGTGCCCACCGCAAAGCTGATCCAGCACGAGGTGTCCGACGGCATCATCGCCCCGGGCTACGAGCCGGAGGCACTGGCCATCCTGTCCGGCAAGAAGAAGGGTAACTACAACGTGGTTGCTATCGACCCCGCCTACAAGCCCGCTCCCATCGAGCACAAGCAGGTGTACGGTATCACCTTTGAGCAGGGCCGCAACGAGCTGGTCATCAACGCCGACACCATGCTGAACAACTGGGTCACCGAGAACAAGGACGTGACCGAGGAGCAGAAGCGTGATTTGGTCATTGCCCTCATCACCCTGAAGTACACCCAGTCCAACAGCGTGTGCTACACCTATCATGGTCAGACCATCGGTGTGGGCGCAGGCCAGCAGAGCCGCATCCACTGCACCCGTCTGGCAGGCCAGAAGGCCGACAACTGGCAGCTGCGCCACATGGACAAGGTACTCAACCTGCCCTTCCGCGATGATGTGGCAAAGCCCAACCGTGACAACGCCATTGATGTTTATATCGGCGATACCCCGGAAGATGTCATCGGTGATGACGTCTGGGCAGAGACCTTCACCGAGCAGCCCGCGCCTTTGACCGCAGAGGAAAAGAAGGCATATCTCAGCAAGGTGACCGGTGTGTGCCTTGGCTCGGATGCATTCTTCCCCTTCGGCGACAACATCGAGCGCGCCCGCCGCTCCGGCGTCACTGCCATCGTGCAGCCCGGCGGTTCCATCCGTGACCAGCAGGTCATCGACACCTGCAACAAGTACGGCATCGCAATGGCCTTCTGCGGCCTGCGGCTGTTCCATCACTAAGGAAAAAGAACGAACCCTCTCAGTCGCCTGACGGCGACAGCTCCCCCGAGGGGGGAGCTTTATGCGAGAAAACGGACAGAAACAAGCATTCCGTTGAATGCAGTACCTGCCGTCAGCAGAAAAAAGCTCCCCCCTTCGGGGGAGCTGGCATTGCGCAGCAATGACTGAGAGGGACATTCAAAAACGGGAAGGTGAATGATATGGCTGAAAAAATTCTGGTAGTGGGCGGCGGTGGCCGCGAGCACGCCATCATCAAGGCACTGAAAAAGAGCCCTGACTGCGGCGAGATCTGGTGTGCACCCGGCAACGGCGGCATCAGCTATGACGCAAAGTGCAAAAACATCAAGTCTACCGATGTGGACACCATGGTGGGCTTTGCCGTAGAAGAAAAGTTCGATTACGTTGTGGTGGCGCAGGACGACCCCCTGGCCCTCGGCATGGTGGACGCGCTGGCAGCAGTGGGCATCCCGGCCTTTGGCCCGGACAAAGCTGCAGCCCGCATTGAGGCCTCCAAGGTGTTCTCCAAGGACCTGATGAAGAAGTACGGCATCCCCACCGCAAAGTACGAGGCTTTCGATGATCCTGCAAAGGTCATGGATTACATCCGCGCCGAGGGCAAGTACCCGGTGGTCATCAAGGCCGACGGTCTGGCACTGGGCAAGGGCGTGCTGATCTGCGAAAACGAGCAGCAGGCAGCCGAGGGCGTCAAGGAGATCATGCTGGACAAGAAGTTCGGCGCTTCCGGCAACCATGTGGTGGTGGAAGAGTTCCTCACCGGCCCGGAGGTCAGCGTGCTGAGCTTTACGGACGGCAAGGTTGTCAAGCCCATGGTGTCCAGCATGGACCACAAGCGCGCCAACGACCACGACACCGGCCTGAACACCGGCGGCATGGGCACCATTGCGCCCAACCCCTACTACACCCCGGAAGTGGCTGCCGAATGCATGGAGAAAATTTTCCTGCCCACCATCAAGGCCATGAACGCCGAGGGCTGCCCCTTCAAAGGCTGCCTGTACTTCGGCCTGATGCTCACCCCGGACGGCCCGAAGGTCATCGAGTACAACTGCCGCTTTGGTGACCCGGAGACGCAGGTAGTGCTGCCCCTGCTGGAAGGTGACCTGCTGCACATCATGCAGGCCTGCACCAACGGCACGCTGGAAAACGAGGAGGTCAAGTTCTCGGACGGCGCTGCCGCCTGCGTCATTCTGGCTTCCGGCGGCTACCCGGTGGCTTACGAGAAGGGCAAGCCCATCACCGGCCTTGTGGACGGCCAGCTGCCCGGCGAGGAGAATGTGACGGTCTACCACTCCGGCACCGCCATCACCGAGGATGGCACCCTTGTCACGGCCGGCGGCCGTGTGCTGGGCGTCACCGCTACCGGCCCGCGCCTGACCAATGCACTGAGCCATGCCTATGAGGCAGCAGAGAAGATCAGCTTTGAAAAGCTGCACAAGCGCAGCGATATCGGCCTGCGCGCCCTGAAGGCACTGGCAGAGAAGGAATAAATGGCTCGCCCTCTCAGGCCGCTTCGCGTCCAGCTCTCCCAAAGGGAGAGCCCTTGGCAAAACCATGAACTTTGCGTGGACTGCCAAGGCCTCCCACTTTGGGGGAGGTGGCAGCGCGTGAGCGCTGACGGAGAGGGCGAGGACGCTAGATAAATTTTAGAATCATAAGGGGGAACCTACCCAATGGTCTATCGTATTTATGTGGAAAAAAAGCCCGGCTTCGATGTGGAAGCCACCGGCCTGAAAAATGAGCTCACCAGCCTGCTGGGCATCAAGGAACTGTCCGGCCTGCGTCTGCTGAACCGTTACGACGTGGAAGGCATCGACGAAGCGCTGTTCAACCAGTGCGCAGACACCGTGTTCAGCGAGCCGCCGGTGGATAACACCTATGCCGAGCTGCCCGCCAGCGATGGCGTGTCCTTTGCAGTGGAATATCTGCCCGGCCAGTTCGACCAGCGCGCAGACTCCGCTGCTGAGTGCATCCAGCTCATCAGTCAGGGCGAGCGCCCGCTGGTGCGCTCTGCCCGCGTCTATCTGCTGGAGGGTGCCCTGACCGATGAGCAGGTGGCCGAGATCAAGAAATACGTCATCAACCCGGTGGAGGCCCGCGAGGCTTCGCTGGACACCAAGCAGACCCTGAAAATGGAGTACCCCGTGCCCGCCCCGGTCAAGATGCTGGAGGGCTTCAACCAGCTGGACGAAGAGCAGCTGAAAAAGTTCATTGCGGACAACGGCCTTGCCATGGACCTTGGTGATATCGAGTTCTGCCAGAAGTATTTCCGCTCGGAGCACCGCGACCCCACCATCACCGAGATCAAGATGATCGACACCTACTGGTCCGATCACTGCCGCCACACCACCTTCGGCACCATTCTGGACGATGTGCAGATCGACGATGCCGTGGTGCAGAAGGCCTTTGACCGCTACATGGCCATGCGCGCCGATCTGGGCCGGGAGAACAAGCCCCGCTGCATGATGGACCTTGCCACCATCGGCGCCAAGGAGCTGAAGAAGCAGGGCATCCTGAAAAATCTGGACGAGTCCGACGAGATCAACGCCTGCACCGTCAAGATCAAGTGCGATGTGAACGGCAAGGATGAGGACTGGCTGTTCCTGTTCAAGAACGAGACCCACAACCACCCCACCGAGATCGAGCCCTTCGGCGGTGCGGCTACCTGCATCGGCGGTGCCATCCGTGACCCGCTGTCCGGCCGCAGCTACGTCTATCAGGCCATGCGCGTTACCGGCGCAGGCGACCCGCTCAAGCCGGTCAGTGAGACCCTGCCCGGCAAGCTGCCCCAGCGCAAGCTGGTGACCACTGCAGCCGCCGGTTATTCCTCCTACGGCAACCAGATCGGTCTTGCTACCGGTCAGGTGGATGAGATCTACCACCCCGGCTATGTGGCAAAGCGCATGGAGATCGGCGCCGTTGTAGGCGCTACCCCCGCTTCCCACGTCCGCCGCGAGTGCCCCGCCCCCGGCGATGTCATCGTTCTGCTGGGCGGCCGCACCGGCCGTGACGGTGTGGGCGGTGCTACCGGCTCCTCCAAGGCCCACAAGCTGGACAGCCTTGAGCACTGCGGTGCCGAGGTGCAGAAGGGCAACGCTCCCATCGAGCGCAAGCTGCAGCGCCTGTTCCGCCGTGAGGATGCCTGCAGGATGATCAAGCGCTGCAACGACTTTGGTGCAGGCGGTGTGTCCGTTGCCATCGGTGAGCTGGCCGACGGCCTGTACATCGACCTGAACAAGGTCACCAAGAAGTACGAGGGTCTGGACGGCACCGAGCTGGCCATCAGCGAGAGCCAGGAGCGCATGGCTGTGGCGCTGGCCCCCGAGGACGTGGACAAGTTCATTGCCCTCGCCAACGAAGAGAACCTTGAGGCCACTCCTGTGGCAAAGGTGACGGCTGAGCCCCGCCTGAATATGGTGTGGAATGGCATGTCCATTGTGAACATCAGCCGTGAGTTCCTGAACTCCAACGGTGCCGAGAAGCACCAGAAGGTCCATGTGGAAAAGGCCACGGTCTGGCAGCCCCAGTGGGAGGGCCTGACCTTCAGCCAGAAGATGAAGAACATGGTGGGCGATTTGAACGTCTGCAGCAAGAAGGGCCTGTCTGAGCGGTTCGACTCCACCATTGGTGCTGCCACCGTGCTCATGCCCTTTGGCGGTGCCTATCAGCTGACCCCGCAGAACGCCATGGTGGCAAAGCTGCCGGTGGACGGCGAGACCAGCACCTGCTCCGGCATGGCATGGGGCTTCAACCCCTTCCTGATGAGCGCAGACCAGTACAAGGGCGCTCAGATGGCTGTCATCGAGAGCGTAACCAAGCTGGTGGCCTCCGGCTTCCGCTATGAGGATGCTTACCTCACCTTCCAGGAATATTTCGAGCGTCTGGGCACCGCCCCGGAGCGCTGGGGCAAGCCGCTGGCCGCTCTGCTGGGTGCACTGGATGCTCAGATGGGTCTGGGCATTGCATCCATCGGCGGCAAGGACAGCATGTCCGGCTCCTTTGAAAAGCTGGATGTGCCTCCCACGCTGGTCTCCTTTGCCACCGCCATCGGCAAGGCAAACAAGGTGGTGTCCACCGAATTCAAGAAGCCGGAAAGCACGGTGGTGCTCATCCGGCCCATCATCGACCCCGAGACCGGCTGCCCCAACTTCTTCTCCCTGAAGGCCAACTACAAGATCGTGGAGGACATGATCGAAGAGGGTATGGTGGCATCCGCCTGCTCTGTGGGCTACGGCGGCATTGCCGAGGCTCTGTTCAAGATGGGCCTTGGCAACCACATCGGCTTCAAGATGCGTGCGGATAAGACCACCCATGAGATGTTCCAGCCCATGTACGGCTCCATCGTTCTGGAAATGGTGTCCGATTCTCCCGCCGGTGAGATCCTGGGCGAGACCACCAAGGAATACGTCTTTGAAGCCTGCGGCGAAAAGCTGGATATGGCCCAGCTGCAGGAGATCTGGGAAGGCAAGCTGGAGCCGGTGTACCCTTACCGCAAGGCAGGCCCCACCGTGGAAAAGATCAACGGCAGCCTGACCGCACCCGCCGCACCCAAGATCGGCGTGGCAAAGCCCAAGGTCATCATTCCGGTGTTCCCGGGCACCAACTGCGAGTACGACACCGCCAAGGCCTTTGCCCGCGCCGGTGCCGACCCGGAGATCCTGGTCATCCGCAACCTGACCCCCGCTGACGTGGCCGAGAGCTGCAAGGCACTGGTCAAGGCCATCGATAACAGCCAGATCGTCATGCTGCCCGGCGGCTTCTCCGGCGGCGACGAGCCGGACGGCAGTGCAAAGTTCATTGCTTCCTTCTTCCGCAACCCGGAGGTCACCGAGGCAGTGCGCCGTCTGCTGCAGCAGCGCGACGGCCTGATGCTGGGCATCTGCAACGGCTTCCAGGCTCTCATCAAGCTGGGTCTGGTCCCCTACGGCGATATCCGCCCCATCACTCCCTACGACCCCACCCTGACCTTCAACACCATCGGCCGCCACCAGAGCATGCTGGTGCGCACCCGCATTGCATCCACCGGCAGCCCGTGGCTTTCCAAGTGCGAGGCGGGCGAACAGTTCACCGTTGCCATCAGCCATGGCGAGGGCCGCTTCGTGGCTCCGCAGGAAGTGCTGGACACCCTCCTGAAGAACGGACAGATCGCCACTCAGTATGTGGACATCGAGGGCGAACCCACCATGGATCAGAGCTATAACCCCAACGGCTCTGTGCTGGCCATCGAGGGCATCACCAGCCCGGATGGACGTGTGTTCGGCAAGATGGGTCACTCGGAGCGCAGCGGCGAGTACCTGTACAAGAACGTTACCGGTGACAAATATCAGCCGATCTTTGAGGGCGGCGTGGACTATTTCAAGATTTGATGGTAGAATAGAGAAAAACTCCTTCCGTCATCGCTGATGCGATGCCACCTCCCTCGGAGAGGGAGGCTGAAAGGCCCCCTCCCCGAGGGGGCTGTCGCCGGAAGGCGACTGGGGGAGTCACTTTCAGGAGGAAATAACCAATGTCTCAGCATGATCGTTATATCAGCCCCTTTTCCACCCGCTATTCCTCGGACGAGATGCAGTATATCTTCTCGGACGACAACAAGTTCCGCACGTGGCGCCGCCTGTGGGTGGCACTGGCCCGGGCCGAAATGGAGCAGGGCCTGACCAACATCACCCCCGATATGGTGGCCGAGCTGGAAGCCCATGTGGACGATATCAACTATGAAGTGGCCATTGAGCGCGAAAAGCTGGTGCGCCACGATGTGATGAGCCATGTTTACGCCTACGGCCAGCAGTGCCCCAAGGCAGCCGGCATCATCCATCTGGGTGCCACCAGCTGCTATGTGGGCGACAACACCGACATCATCGTGATGCGTCAGGGTCTGGAGCTGGTGCGCAAAAAACTGATCGGTGTGCTGGCAAAGCTGGGCCGCTTTGCTGAGGAATACAAGGACATGCCCTGCATGGCCTACACCCACTGCCAGCCTGCTCAGCCCACCACCGTGGGCAAGCGCGCCACCCTGTGGGCCAACGAGCTGGTGATGGATCTGCAGGAGATCGACCACCGTCTTGCCGTTCTGCAGCTGCGCGGCGTCAAGGGCACCACCGGCACGCAGGCTTCCTTTATGGAGCTGTTCAAGGGCGACGCCGATAAGATCCGCGCCGTGGACGCTTCCATCGCCAGGGAGATGGGCTTTGCGCCCGAAGCGGTCATCCCCGTGTCCGGCCAGACCTACAGCCGCAAGGTGGATGCCTTCATCCTGAATGCACTGGCCGGCATTGGCCAGAGCTGCATGAAGTTCGCCACCGACCTGCGCCTGCTGGCTAACTTCAAGGAGATGGAAGAGCCGTTTGAAAAGAACCAGATTGGTTCTTCCGCCATGCCCTACAAGCGCAACCCCATGCGCTGCGAGCGCATCTGCGCGCTGAGCCGCTACCTGATGGTGGATGTGCTGAACCCCAGCTTTACCACCGGTACCCAGTGGTTTGAGCGCACGCTGGATGACAGCGCCAACAAGCGCGTCGCCATGGCTGAGGGCTTCCTTGCCACCGACGCTATCCTGAACATCATGCTCAACGTCACCGACGGCATCGTGGTGTACCCCAAGGTGGTGCGCAGCCGTCTGATGGCAGAGCTGCCCTTCATGGCCAGCGAGAACATCATGATGCAGGCTGTGGAAAAGGGCGGCAACCGTCAGGAGCTGCACGAGCGCCTGCGCCAGCACGCCATCGCCGCCGGCAAGCAGGTCAAGGAAGAGGGCCTGCCCAACGATATGGTGGACCGCATCGCTGCCGACCCCGCCTTTGGCCTGACCCGCGAGGAGATCGTGGCGGGCCTTGTGCCGGAAAACTTTGTGGGCCGTGCACCGCAGCAGGTGGAGGAGTTCATCGCCAATGTGCTCAAGCCCATCTTCGATGCCAACCCCGATGCCGTGGAGCAGCACGCATCCCTGAGCGTGTAATAGGGCAGGCCATCAGGGATCTTTCTCCGCGAACAGCGACGGGTTGCGGCACCCAGCATCCGCTTCGCTATCGCTTGCGTCTTGCTGGCCGCTGCCCCAACAGCTTCTCCCTGTTTTCTGCCGCGGGCAGCGGTCGTCGCTGTTGCAAGACTCCAGTCCCGCCCTACCGCCTGCGGCGGCAGGGTCCCACCCCCAGGACATTCGCTGGAGAAACTTCCTGCCGTCCTGCCGGGTAGCTGCAGTAAATATTAAAAGGTCGTCGCCGAAAGGCGGCGGCCTTTTTGTCTTTACAAAAGAAACCAGCTATGGCATTATTATAGAAGAAAAAAATTGCCGTGTGGAGGAACTATGAAAAAGGAAACAAAAAAGCAGCTTCTCATAGGGGCTGCCCTTGTGCTGGAGCTTTTGCTCCTGCTGCTGTATCTGAACGGAAGGATCAACAAGCTGCTGGACTCTGATATGTCCAGTGAGATGATCTTAGGACAGCTGCTTGCCCGGGAAAACGCAGTCCTCACGCCCCATTGGTACTATTCGACAGAGCTGCGTGTGCTGAATACGCAGATCATCTACGCATTTTTCTTTAAGCTGATGAACAACTGGCATCTGGTAAGAATGGCAGCGACGGTCTGTTTTTGGGGCATTATGCTTGCAGCCTTTTACTTTCTGTGCCGCCAGTTTCGATGCACTGAGTATTTTCTGCTGCTGTCGATCCTGCTGATATCGCCCTTTTCACAGGATTATTTCAACTTTGTTCTGATGGGCGGTTATTATATTCCGCATATTGCAATCGAGTTTGCAGCGCTTGGCTTGAATGAAATGTATCATGAGAGCAACGGCAGAAAAAAGTGGCTAAGTCTGGCAGGTTCGGTCATTCTGGCTGTGCTGGCGGGCATGGGCGGTCCCCGAATGATCTTGGAACTGTATTTCCCACTGGGGCTTGCGGCGCTGGTGGAATTGCTGAACCGGACGAATCGACAACGCGGCCAGCAGTTTTTCTATGCGGTGGTCACCTCGGCCTTTGGTGCACTTGGCGGCTATGCGGTCAATGTATTTTATCTGCATCAGAGATACCAGTTTCAAAAGTGGGATGATCTTCGGATCGACATGTCCCAGATAGAGCGGCTGAAAGACATTATAGGCTTTTCCTTTGCGGCATTCGGACTGGAAAATGTTGGCACAAGTCTGCTAATCCAGTTGGTCAGCAGCGTAGTCAGCATTGGCTGGGTCAGCCTTACCGTTTTGTGCATCGCGGGCGGTTTTACATCCAAAGCAAGCGCACGGTACAGACGTCTGGCGAGCTGCACGCTGGCGGCCTATGCTGCGTATATCGTGCTGTACTGCGTGACGAACATGAATCTGATAGTTCGCTACAGCCTGCCGACCAATGTCCTGACCATTCCTCTGATTGCAGTGGCTTTTCAGGAACTGCGGGGAGATGTGGAACGCAAACAGAAGTTTCTTGGCGGCTGGGTCGTACTTGTGGCAGCATGGAGTCTGTTTGTGCTTTTGCGTGTTGGAAGCGTGGACAAGAATGCAGGACTTCGTGCAGTATCAGAAGAACTGGTGAACGATGGCTATGCAAATGGTTATGCTACCTTTTGGAATGCGAACGTCCTGACGGAACTTTCCGATGCGGAGCTCGAAGTCTGGTGCTGGTGCGACTATGGGGATGGATGGCAGAAGCATGGAGTGGATGTGGACAAGATGTATCCGTGGCTCCAGCTTACCAGCCACGACACCGAGAGACCGGGCGGAAAGGTATTCGTGCTGTTCTCACAGGAAGAATTTGAGGATAACCCATGGAAGCAGAACCTTCAGCCAGAGGATGTGATCTATGAGTCGGAGGAGTATGTGGTGATGGGGTATCCGGATTATGATACGATGAAGGCAACGCTGGAAAAAGACCTGTAAAAATCGGAGGGAAAGCAATACACATGCGATTGGATAAATACTTAGCCGAAACGGCCCAGTGCACCCGCAGCGAGGCCAAGGCGCTGCTTTCCAAAGGGCGGGTGCAGGTGAACGGTGCTGTCTGCAAAAAAGGGGACACCCAGCTCAGGGAAACCGATACGGTGGCCGTGGACGGCAAAGCCCTGAATTACCAGCAGTTTGTGTACCTGATGCTCAACAAGCCCGAGGGGGTGGTGAGCGCTTCCACGGACAAGCGGGACACTACTGTGGTGGATCTGGTGGGGGACGCCTACCCGCGGCGGCAGCTGTTTCCGGCGGGGCGGCTGGACAAGACCAGCACCGGCTTTGTGCTGCTGACCGATGACGGCACCTTTGCCCACGAGATCCTTGCTCCAAAGCGCCACGTCTCCAAGACCTACACTGTGGTGCTGGACACCCCCCTGACCGAGGAAATGCGCACCGGCTTTGCCGCCGGGGTCACGCTGGCGGACGGCACAGCGCTTTCGCCTGCGGAGGTCACGGCCCTTTCTGCCGACGGCCTGACCGTGCGGGTGGTGCTGCGGCAGGGGGTCTACCACCAGATCAAGCGGATGTTCGGCGTGTACGGCGCAGGCGTGAACGGCCTGCACCGGGACGCCATCGGCGGCCTTGCGCTGGATGCAGCCCTTGCACCGGGGCAGTGGCGGGAGCTTTCTGCCGAAGAAGTGTCAAAAATTACCATCTGAGAGGGTGCGCTTTTCACCCGGATTTCAAAAAAGCAACACATTTTGCCGGTAAAATAGAGGCCAGAACCACGCAAAAAGGCACTTTTTTGGCTTGAAAAACCCCTGAGAGATAATATTCACAAGAAAAAACTATCTTTTTTGTTGAAATATGTTGCAAAAGTAAATTCTTTTGTGTAAAATATAAAATGTAATGCAGCTAAATTGTTGAAAATCACGACCGGCTGCCGCTGCGGTTTGCACAAACGAGGAAAAGGGGTATCCATTATGGCCAATAGAGTATTTCAAAGCGTGATCTACCAGATGAAAGATGCGATCAACCGGGTGGTCGGCGTGGTGGATGAGACCGGCGCTGTCATTTCCTGCTCGGAGCTGAACCTGATCGGCGAGGTGCGCGAGGGCTTCATGGCAGAGCGCCTGACGGCGGGGGACCGCTTCGTGCGCGATGGCTACACCTATCAGCAGTTCTCCAGCGCCAAGCACAACGATTACGCAGTGTTCGTGGAGGGCGTGGATGAGACGGCTGGTCAGTTTGCCGCTATGCTGTCCATCAGCCTGCAGAGCATCAAGCAGTACCACGATGAGAAGTTCGATAAGTCCAACTTCATCAAGAACGTGGTGCTGGATAATATCCTGCCCGGCGATATCTATGCCAAGGCCCGTGAGCTGCACTTTGCCACCGACGTTTCCCGCGTGGTGTTCATCGTGCGCGTGACTTCCGGCGGCGACATCTCCGCCTATGATGTGGTCAGCAGCCTGTTCCCGGATAAGCAGAAGGACTTTGTGTTCAACATCAGCGAGACGGATACGGTGCTGGTCAAGGAGATCCGCAAGGGCATCGACCGCACGGATATGGAAAAGCTGGCTGCCAGCATTGTGGATACCCTGTCCGGCGAGCACTACATCAAGGCTGTGGTGGGCATCGGCACCCCCATTTCCAACGTGAAGGATCTGGCTACCTCCTTCAAGGAAGCACAGATCGCCATGGAAGTGAGCAAGGTGTTCGACACCGAAAAGCAGATCATCCGCTACGATAATCTGGGCATTGCACGCCTGATCTATCAGCTGCCCACCACCGTGTGCGAGATGTTCCTGCGTGAGGTGTTCAAGCAGGGCAGCATCGAGAGCCTGGATCAGGAGACCCTGTTTACCATCCAGCGCTTCTTTGAGAACAACCTGAATGTGTCGGAAACCAGCCGCGGCCTGTTCGTGCACCGCAACACGCTGGTGTATCGTCTGGAAAAGATCAAAAAGCTGACTGGCCTGGATCTGCGTGAGTTCGACGATGCTATCGTATTCAAGGTAGCATTGATGGTCAAAAAGTACCTGTCCAACAATCCGGCCAAATACTAATAGGCTGCAGGCTCTGCCTGCAGTGCAGAACCGGCCGCTCGCAACCGATGCTGGCCGGTTCTTTTTGCTGTGAAAACAGATTTTAATGTCAGGAGCTAATATTACCCTATGATCGATTTAGAACACGTTTCCAAGGAATATAAACGGGGCGGACCGCTTGCACTGGACGACATCAGCCTCCATGTGGACGATGGCGAGTTCGTGTTCCTGCTGGGCCATTCCGGCGCAGGCAAATCCACCCTGCTCAAGCTGCTGCTGCGCGAGGAGCTGCCCAGCGAAGGCAAGGTGACTGTGCTGGGCAAGGATGTTGCCCGGCTGCGCCGCCATCAGGTGCCGTATCTGCGCCGTCAGATGGGCATTATCTTTCAGGATTTCCGCCTGATCCCCACCATGACCGTGTACGAGAACATCGCTTTTGCCATGCACGTCACCAATGTCAAGCGCAAGGAGATCCGTGACCGTGTGGAGTACATGCTGGAACTGGTGCATCTGGAGGATAAGGCCAAGGCTTATCCGGACACCCTTTCCGGCGGCGAACAGCAGCGCGTGGCTGTGGCCCGTGCACTTGCCCACGGCCCCAAGCTGGTCATTGCGGACGAGCCCACCGGCAACATCGACCCGGAGCTGAGTCTGGAAATGATGGAGCTGCTGGAGCGGGTGAGTGAAATGGGCATCACCGTTGTGGTCGTCACCCACGAACACGAGCTGGTGCGTCAGTTCCATCAGCGGGTCGTTACCCTGAAAAAGGGCCGCATCATTTCGGACGTGCCTGCCGATAAGGAAGCCATCCGGGAGCGGGCAGAGCGCCGGGAGCGCCTGTTTGAGACCGAGCTGGAACCGAAAAACACTGCAGAAAAGGAGGCGGCCACCGTATGATGAGACCTTCTACCTTCTTTTTCCTGGTCCGGCGCGGCGTGTGCAATCTGGGCAAGCACTGGGCCATGACCTTTGTGTGCATCCTGTCCCTCAGCGTCTGTATGACCCTGAACACCTTTGCAAGCCTTGCAGAGGTAAACGTGGACAGCATGGTCAACTATCTGGGCAGCCAGAACGAGACCGTGGTCTATCTGGACCCGGAGTGCGATGATGCCACCGCCCAGGCTGTGGGCGAAAAGCTGTCTGCCATGCCCGGCGTGACCAATGTGCAGTTCGTCTCCAAGCAGGACGTGCTGAACACCTACCGCGATTACATGGAAGATTACTCCTCCCTGTGGGACGAGTTTGAAAACGACAACCCCTTCAAGGCAAACTACCGCGTCTCCATCGCAGACCTGAGCCAGATGGAGGCGATGAGCAAGAAGATGCAGGCCATCCAAGGGGTATACAGCGTGACCGCTCCGGTGGAAATGACCAACGTCTTTGTGCAGGTGCAGCGCTCTGTTACCAAAGTGGGCCGCGGTATCGTGCTGGTGCTGATGGTGGTCAGCATCATTACTGTGGGCAGCACCATCCGCCTGAGCGTGTTTGCCCGCCGCCGCGAGATCGAGATCATGAAGTATGTGGGCGCCACCAACAGCCTTGTCACCCTGCCCTTCTTTGTGGAGGGGCTGGCCATGGGCCTGATCTCCGGTACACTCACTGCAGCGATCAGTCTGGGCGGCTACTCCTATATGGTGCAGGCCTCCGATGGTCTGGGCGGCGTATGGGAAATGATCATGGGTCAGGCACTTGTGCCGGTGAGCGCCGTCTGGTCCACCATCATCCCGTACAGCCTCATCGGCGGTGCTGTTGTGGGTGGTCTGGGCAGCATGTTCTCCATCCGCAAACACCTGAATGTATGATGGAAAGGAGCCGCACATGAAAAAAGCACTTCATGCAAAGCCCTTCCGGCTTCAACTGCCCGGCTACACGCCGCGCCATGCCCGGCCGGAGCCTGCCCGCAGTAAGCTGCTGCGGGGCGTCAGCCTGTGTCTGGCAGCCGCGTGTCTTGTGGCAAGCGTAAGCTTCCACCCGGCTACGGCAGCCACCAGTATGGCCAGCCTGCAGAACAAGCTGAACAGCCTTTCCAAATCCATTGACCAGCACAAAAAGGAGCTTTCGGACGCAAAGAAAAAGGAAACTGCGGCAAAGGCGCTGGAAAGTGAACTGAAGGAGCGCGTGGGCGTCATTCAGTCTCAGATCGGTGTGCTGAGCACCCAGATCGCGGCAGTACAGAACAGCATCGGCCAGACCGAGCAGAAGATCAGCGCCAAGGAAGCGGAGATCACCCAGAAGCAGACCGAGATCGACGGCCAGTGGGACGATTTCAAAAAGCATATGGCGGCGATGCAGGAGCTGCGCGATGGCGGCAGTGTGGCCATGTTGAGCGCGGTGAACGACCTGTATGAGCTGCTGACCTTCAACGAGGTCATGCAGGATATCTCCATCAAAGATACCGAGATCATGGACAATATGAAGGCCGCCAAGAGCGCTTTGGAAGCGGATAAGGTGGAGCTGGAAGCCCAGCGCAAGGAGCTGACGAGCCAGAAGGCAGAGCTGGATACCCAGAACTACCAGATGAAGGCCAAACAGAGCGAGCTGAACAGCAGCATCTCTGCAGCACAGCTTTCTGCACAGGACGCCCAGAAGGCCCAGAAGGCAGCGCAGGCGGCCATTGAATCAGACGAGCTGAACTATGAGGCAGTCAAAAAAGAGATCCAGAAGTTGATCGCAGCGGCTGCATCCAGTAAGCCGCAGCTGAGCTTTACCGGCTTTGCCTGCCCGCTGAAGAGCTATACCCGCGTTTCCAGCGAGTACGGCTGGCGTAAGAATCCGGTGTCCGGCGTCAACAGGCTGCATGCCGGCATCGATCTGGCGGCCCCGGGCGGTACGCCCATCTACGCAGCCGCCAGCGGCTATGTGCAGGTGGCAGGCTGGTCCAGCGGCGGCTATGGCAACTATGTCATCATCTATCACGGCAGCATGTCGGACGGCAATGCCTACAGCACCCTGTACGGCCACATGAGGTCGGTCGCCACCAGCGCAGGCAAGTATGTCAAGCAGGGCGAGCTGATCGGCTACGTTGGCTCTACCGGCAACTCTACCGGCAACCACCTGCATCTGGAGGTCTGGAAGGGCGGCAAAAAGGCCAATGCGGTCAATCCGCGCGGTTATATCCCGTTCCCGCACAACTGAGTGTATTTATAAGGAGTCTGGTATTCTATGAACGAACAAAAACATAAGCGTTTGCTGCGCATCGGCTGCCTTTTGCTGGCAGGCTTGTTTGCACTTTCGCTGCTGGGCAGTGTGCTGATGATGCTGCTGTTCTGACAGGAGGGAGCAAGGCATGAACCGTAAGATCTCTGTAGGCATGGCCGTCACCATTGTGATCCTGGCTATGACCGTGACCTTTTCCATCACCATGCTGATCGCCATGCGGCTGTTTGACAGCACCGTCAGCAGCGTGAAGGAAAAGGAGAGCATGTACAACAAGGTGGCCGAGGTGGACCGCTATGTGCGCAGCAACGACTACTATTCCATCGACGAAACGGTGCTGTATGACCGCCTGACGGCGGGCTACCTGCTGGGCACGGGCGACAAGTACGCCCGCTACTACAGCGCCATTGCTTACACGGAGCTGATGAATCAGCAGAGCGGCAAGGTGATGGGCATTGGCGTGGAGCTGGGCATCGACCAGACCGGCTACGCAAAGGTGACCAAGGTCTACGAGGACTCGCCTGCACAGGAGGCCGGCATCGTGGCAGGGGACTACATCACCGCCATTGACGGCACCGAGGTGAAGAGCCTTTCCGGCGTGGACGCTGTGCAGGCCCGCCTGCAGGGCGAAGCCGGTACGACCGTCAATGTGACATGGCTCAACAGCGAAGCGGCCTCCAAAACGGCAGACCTGACCCACTCCGGCTATACCAGCACCACTGTGGATTACCAGATGCTGGACAGCGTGGGCTACATCAAGATCCGCCAGTTCGACGGCAGCACGCCCAGTGAACTGGATTATGCCATTCGTTCCCTGACCGCCAGCGGGGCGCAGAGCTTTGTGTTCGACCTGCGCGACAACGGCGGCGGTGTGCTGGATGATGCCGTCAGCTGCATCGACCTGATCGCTCCGGAGGGCACGGTGGCCTATGCTGAGGATAAGAACGGCAACCGCACGATCATTGGCAGCAGTGACAACGAGAGCAGGGTAGACCTGCCCATCGTCTGTCTGGTGAACGGGAACACCGCCAGCGCAGCAGAGCTGTTTGCCGCCAGCCTGCACACCATGAACGGTGCACGTCTGGTGGGCACCACCACCATGGGCAAGGGCACCATCCAGAGCAGCCCCCAGCGCCTTTCGGACGGCAGTGCGGTGAGCATCACGGTGGCAAAGCTCATCTGTGGCGACGGCTCCTGCTTTGACGGCACCGGTCTGAGTGTGGATGTGGAAAAGGCTCTGACCGCAGAAGAGACCACCAATTTCTATGATTACACCCCGGAGACCGACCCGCAGATCCAGCGTGCGGTCAGCGCAGCACAGCAGCTGAGCGGTACCACGACTCTGGGCGGCGTCAACGACGCGGCTTCCTCGGCGGCTGCATCCGGATCTGCGGACAGCGCCGCTGCTGAGCAGGAGAACGCTTCCTCTGAGGAAACTGCTTCTTCTGCCCAAGCGGAAACAAGCAGTGAAGCTGCGTCCAGTGCGGAATAAAAGGTAAAACCGGCAGAAATGCTGCATGGGCTTCTTCTTGTCAAAAAGTAACCCGGTTTATTGCAGTGCTGTTTGCCGTACGCATGTTCCTTTCTTGAAACGGCTTTTGATCGCGCCCGTAGGGCGCGGTGATGCCGCTTGCCGTACCAACGCCTCACGTGAAAAAGCGTTTTGGAGCGCCCCGCAGCGCTCCCGTTTACCGTACCGACCCCTTCTCGTGAAAATGCAACCCAGCCAGACCCGCAGGTCTGGCTGGGTTGCCATATTATAATAATATTTCCGCTGAATATGCCCAAAGCGACGCGGAGGGCATTCAAATCGTACTATGAAAAAGGATGGAATCTATGCCCGAACTGACCGACCTCTCGGTGATCCGTGCCCTGTGCGAAAAATATGATTTTGCACTCTCCAAGGGTTTTGGACAGAATTTTATCATCAACCCGGGTCTGCCGCCCAAGATCGTGGATGCCAGCGGCGTAGATCGGCGCTATGGCGTCATTGAGATCGGCCCCGGCATCGGCGTGCTGACCCGGGAACTGGCAAAGCGTGCTGCCAAGGTGGTGTCCATCGAGGTGGACGAACGCCTGCCGCCGTTGTTGGCTGAAACGATGGCCGGAGTGGACAATTTCAAGCTGGTATTACAGGATGTATTGAAAGTGAACCTGAAGGCGCTCATTGCAGAAGAGTTTCCCGGAATGCCGGTGGCGGTGTGCGCCAACCTGCCGTATTACATCACCAGCCCCATCGTCATGAAGCTGCTGGGCGATCGTCTGCCCATCGAGAGCCTGACCGTTATGGTGCAGAAGGAAGCCGCAGACCGTCTGGCTGCTGCGCCCGGTACCCGGGCCTCCAGCGCCATCAGCTGCGCCGTAAGCTACTACGCAACCTCCAAAATGATGTTCACTGCCGCGCCCGGCAGCTTTTACCCGGCACCCAAAGTGACCAGCGCTGTGGTGCGCATGGAGATCCGTCCGCAGCCCGCCGTGCAGGTGGAGGACGAAGAAGGCTACTTTGCACTGGTGCGTGCCGCCTTCGGTCAGCGCCGCAAGACCGCCGCCAACGCCATTGCCAGTGGTCTGGGGATGCCCAAGGACGCAGTGACTGCCGCCATTGAAGCTGCGGGGTTTGACGCCCGCATCCGCCCGGAGGCTCTCACGTTGGAGGATTTTGCCAAGATCCAGCAGGCTCTTGCCCGCTGACCCCGCCGACGTCCCGCCCGTTTCAAGGTGAAGCCTGTCTCTTACGCGATTACCGAACCACCATCCACCCGGACGGTGGTTTTTGTTTGCGCATTTTTCATGAATTTCGCGAGCCGCGCATCTAAAAAAGCCCCGCAGGGGCTTTTTTGCCCGCCGGACTATTCGGCGGGCCTTACGAGTTGCGCTTGCCGCTTTTTCTGCAGCCCCTTGGCAGGGCTTAAAAAAAGCGGAGCGCTGCCCCAGCCTCGCCTCCCTGTTTCCGCCGCAGGCGGCGGTCGGCTCCGCTGTTGTTCGAATCCACCCTTGAGAGTGAAACTTGAGATACCGGATAAAACAAAAAACCAGCGTATTTTCTACGCTGGTCTTTTTGGTGGGCGCGGGTGGATGTCGCGAGCCGCGCTGCTAAAAACAGCCCACTGGGCTGTTTTTGTGCCGTCTTCAGCGACGTCGCCGCAGCTGTTCGAATCCACCCTTGAGAGTGAAACTTGAGATACCGGATAAAACAAAAGACCAGCGTATTTTCTACGCTGGTCTTTTTGGTGGAGCGAAGCAACCCAAATCCGAACCATTGCCCTCTGGGGCATCTTTGGCGGCGATCTCATCGAAAGTGACGGTTTTTGTGCCGTCTTTGTAGTTGAATGCAATCAAAACTTTTTCATCATAGAGATAAACAGCATTCACGAATGTATTGATAAGCGTTTCCCGGTGGCTTTTCACGTTCGGGTCGAGCTTGCGGAACCGGGTCAGCCAGAAACAGACCTGATTTTCGCTTAACCGTGGCCGAGCGATTTTTTCTTCGGCAATCCGAATCTCAAGTTCTTTCTGCTGGGCTTCCAGCTTTTCCAAACGCGATTTGGTGGAATTGGTCAACACACCCGCTTGGATGGCGTTCAGCATATTCTCAATGCCGTTTTCTATCTCGCGCATCTGCTTTTCCAGCAAAGGGAGCGTGGTGTTTTCCTGATCCTGCAACGCCATGACTTCTGCAACGATGGCATCAATCACGGCATCGTCCTGAATCAGCTTCATGGTTTCAGCTATGACCAAATCTTCCAGCCACTCTTTACGGACGGTCTTTTTCTTGCAGGTCTTGAAACGCTTCGCGGTGGCGCACTTATAATAATGATGAACGACCTTGTTTCTACCCGTACCGCACTCGCCGAACATCATCGCGCCGCACATTCCGCAGAACAGCTTGGTGGTGAGCAAGTAATCGTCCTCGGCCTTGTGACGGGCAGGAGCACGGCTGTTCTTTTTGATTTTCAGCTGCACTTCCTCAAACAAGTCCTTGTCCACGATGGCCGGGATGCTGTCCGGCATTACGATATCCTTGAAGTGGTTTTCACCAATGTACCGTTTGTTCGTCAGCAGCGTCTGAACACTGTTGTAGGTGAACTTCTGGTTGCGGTTGGTGGTCACGCCACTGTCGTTCAGCCAGTTCATCAGTTCTTTCATAGTTGCGCCATCGTTGTACCGCTGAAAGGCTTCTACCACAAAGGGAGCTTTCAGCGGGTCGATTTGAAAGAACTTCTCCTCATCCACCTTAAAACCAATGGGAATCGTGCCGCCGTTGTACTTCCCCTTCAGAACATTCTCGGTCATGCCGCGCACGACCTTTTCAGAAAGTTCTGCCGAGTAGTATTCAGCCATGCCGGTGAGCATACTCTTGACCATGATACCCGCAGGGCTGTCAGAGATAGGCTCCGTGGCAGATACCAGCTTGACGTGATTTCGTTCCAACTGGTACTCATAGTGGGCCGAATCATAACGGTTTCGGGCAAAACGGTCAAGCTTCCAGACCAACACGATATCAAACAACCGCTTTTCGCTGTCCTTGATCATCTGCTGGAAATCCGGGCGGTTGTCAGTTTTGGCAGAAAGGGCGCGGTCGATGTAGTGCTTGACCACGGTAATGCCGTTCTTTTCGGCATAAGCCGTACATTCACGAATCTGGCCTTCGATGGATTCTTCGCGCTGGTTGTCGCTGGAATAGCGGGCGTAGATTACGGCGGTCATGCAAACACCCCTTTCACTTCATTCTCCGCAGGCGGCGCACAAGGTCGGATGCACTGTACAGCACACGAGCCACTGACACCGCATCCTCGCCCACGATGTAGAACACCGAGTAGTTGTCCACTAGCATCTGCCGCAGCCCTTGGGTGCGCTCTGGTTCACTTTCCACCAGCGCGCAGCGTTCCGGCAGGATGTTCAGCGATTGGATAGCTTCTGCAATGCGGTTATACTGCCCCATAGCCGTGTCAGGCTCCAACAGACGGTCAGCAATGTAGCTGTAAATCTGCTCCATATCACTGAGGGCTGCATGGGAAATTTTTACGTCATACTGCTTCATCTGTGCTGTTCCCTGAACTGTGCGAATGCGCTTGCAGCATCCACGGTATCACCGTTCTGAATCTCCTTGATGCCCACCTGCAAGGCTGCATGGAGCTGGTCATCGGTCATAGTGTCAGCGTTCAGCGCAGCCGGAGCCTTCGGCAGGGACAGCGAGAAGGGGATGCCGCCAGTCAGGGTAATCTGGCGCAGGTACATATCAATGGCTGTTGCCATTGGGATGCCGAGCTGCTTCAGGACATCCTCGGCTTGCTGCTTAACGCTGGGGCTGACCCGGACGTTCAACATCATCGTTTTTTCCATGGTTATCACCTCGAATTTATTGTAATGCTTTTTGCATTACAAGTCAATCGAGTGCGAAGCCGCTATTGAAATTCTCTGTATTGCACAATATATTCGTCATTAAATTGTTTAAAGCGCAGAATATTCATTCGTTAGAATAAATCTTTGGAGTACGCCCAGTTTGTGCTGGGTGGTGAGATTGAGCATTATCTCTCACTCAGCTGTGACTATAGCAGATTTTGCAAAATCGTCGAGAAAAAGTTCTGTATCTTTTTCATTCGTACCACTTTACCCCATTATTAGAATTGAAAATTAGTAGCCATTTGATATAAATAAGTAAACGATGAATCCACCCCACAAAACAACTTCAGCAATTATCAAACACTTCAAGTGTTGCTGCAATTTTTCGGGGTCAATTTCGCCTTTTTTCAGAAAATCATAAATTGAATTTCGCAATTTATCTATGTCTTCCTGCTTGATTTCCAGTTTCAAATAAAAATTTTTCCCGAAAAGGAGCTGGTGCATCCCATAATATATTGAAAGCAATATTAAAAATGAAGTAATACTTACAAGCGCTGGCTGGGTCCAGCTTATTGTCATACCTTCTACCGATGTAAGATTTCTATAAAAAACAATATCACTTAAACCAGCTACAAACAACAGAAAATTCCAAACCAAAAATGTATATAAAGTTTTCTTCATTGTCTATACCTTCTTTCACTACTGCCCACATCGCTGGCAATATCGAATTCCTACTTTATTTTTATGCTCTCAATTTTTACAAATCATCAAACCTACCCTCCTTGCTTTTTGTTTAGATAACGAAATTCAAGCCTATTTTATTTCGTTTGTCCACAAAATTTTTCAAAATCGTATAGCTGCACATAAATTTCCAGAAAACTTGTAGCACAATCACGATTTTTCTTTTCATTCAATCAAACCACCACGGCAGTTCCAGCCACAGGTTATCCATATCCCCCACCGACTTGACGGCATTGGTTTGAGTGGCCGCACACCAAAAATCAAGTCTTGGAGGATACTATTATGACAAAATTGCTTTCCTGCCGCTACAATATGGATACCAACCGGGTGGAAGCCCGGTTCGCGGACGGTTCCACCCTTGCCATCGACTGCATCGCCATTGAGGATGAATACGGCAACACCCCGACACGGCGGGCGGAACTGGACTGGCTGCTGTACAATAAGCCGCTGGAGTATGCCCAGCTTGTGCTGGGTGGTGAGATTGAGCATTATCTCTCACTTGGCTGTGACCATGGCATATTAGAAGACTAACCTTTAATTAAAATATCCAAAGCAGACAAAACATCCCTCTACTTTGCAGTCGTTGCAAATAGAGGGCTGTTTGTCATCATCACAAGATGAAAAGCTATAAATTTATTTCAATTTTCCTCCACTCTCATAATCGTGTAGAACAGATGTCCCTAGTACCAAGAGAATCACACATATAATGCAGATCCAAGGAGTATCAAACCACAGCGAAATCAGCACTGGAACACAAGAAATCGCTATTACCCAAAAACCAACAGCCAAGAATCTTGATGTCTTTTTCAAGTTGTAGTGTTTTTTCTTGCTATACGCTTCTGCGATTGAATTTTTAGGAATCACCCAAAAATAGATTCCAACAGCAACTAAAAGAATAATCACCCAAAAACTATTGACAAATTTTTCTTGATTGCTTAAAGACATTTGCACTTCCTCGGCATTACGCCCATCCTACAACATTCCATGCATTATAAGTGAACATTTCATTGTGAAAGTTCACAGCAAGAGACTGCGTTTTCCAGTCTTTCGGAACATAGCCTTCGTAGTAATTGTTGTTTTTTGCGGCAGACTTCACATCTGTTATATAATATTTATATGCTTTAAGTTCTGCATTGGAATCACCTCATATCAAGTTTGAATTCATATTCTATGCGTCAAATTGTGACTGATTTCAATGATTTTTTTGGTGATGACTAAGATGTTTTATTTAGCTCATTTCGTCCAATTTGATAGATTTTCTTGTCTTGTTCTTCTACTTCAACAATAAGTCCATCTTTTTGATGATGAACAATCACCGGAATATAAGCATCCGAATCCTCAACCATCAAACAAGTGATTCCATTGTCCCATTTCTCGTCCAACTCCGTTGACAGCATAGAAATAATTTCTTCTCGTGTCATTTTGATTCGCTGTTCACCTCCATTTTTTGCTCCCAATAGGAGCTTTTGTTTAGTCAACGTAGTTCACATTGTGTTTGTGACAGCTTTTTGGGAAAAAGTTTAAGGTCTTGTCAACTTTGGATGTTTCGACAAAAAAACGCCCGCACATTTGTAAGCAATTACAAGTGTGTGGGCAAGAATTAGCCCGTCAGGAAATGCTCTCTGCAATTTTTAGAATCTCTTTACGTGGTATCTTTCCAATAATCGTATGTGAAATGCCATCTTTCTCCCATACTAGTACATATCCTGTATGTCCTCCATTATTACTCGTTCCGAGTGTGGCATCAGCTGTTCCAGCTTTAATGCGCTCATAAACCGTATGCTCATTGTCGAAAGTTTCGACTTGTCCATAGTCTTGAATTATGGAACTGTCCACATAATAAAAGATGTTCTTATCATTGGCATCAACGTAGGCATGAAGGAATGATATTTCGTTATCATATCCTTGTTCATAATCTCGTTCAAAACCGTCCGGCACATAATGATCGTTGTATCCATCCGGCAATCGTTCCAACGGCTCGCCATCCACCTGATATGTCAGCTGCATCTCAACAGGCAGGAACTTCTGAATCATCGTATAAACTGCCTTGCGGAAGTCTGCGCTTACTGCAAGCGCACCGAGGGTCAGAATTACCAGCGTCAGGGCCGCAACAAGCACTCGTTTCAGCACAGGGCGGCGTTTATGCAACGCCGCTTGCAGGCGAGCATCCCATCGGAAAGTATCCGGGTAGCGTTCTTTAAGCTGTGCCGGAGTTGGCAGCTCGTCCAGTTCTTTCTGTGCATCTGCACGGAGTGCCATCATCAAAGCTGCATCAAAAGAGATCTCTGTCCGCTCACTCACGGCTGTTCAACTCCTTCCACAATATTTTTCTTCCACGGAAAAGCCGCATCCGAACTACTTCATCTGTCAGTCCAAGCGATTCTGCAATCTCCCGGTTTGTGTAGCCCATCGCCAAAAGGCGCAGAGGATCACGGTACATCGGTTTCATCTGTCCGATCAGTTCTGTCAGGTGTTGGATGTTATCGGTGCTGACTACGGCATCATCCGGCACCGGGGCATCATCTGGTGCGTCCGGGACTTCTTCCAGCGGTTCTTCTCGCTGCTTGCGAAGCATATCGTATGCACGGCTTCTACTACAACTAACGAGATAAGCGGCGAGTTCGTGACAGTTTTCTCGATGAATTTTAGAAAAATTTTTGGCAACGTACAAAAAAACCTCTTGCAGCACATCTTCTGCCAGATATGAATCGCCCATAATTTTGTAAGCGGTATGGTAGACCAGCCGCTTGTAGGTATTATATACATCTATAAATTGTTCTTCGCTGCTCCGGTCATCCAGAACTGCCAGATACATTGCCAGCATTTTCGCTCACATCCCTCTTATCGGGAGGAATTATGTCAATTTGACACAATTCCTCTCTGCCCATTCATATAAACCACCACGGCAGTTCCAGCCACAGGTTATCCATGGCCTGTTCCTCGGTCTTTTTGGCGCGGCCTTTTGTCAGGTGGAAGTATATCGCCGTACCGATCAAAGGATGTTCCTCACCATCGGTGAAGCCATAGCGGTACAGCAGGTAAGTCTGCTCCCGTTGGGTCAGCCGTTTCAGGCCATCGTACAGTTCCCGGCGCGATTCTTGCTCTTCCATAATACTCTGCGGCTGCATGGCGTAGGGGTCGGCTATGGCTTCGATACGCCGCAGCTGCTCTTCTCCCGGCAGAACCTCATCCAGCGAAACGCGCTGGTAGCAGACGCCGTCCTTGTCCTCCGTTACCATCCGCTGCTCAAAAGCGGCAAAGGCATCTCGTACCATGTCCATCATGGCGTTGCGGATGGCAGGAGCCGCATAGGTCAGGAACTTCATGCCGCGCGCTGCATCGAACTTCGGCACAGCTTTCCATAAGCCCAGATTGCCCGCCTGTTTCAAATCGTCCGTGTCAAGGTTCAGGCCAGCCTGTGCCAAATTCATGCTGCGAAAAAGGTCATTCGCCACCTTGCCAATAAAGGACTTGTTGTTGTCGATCAGGCTGTCCAGCGCGGCAGCATCGCCTTTCTGTGCCAGCGCACAAAGCCGTTCATTCGTCTGCTTCATGGGCGTTTTCCTGCTCTGCGGCAGACTGCAAGATTCCCAGCAGACCGTTCCGCAGCTGTTCCAGTGCTTCCGGCGTGGCTCCTTCCATGCCCGAAACACTGTCCAACATTGCATCTGTCAACTGCTCTGCCGTAATCGTTGGGTGCTGCACATCCTGCCCTTTGGTCAATTCAGTGAACATCTTCTCTGCCACTTTCTTGCTCATGGCTTCCTGTTCGGCGTAATGGCTCCCGATCCCCTTTTTGATTTCCTTGACCGCCGCCATGAAGTACATTTCAATGTCATCAAGATCGCCTTGATACACCGGCTTTCTCCGAAGGCTGATGTCCTTTGCGGCTTTGGCTGCTTCCGGGGTCTTGACCTTTGTGCGCAGCAGGGTGCTCAATGTCGTGAGCATGGCGTTCTGTGCCGCGATGCCGGAAGCAAAGGTATCATCAAAATACTGCGATATGCGGTAAGTAAGCTCTGCGAAGCGGGCATTTTCCAGCAGCAGATTGACCACCTCTGTATTGACACGCCCTGTGTAGAGGTTCTTTGCAGCTTCTACGGACAAGCCCAGTTCGGCAATGTCGTAATTTTTGCGGTCGGGGATGTTGGTTTCTCCCAGCAGGAAATCCGTGGACACATTAAACAGCCTTGCGATTTTCAGCACCTGCTCATGGGTCAGCGTCCCTTTTGCGCCGCTGATGAAGCGGCTGATGGTGCTTTTGGAGCAGCCGATTTCCTTGGCAAGCTCCGGTTGGCTGATGTCGTGCTCTTTCATCAAGTCCGCAAGACGGATGTTGGATGGTGCGGGCAGATATTCCTGTGCCATGTGGTCGGCCCTCCTTTTTGAGCTTTTTCCTCATTATAATACGCTCTGCCGTTTTGTTCAATATACGGTCACCTCTCCACCCTTGCTGTTGCAGCCCTGCAACCAGTAAGGGCTTTTTTCTTTTTCCGTTGCAGTTCTGCCGCTTTTTCACCCTTTCTGCAAAATTCTCCGTATATTCAGGCAGGAAGCAAAAAACACCAGAGTTCCCACGCCGGGTACTCTGGTGCAACACACGAAACAAAGGAGGAATGCCCTTGAGCCTGTATCAAACTATCAAGTCCGCCATCACCGTTCGGCAGGTGGGAGAGATGTACGGCATGGAGCCCGACCGCCATGGCATGGTGTGCTGTCCGTTCCATTCCGACAGCGACCCCAGCATGAAGCTGAACGACAACTATTATTACTGCTTTGGCTGCGGGGCCAATGGAGATGCCATCGACCTCACCGCCAAGCTGTTCGACCTGAACCCCCGGCAAGCCGCCGAGAAGCTCGCAAGTGACTTCGGGCTTGACCCGGACAAGCCGCCCGCCAACGCCATCGCCCTGCCGCCGCCCAAGCGTGGCCTGACGGACGAGCAGTGGGCAGACATCGCCTACTGCCTGCGGGTGCTGACCGATTATCTTGACCTGTTGCACGACTGGCAGGAGCGCTACAAGCCCGCCACCCCGGAGGAACCGCATGACCCACGGTTTGAAGAAGCCCTCCACATGACCGAGACCATCGAGCACCTGACGGACTGCGTTGCATTTGGGACGCCCCAGCAGAAGGCCGCTGCCGCCTCACAGCTGCTGTCCGGGTCGTACCTGCTGATGCTGGAAGAGCGCATCGACCGCCTTGCTCTGGCGAAGTGCGCCTGATAATTTATTCACCCGAAGTGGTGGGTCTCACCGTGAGACCCACCACTTCACTTTTCTAAAGGAGAACTACCCTATGAAGAAAAACATTTCCCGCAACCCCTTATGGCCGGACTGGTACAACGGCAAGAAAATTGACGAAGTCCAGTTTGGACGTGCCCTTCTGGAACAGTGGCCGCTGAAATGCGTCAATGGAACGCTGTACACGCTGGACGGCCCGGTGGAGGACGAAAGCGAGATCAAGCAGCGCATCTTGGAGAACATCGAGGAATACGTCACCTCCGGCCTGTCCAAAAAGGTCACCAACATTCTGGAGACCATCAAGCTGCTGGCCTTTTCCGACCCGTTTCCCATCGAGCAGGACTGCATCCACCTCCAGAACGGCGTGTACCATCTGCCGGACGGCTCTTTTCAGGAGAACCGCCTGTTCTGCCAGAACCGCCTGCCTGTGAGGTATGACCCCAAAGCCGCCAGCCCTGACCGCTGGCTGACCTTTCTGCACGAGCTGCTGGACGATGCCGACATCCTCACCTTGCAGGAGTATCTGGGCTACTGCCTGATCCCCAGCACCAAGGGACAGAAGATGATGCTCATTGTCGGCAAGGGCGGCGAGGGCAAGTCCCGCATCGGGCTGGTGCTGAAACGGCTCATGGGAGATGCCGCCAGCAACGGCAGCGTCCAGAAGGTGGAGAACAACCGCTTTGCCCGTGCCGATCTGGAACGCCGCCTGCTGATGATCGACGACGACATGGACATGAACGCCCTGCCCAAAACGAATTATATCAAGACCATCGTCACCGCCGAAGCCAAGCTGGACTTGGAGCGCAAGGGTGTCCAGAGCTACCAGCGGGACATCTACGCCCGATTCCTCTGTTTCGGCAACGGTGCGCTGACCTCGCTGTACGACCATTCGGACGGCTTCTTCCGCCGTCAGCTCATCCTGACCACCAAGGACAAGCCTGCTGACCGCACGGACGACCCCTTCCTTGTGGAAAAGATGTGCGCCGAGTTGGAAGGCATCCTGCTGTGGTGTCTGGAAGGACTGCACCGGTTGGTGCAGAACGATTTCCGCTTCACGGTCAGCGAACGAGCCGCCGCCAACGTGGACACCATCAAGCGCAGCAGCAACAATGTCATCGACTTCATGGAGTCCGAGGGCTACTTCCGCTTCAAGGCAGACTACTCCATCAGTTCCAAGGAGTTCTACGACATTTACAAGCAGTGGTGCGAGGACAACGCCTGCCACAGCGTATCTGCCATCCGTTTCAGCGCGGAACTGCGACAGAACGACCGCCGCTATAACCTTGAAGCCACCAACAACATCTACCTGCCCGGTGGCCGCAGGGTGCGGGGTTTTGTAGGCATCGAACCGCTTGTCCACCCCTGCCCGTAAAAAGTGCATTTTTCACGGAAGAAGTTCGTACAACCTGTACGGTCTGTACTTGTACGCACCTGTACGGCAAATCGAGACAAATTAAAACGTGCTATCGTTTTTATTTTGGATTTTCGTACGTCGTACAGACCGTACGGGTTATTTGAAGTCCGTACGCAATTTTTTCAGATGCGTACGGAGCAATCAAGTTCGCATTGTGCGAACTTGTCGGGGCGAGGCCCCTCCATCTTGCTGGCGCAAGACCGTTCGGTCACTTAAAAGCCCCACTGGGGCTTTCATTGCTTCGCAAACGTGAACTTGATTAGCTCTCCCGCAGGAGACGTTCCCCCTCGGAGAGTCCTCGAAGAGCCCACTACACTTTGCAGCCCATAGGGATGAAAGTGTCATAGTGGGTTATTACACTTCCGGGGAAGTGCATCTCCGTCCTCGTCACCTTCCTCTGAACCCCAAAAGGAGGGATGCCCTTTGGCAAGAAATGATGGTATTGACCGCACCAGTGTCCGAAATCTCGCCGTTTCAGACAAAGCCGTTGGCAACACCCAGCAGCACAACGAGCGCGAAAAGGACAGCTATCGGAACCCCGACATTATCCCCCAGCGCACCTCATGGAACGTCCACTTCAAAAAGCCAACCGCCAGCTACACCGACCTATTCGCCCAACTGGAAGCCGCCGAAACCATCTCCACGCGCGGCTTGAAGCCGGATGCTACCCACTACTGTGAACTTGTCTTTGATGTCAACTCGGCCTATTTTGACAATCACGGTGGCTACGAGTTCGCCAAGCAGTTCTATGCGGATGCCTACAAAGCTGCTGTGCAAATCGTGGGCGGTGAGCAGTATATCCTCTCGGCAGTCATGCACGCCGATGAGATCAACCGTGCCATGACCGAAGCACTGGGCCGGGAGGTCTACCACTACCACCTCCATGTGGTCTATGTACCTGTGGTGGAAAAGCAGATCCTCTGGTCGAAACGCTGCAAGGACAAGGCACTGGTCGGCACCGTCAAGGAGACTGTCATGCAGGTCAGCCGGAGCAAGAAGTGGGCATCCAAGCCCCTGCTGGACGATGCCGGAAAGCCCGTGCTGCAAAAGAACGGCAAGCCAGTCCTGAAGAAGTCGTACAGCGTCCTGCAGGACGATTTCTTCAACTATATGCGCGCTGCCGGGTACACGGATGTGGAGCGCGGTGAGCGCGGCAGCACCGAAGAACACCTGACCGTCACCCAGTTCAAAGTCCAGCGGGAGCAGGAACGGCTGGACACCCTGACCACCCAAGCCGACCAGCAGGCACAATCGCTTGCTAAAACCAGTCAGGCCCTCTCCCGAAAGGAGAAAGAACTTGCCTCCATTCAGAAAAAGACCACGCTCACGAAAGAAGCCCTCATTCATGCGCGCGATCTGGATTATATCGGCAAGCGCACCTTTCTCGGTAACTACTCGCTGACCGAAGAAGAATTCTCCAAGCTGAAAAAACAGGCCGACCACGGCTATATGATGGACGTGGAGAACCGCCGCCTGAAAGAAGAACTTTCCACCGCCAAGAAGGAAGCTGCTCATTGGGGTCAAAAGTATCATGAGCTCTGGTATGAAGTGAAGCCCTATCTGGACGCGCTACACCGTGCGCCTGAACTGGTGCGCGGCTTTCTGGAAAAGATTCTTGCCCCCAAGCAGGAGCGCACCATGAATGTGCCGCAGCGAAACCGCAAGCGTGGGCAGGATATGGAACTTTGATTTTCGGAGGATACCATTTGAACAAAAAGAAGAAGTCAAACAAATCCGGCTACCCGGATGAAGCAATCAAGACCCTTGCACGTTGCTTTTATCCCTCCATGGTTGAGTTTTTCAACAGCGAGGAAGGCCAGCGCGAATATGAGGAATGGCTGAAAGAGCAGGAAGCACTACAAGCCTTGCCTGTTGCAGCATAAAAACAGCAGGACGCTCCCAGTAAAGGGAACGCCCTGCCTTATATAGATGTATCTCACCGAGGTGTGTCCAGTTGGGCACACCTCTTATTTTTTTGTCCTTAATCTTCTAGCCCATGGCTCCCGGTTGCATTTTTCAAATATTCCTCTGGGTCGCCATTCAAAATCAAGTCCGCATAGCCCAGCGGGTCATTGTAGATGAGGTAGTCCAGTTCTGACCTCTGCTCCATGGTAACATCCAGAGCATCCTCGGCCCCGGTGCAGTCAATGGAAATTTTTCTCCCATCCCGGAGTAGCAGTTCCACGCACCCGGTATCCATGTTGAAATGGCAAGCTCTTGCATCGTACTTCATAATCATACCCTCCAAATCTTGTGATTGTCTTACGGTCTATGACAAGGTATCGGAGTTTTGTGCCGTCCACGGGAGCCTTCATTGTTGTACCCGAAGAAAACGAAAAATCCGAACCCTTCTCCAATCGGAAACAGGTTCGGATTTTTCTTGTTTGGTGGGCGCGGGTGGATTCGAACCACCGAAGCTGAAAGCAGCAGATTTACAGTCTGTCCCCATTGGCCACTCGGGAACACGCCCATATTCAATTCGCAGTCTCACAGACTGCCTGTATATATTACCACTGGGGCAAGGGTTTGTCAATGTTTTTTGAGGAAATTTTCTTGCAGGGGACGGAAGTAAGTGAAAAGCCCCGGGATCAAGGCGTCCCGGAGCTTGTTGGAGCTGGTGACAGGAACTGAACACGTTCCAACATTTTTTTTTGAGAGAAAAATGCACAAAAAACATACCTTGAAAATGTTCAGGACGCTAAATTATTTCGGAACCCGAAAAAAGTATTGATGTATCCCAAACAGCGTGTTATTCTGTAGACAGTGCTTATTTCACAATCCGAAATAAGCGAAGACAATGGGGTCTGAAAGGAATCACAGCTATGAAAAAATCCAGCCTGCGGACAGTAAAGGAGAAGAACCGCCGCCTGATTTTGCGGGCACTGCTCACCGAGGGCGGGCTCTCCCGGATCGAACTGGCAAAACAGACAGGACTTTCTCCCAGCACCATCACGGCGCTGGTGGGAGAGCTGCTGGCAGAGGGCGTCGTGCAGGAGAGCGGCCTGCGTGCCGCAACGGCAGGGCGCAGCCGTGCCGGACTGACCATCTGTCCGGACTATGGCAGGGTCGTTGTGGTAGATATCGGACGCAGCCATGCGGTTTTATATCTCTACGACATGGCTTTGCAGTGTGTGTTCCGCACGGTGCTGCCCGACCACGGCGGGGATGGAAACGAGCTCCTGACTTCGATCTCTGATGCGATCTTTCAGGGCTTTTCCATGGAGGAGCTCCACGCAGGCAAGATGAAGAGCATCGGGCTGCTGTTTCAGGACGACACCGAGATCAGCGAGTTCCGCGTGATGTACTCCACCGGTTATACCGCGGCGACCATTTCTCTGCGGGAGGCGCTGTTTACCCAGTTCAAAGTGCCGATCGTGGAGGAATACAGCCGGGTCTATACCGTAAGCCGTGCACTGGCAGAGGCCGGCAAGTCGGTAGGTTCCAACTATGCACACATCGACCTTGGCGACCGGGCCGTGGTGCAGATCGTGCAGAAGGAACAGCCGGTGGCACTGCGCAGCGAGGGACAGGCAGACATCACCGGTCTGCTGCTGCCCGAAGGCGGCTCTCTGCTGGAGCTGGCGCAGAACTTTGAAGTTGCACCGCCCGCTCAGCAGGCGGCAGCGCTGAAAAACACGCAAAGCCCGGTGAGCTGCTTTACGGTGCGGCTGAGCAATGTGGCGCGGCTGCTCTGTTCGCTGTTCGTGATCGAGAAGCTGTATCTCTCCGGCCCGGCGGCTGCAAGCCCGGCGTTCATGCGCGGGGTGGTGCAGAAGCTGAAAAGCCCGGAGATGCGTCCGGTGGTGCTGAACCCGGATCCCGTCCATACGCCTGCCTTTATGGCAACGGATCTGCGTCAGAGCCTGTTGTGCAGCACGGACGCCTGAAAATGAAACTTGCCGTGGTTTACGGTGAGAATAAAGGGGGCTTGCCCCCGCAAAAAAAGGAGCAGAACTATGTTACAAGGCATTCTGATCGTTGTGGCATTCCTGGTCGTCGCGGCATTGATGATGACCAAGAAGATCCCTACTCTGCTGGCGCTTCCTTTGATGGCTGTCGTCATCTGCATCATCGCCGGTGTGCCGATGTTCGGCAAAAACGCGGACGGCGCAGAGATCGGCTGGCTGACCACCGTGTTTGAAGCCGGCACCGTCCGTATGGGCAGCGCCATCATGGCAACCATCTTTGGTGCATGGCTGGGTCAGCTGATGAACAAGACCGGCGTCACCGAGAACATCATCAAAAAGAGCGCTGAGCTGGGCGGCGACCGTCCGCTGGTAGTCACCCTGATCATGGTTGTGGCCACCGCTGTCCTGTTCACCACCCTGAGCGGTCTGGGCTCCATCATCATGGTAGGCTCCATCGTGCTGCCCATCCTTATCTCTGTTGGCGTGCCCGCTGCAAGCGCAGCCTGCATCTTCCTGATGGCATTCACCACCGGCCTTGCCTGCAACATTGCAAACTGGAAGAGCTTTGCAAGCATCTTCTCGCTGGACATCGCCGACATTCAGGGCTTTGAGATCTACCTGATGGCAGCGACTGCCATCGCCACCCTCATCATGGTCATTGTGGAGTTCAAGCGCAACGGCATCAAGTTCGCATTCTCCGCTCCCGTGGACAACACAAAGCCCACAAAGCAGCTCACCGGCGTGCGCGGCGGTCTGGCCATGATCACCCCGCTGATCCCCATCGTGCTGGTCGCCTTCCTGAAAGTGCCTGTCACGCCTGCATTCACCGTTGGCATCATCTGGTGCCTGCTCTTCACCTCGCAGAGCTTCAGCAAGGCCATGAACCAGATGACCAAGACCTGCTACGACGGCATCACCGATGCAGGCCCCGCCGTCATCCTGATGGTCGGCATCGGCATCCTGTTCCTGGCTGTCACCAACGCAAGCGTCAAGGAAGTTCTGAACCCGCTGCTGCTGGCCATCGTTCCCACCAGCCGCGTGCCCTACATCATCTTCTTCGCCATTCTGGCACCTCTGGCGCTGTACCGCGGCCCCATGAACATGTTTGGCCTCGGCTCCGGCATCGCAGCGCTGATCATTGGTCTGGGCACCCTGAACCCGCTGGCTGTCATGGCTGCCTTCCTGGCGGCTGAGCGCATCCAGTGCGGCGGCGACCCCACCAACACCCAGAACGTCTGGACCGCAAACTTCTGCGAGGTGGACGTGAACACCTGCACCAAGAAGATGCTGCCGTATCTGTGGGCAGTGTCCATCGTCGGCGTCATTCTGGGCGCGATGCTCTACTTCTGAGTTGTTTTCTCCCCCACAAGCCGTCTGCAGCGGGCTGTACGCAGCCCGCTGCATGGGCGGTCCGAGTATCCCGCGCGTTTGTCGTTCCATCTTCGCGAGATGCTGGGACCGCCCATTCTTATACCCGGATCTGCCCGGGCTCGAAAAGCAGCAAAGAAGAAGGAAAAACAGGAGGTTTTTGCTTTATGAAAGTCCGTATCGGAATTGATGTTGGTGGTACCTTCACCGACGCCGTTGCCATTGATAACGAGACCTTTGAGGTCGTTGGAAGCGTAAAGGTCCCCACCACCCATACCGCCGCCGAGGGCGTTGCTGCCGGCATCGTACAGGTGCTGCACAAGGTCATGGAGCAGTGCGAGATCCGGCCGGAGGATGTTATCTTCATCGCCCACGGTACCACGCAGGCCACCAACGCCCTGCTGGAGGGCGATGTGGCCCCCGTCGGCATCATCACGCTGGGCAGCGGCCTGCAGGGCGCAAAGAGCAAGGGCGATACCACCATGGGGGACATCGAGCTGTCTGAGGGCAAGTACTTGCGCAGCTGCAACGAATATGTGGACACCAATACACCGGATCTGGACGGCAGCATCCGCGCGGCTATCCAGAAGCTGCAGGAGCAGGGGGCACAGACCTTTGTTGCCGCCGAGGCCTTCAGCGTGGACGACCCGAAGAACGAGAACCGGGTGGTGGAGATTTGCGGTGAAATGGGCCTGCCTGCCACAGCGACCAACGAGATCTCCAAGCTGTACGGTCTGAAGGTCCGCACCCGCACCGCCGTGATCAACGCCAGCATCATGCCCAAGATGCTGGATGCCGCCACCATGACCGACCAGAGCATCAAAAATGCGGACATCAAGAGCCCGCTGATGGTCATGCGCTGCGACGGCGGCGTGATGACCGTGGACGAGGTGCGCAGCCGCCCCATCCTGACCATCCTCTCCGGCCCTGCCGCAGGCGTTGCCGGTGCTTTGATGTACGAAAAGCTGACCGATGGCCTGTTCTTTGAGGTGGGCGGTACCTCTACCGACATCTCCTGTGTCAAGGACGGCAAGGTGATGATCAAGTACGCCGAGGTGGGCGGCCACAAGACCTACCTGAACAGTCTGGACGTGCGCACCGTCGGCATCGGCGGCGGCAGCATGGTGGAGGTGAAGGACGGCAAGGCCTGCGATACCGGCCCCCGCAGCGCCCACATCGCCGGTCTGGACTATGAGGTGTTCACCGATGCCGACAAGATCCAGAACCCCCGTCTGGTGCCCGTGAGCCCCATGCCCGGCGACCCGGAGTACGCCAGCATCGAGTGCGACAACGGCGTCAGGGTCTGCCTTACCATGTCCGGCGCTGCCAACATTGCGGGCTACGTCAAGCCCGGCGATTATGCCTATGGCAACGTGGAAGCCGCCCGCAAGGCATGGAAGCCGCTGGCAGACAACATGGGCTGCACCGTGGAAGAAGCTGCCCGCAAGGTGCTGGGCTTTGCCGCCGCCAAAAACAGCAGGGTAGCTGCCCAGCTGATGAAGGACTACCACATGGATCCCCAGCACACCGTGTTCGTGGGCGGCGGCGGTGGCGCTGCCAGTGTGGTGCCGCATCTGGCCGAGACCATGCATCACAAGAGCCGGCTGGCAAAGAACGGCCCGGTCATTTCCACCATCGGCGTGGCATTGGCCATGGTGCGTGATATGGTGGAGCGCAGCGTTTCCAACCCCACCGACAATGACATCATCAGTGTGCGCCGGGAGGCCGAGCAGAAGGCCATCCGGAACGGAGCCGCGCCCGGTTCTGTGGAAGTGACCGTGGAGGTGGATACCCAGCGCAACGTGATCCGCGCCATCGCCGTGGGTGCTACCGAGCTGCGCAGCAAGAACCGCAGCGCCGAAAAACTGACCGAGGACAAGCTGCTGGAACTGGCGGCAGAGAACCTGAGCATGGACCCCAAGGCCCTGCATATCGCAGCCAGAAGCGAGAACATGTGCGCAGTGACGGCGGATAAGGTGGAGAAAAAGCTGTTCGGCCTGATGAAAAAGACCTCTCATCCGCTGCGCCTGATCGACGAAGAGGGGGTCATCCGCCTGCAGAAGGCCAACGCCACGGTGCGTCAGGCCGATATCAGCAGCTGGCGTGATGCGGTCGCCTATATGCTGGAAGAGCTGACCGTCTACAACGATGGCGGCACCAACTACCCCAATGTATACATCGTGCTGGGCAAGCGCATCATCGACCTGTCCGGCATGTCCAGCGAGGAGCAGATCTACAGCCTTGCCAATGTGGAGCTGAACGGCTACGATGCCAAAACTCCGGTCATTGTGGCTGCGACCCTGCGCATCGATTCCTGACCGACCAAAGGAGGCTGCCATGTCGTCTTATGCACTGCCTTTTCCCGGCCGTGATCTGGCGGAAAAAGAGCTTTCCTACGACCCGTGCTGCCCCCGCATCCCGGAGGCAGACCGCGCCCGCATCGTGGATGCCGCGTGGGAAAAAGGCTGCGCCGCGGCAAGGGATGTCTTTGCACAAAGCGGCGGCAGTGCAGACTTTTTTGCCATCTGCAAGGCAAACGGGCTGACGGTGGTGGAGCGGGACATCGACTTTGTTTCCGGCAACCAGCGCTATTTCAGCGACTATGTGGCGGGCAAAAACTGCGTCACCCTCTATCTCAGATCGGTGGAACTGTGGGCGCAGCAGAACAAAATGACCCGCATGGAAGCGGAGAACCTGATCCTCAGCCATGAATATTATCACTTTCTGGAGTGGAACAAGCTGGGCCTGACCAGCCGGGACTATCAGGTGCCCATGATCAGCATCGGCCCGCTCCGTCTGGGCAAGACCGGCATCCGTGCCCTTTCCGAGATCGGCGCACACGGCTTTGCCCATACCTATCATCAATTGTTGGAGGCGCAACATGGAAAGCATTGAATATCTGGGCAGGCAGCTGCCCCTTCTGGGCCACTATGATACTGTTGTGGTGGGCGGCGGTGCTGCCGGTGCCGCAGCCGGCATCCGCTGCGCCATCGACGGGCAGAAGGTCCTGCTGGTGGAAAAGGGGGCGTTTCTGGGCGGCACGGCTTCCCGTGCGCTGGTGTGCCCCATGATGCCCACCTATGTGGAACATCTGGATGTGCTGCACAGGGTAGAGGAGACCCTGAACAGGCACGGCGTCACCACCCGTGACGGCATTACCACAATGATCTGGTTTGCACCGGATCAGCTCAGCGATGCTTTTGAGGAATTGTATGTCAGCAACGGCGGCAGGCTGCTGTATGACGCCACACTGGTGGATGCGGTGTGCGAGGACAAGCACATCCGGTACATCGTGGTGATGACCGTGAACGGTCTGCAGGCCATTGCAGCCGGAAACTTTGTGGATGCTACCGGTGATGCTGTGCTCACCCGCATGGCTGGCGTGCCCACCAGCTCCGGCGATGAGAACGGGGACAATCAGGTCAGCAGTCTGCGCTTTATCATGGGCGGCATCGACGTGGAAAAATACCGCGAATATGTGCTGTCTCTGCACGACGAGTTCTCTCCCCTCAAGACCGGCTATTTCTTCGAGTCTGCCATGGTGGCAGGACGCAGCTTCAAGCTGGAGCCCATCTTCCGCGAGGGCGTAGCCGATGGCTTGCTCACCGAGGAGGACCTGCGCTATTACCAGTGCTTCAGCCTGCCCAATAAGCCCGGCTGCATGGCCTTCAACTGCCCGCATCTCCCCAGCCTGAAGCAGAACACCGATGCATTGGCCCGCTCTGCCGCCATTGCAGAGGGACACGAGAAGATCGGCCGTCTGGTACGTTTTCTGCAGGCAAAGATGCCGGGCTTTGCGCACAGCTATCTGCTGCAGACAGCGGACATGCTGGGCGTGCGCGAGAGCTGGCGGCTCAAGGGCAACTACCTGCTGACCGAGGAGGACTACACCCGGCAGGCGCGCTTCCCGGATGGTCTGGTCAAGGGGGACTGGTACATTGATGTGCACTCCAACAAAAAGGGACTATTCCACCAGAACACCTACCAGCACGGCGATTACTACGAGATCCCTTACCGCAGCATGGTTACGGACGAAGCCGAGAACCTGATCGTGGCGGGCCGCTGCATTTCCACCACCTTCCTGATGCAGGCCAGTGTCCGCATCCTGCCCACGGTCATTGACATGGGCGATGTGGCGGGCAGCGCCTGCACGCTGGCGCACACCACCGGTCAGCCGCTGTGCAAACTGGATGGCAGCAAGCTGCGCCGGTTTGAACCGACCTCATTGCCGCAAAAGTGAAAGCGCCGGGTATGCCCGTCTTTGCCGAAGGGCTGAAAGTGCGTGCCGCGCAGCGGCACAATGACATAAAAAATCCCACCAGATGACGATCTTCGCCGTTTCTGGTGGGATTATTTTATGGGGAGCTGCTGTGCCGACAGAGACGAACCTGCCAAGCTGTCGCACTTTCCGGGCGTTTCACAACGCATAGAAAAGCAAAAATCCCACGATACACGCCGTTGTTTTAACGGTATATCGCAGGATCTTTCTTGGAGCTGGTGACAGGAGTTGAACCTGCAACCCACTGATTACAAATCAGTTGCGCTGCCATTGCGCCACACCAGCTTATTCAGGACGGCAGAAGATCACCGTCCTGAAATAGGATAGCAGAAATCGTGCAGATTGTCAATATCCATGCGGGAAACTTTGTCACGGCAGATCCTGCCGGCCCGAAAACGCTGCGGTTCAAAACGGACTTGAGGGGCTTTTGGATTTCCCTCTTGCAAATTTTGATTTTGGTGTTATGATACGAGAAGATACAGGATGTGTAAAATGAATCCTGCACATGGCAACAATATCTTTTTTACATGAAATGGGAGGGCGCTCCATGTACGTGGACTGGGAATATTATAAGATCTTCTACTATGTGGCAAAGTATCAGAACTTTACCAAGGCCGCGCGGGTGCTGGGCAGCAATCAGCCCAACATTACCCACGCCATGAACCGGCTGGAAAGCCAGCTGAATTGTGTGCTGTTCATCCGCTCCAACCGCGGCGTTACCCTGACGCCGGAAGGAGAGCTGCTCTATTCCCGCATTGCATCGGCGGCGGTGCAGATCCAGGATGCGGAGGAAGAGCTGAGCGCCAGCGCTACGCTGGAACACGGAGCCATCAGCATCAGTGCTACCGAGACGGCCCTGAACATCTATCTTTCGGAGAAGCTGCGCGCCTTCCACACCGAGTACCCCGGCATCCGGCTGCGCATTTCCAACCACTCCACGCCGCAGGCCGTGCAGGCTGTGAAAAACGGCGAGGTGGATTTTGCCGTTGTATCCACCCCGGCAGAGGTGGACGGCAGCTTGAAAATGGTGGAGCTGAAAGCATTCTACGAGGTGCTGGTGGGCGGCAGGACTTTTACGGCCCTTGCCAGCCAGAACCTGAGTTTGAAGGAGCTGAAAAATTATCCGCTGATCTCGCTCAGCGATACAAGCATGACCCGCAGCTTCTACAGACAGTTCTTTCTGGAGCATGGCGCGGTGCTGAAGCCGGACACCGAGGCCGCCACCACCGACCAGATGCTGACATTGGTCAAAAGCGAACTGGGCATTGCGTTTGTGCCGGAACCCATGGCAAAAGAACTGCTGGAACGCGGGGAGCTGGTGCAGCTCCATCTGCAGGAGATCATCCCGGAGCGCAGCATCTGTCTGGTGTATGACCGCCACCGCCCGCTGAACACGGCGGCGCGCAAGTTCCAGCAGATGCTTACAAAGTCTGCCATCGGCAGGCCGGCAGCCCAGTAATGCAGCATGCGGCAAAAGCTGTCCGTGCAAAAAAACAGGGTGATGCCCTGCACAAGTGCAGAGACATCACCCTGAAAGGCGGCTGTTATTCCTCGGCAGCGGCCTTGGATTCATTTACGAATGCGGCGATCTTGTCCACCTGAATCTCGGCCACGGCACGGCCGGTGTCGTAAACACGGCGCAGCTGGGCTGCATCGCGCTCCATGGAGCCGATCTCCAGCGGGATGGGCGGGCGGATGACGAAGGCTTTGCCCGTCTGTTCCAGCATGGAAACATGGGCAAGGGTCTCGTTGTAGCGCTCGTGGCGGTCGGCCACGGCATCCACGAAGGCCGGATAGCGCAGGTAACGCGCCCGGATGGCGGGCAGCATCTTGTTTTTCTTCTTCACAAAGCCCTTGGGCTGGGTCAGCACGATCAGGTTGCGCTTGTAGCCGATGGACTCAAAGAACCGCACCGGGATGGAATCTGCAATGCCGCCGTCCAGCAGCTGGTAGTGGCCGATCTTCACGATCTTTGAGGCCAGCGGCATGGAGGCCGATGCCTGCATCCACTGGATGTCCTCGGCGTCGCCGGTGCGGCACTTGTGATAGATGGGGTCGCCGGTGCGAACATCGGTGCACACCACAAAAAAGTCCATGGGGTTCTCCCGGAAAGCCTTGGAGTCAAAGATGTCCAGCTTTTCCGGTACGGTGTGGTAGCAGAACTGCTCGCTGTACAGATTGCCGGTGCGCAGCAGGTTGCCAAAGCTGGCATAGCGCTTATCGGTGCAGTATTCCGTGTTGTAGCGGATGGTGCGCCCGATCTGGTGCGACTTATAGTTGCAGCCGAACACTGCACCGGCAGAAACGCCGATGGCACCGTCCAGCACGATGCCGTGCTCCATCAACACATCCAGAACACCGGCGGTGAACATTCCGCGCATGGCGCCGCCTTCCAGCACAAGTCCAGTTTTCATACAGCTCTCCCTCTCCGCAGTACCGGCACACAGCTGCCGGACAACCCTTTATACTAATTCTAGTATACTCAATTCTGCAAAAAGTACAAGGGCCGAAAGGGCTGAACTTTGGCAAGAAAAGCTCTTGCCAAAGCAGGATGCATCCGGTATACTATATGAAATAAAAAACATGTGTGCCGGAGAGTGCACGGAGATGGAAAATAGACTTGGAGGAACTGGTTCGCTATGAAGATGCTGGAAGAACGTATCCGCAAGGATGGTATTGTACGCGAGGGCAACGTGCTCAAGGTAGACAGCTTTATCAACCACCAGATGGATATTCCGCTGTTCCGTGAAATGGCAAAGGAGTGGAAGCGCCTGTTTGCCGGCAAGACCATCAACAAGGTGCTCACCATCGAGGCCAGCGGCATCGGCATTGCAGCCGTGGTGGCAAGCGAGTTCAATGTGCCGGTGGTGTTCGCCAAAAAGTCTATGAGCATCAATCTGGACTACGATAACTACGAGACCAAGATCCAGTCCTTCACCCACAAAAAGATCTACAACGTCATCGTCTCCAAAAAGTTCCTCACGGCAGAGGATCATGTGCTAATCATTGACGACTTCCTTGCCAACGGCTGCGCTCTGATGGGCCTGCTGGATCTGGCCAAGGAAGCCGGCGCCACCGTGGAAGGCATCGGCATCGCCGTGGAAAAGGGCTTCCAGCAGGGCGGCGAGCTGATCCGCAGCAAGGGCATCCAGCTGGAAAGCCTTGCCATCGTGGACTCCATGAACAGCGAGACCGGCGAGATCGTCTTCCGCGACCAGCCGCACCAGAATTAAAAACCATTTTGCATTTCAGCGTAACGGAACGTCTGCGGACGTTCCGTTATTTTTTGCAGCTGAACAGGAGTATTTGCCGCGCTCCGCGGATGTTTCCGCAGGAAACCAGCGCGGCAGCAGCCGCTCCCGGTCACGACCCCTCCTGTGAAAATGCGTTTGGAGCGCTCCGCAGAGCGCGACAAACGCGAAATTATAAATAAATTTTCCGCTGAATATGAGCAAAGCGCACGCGGCGCGCATTCCAAATCGTCACGCCCCGTCAAAGCTGTCACCGTCTGCGGGCAGGTCTGCGGCGGTCTGGGCGGGACCGGCATCCGCTTCCGGTTCGGCGGCGCGGGGAACGCCCCGGTACACCAGCGTCTGTTCCAGCACCTCGGCGCACACGGGGGCCGAAAGACTGCCGCCGGCAGTGGTCCAGCTGTGGGGCTCATCCAGACAGACCAGACACAGAAACTGCGGGTCATCGATGGGGGCCACAGCCACAAAGCTGGCAATGCGGGCTTTTTCATCGGCGCTGTCCAGCTTCTGGCTGGTGCCGCTCTTGCCGCCCACCCGGTAGCCCCGGATCTGGGCATAGCGCCCACCGCCGTTCAGTACCACGGCCTCCATCATGCCGCGCATGATCCGGGAGGTCTCCGGCCGGATGACCTCCCGCCTGCACACCGGGTCGATGTGCTGCAATACGCTGCCGTCCGGGTTCAGGATGTCGCTGACGAGATAGGGCTGCATGAGCTTTCCGCCGTTCACCACGGCGCACACGGCTGCGGCCATTTCCATGTAGGAGATCTTGCTGCTCTGGCCAAAGGCGCAGGACGCCAGCTCCACCGGGCCCATGCGGTCGGCGGTGTAGTACAGGCTCTTTTTCGGCTCGGCGGGCAGGTCGATGCCGGTGGGCTCCCGCAGACCAAAGGCGGCAAAATAATCGCAGAAGGCCTCTTTGCCCAGCCTGGCCCCGATCTGGATAAAGCTCTGGTTGCAGGAGTTTTCCAGCGCCTGCGTCACAGTCTGGCTGCCGTGGCGCTTGTGATTGGCACAGTGGAACCGGGTGCCTGCCACCGAGATGGAGTCCCCGCAGTAAAAGGTGGAATGGGGGCTCACAGCCCCGGCATCCAGCGCAGCGGCGCAGGTGATGAGCTTGAACACGCTGCCCGGCTCGTACAGGTCGCTGACGGCTTTGTTGCGCCACTGGGTCTGCTGGGCCAGCTGCAGCGCCGCCGTGCGCTCTTTGCCGGAGAGCGCGTCCACCCTCTGCCGGGCGGCGTCGTCGTAAATGACGCGGGGCTGGTTGGGGTCGTAGGCAGGGGTGGTGGACATGGCCAGCACCGCCCCGGTGTTCACGTCCATCACGATGCCCACAGCCCGTGCCGCCACATGGTGCTCCCTGACGGCATAGGTCAGGGCATTTTCGAGGTAGTGCTGGATGCTGGCATCGATGGTCAGCCGCAGGCCGCTGCCTTCCAGCGGCACCCGCTCGGTCTCGTAGCTCTGTTCCAGCGTATAGCCCCATGCGTTCACGGCGGTGAGCACTACACCGTTCTGCCCGGTGAGCACCTCGTTGTACTTGAGCTCCAGCCCGCTCACACCGGCGTTGTCTACGTTGGTAAAGCCCAGCACGCTTGCAAGAAACTCCCCCTGCGGATACCAGCGTTTGGAGTCCTGATTGATGCGGATGCCGGTGATGCCGTTTGCTTCGCAGAAGTCCCGCACCCGGTCGGCGGTGTCCCGCTCCACACGGTAGCGCAGCAGGCAGTCGTTGGAGCGGCGGTCGCTGAACTTTTCCAATAATGCGGCTTTGTCCAGCTCCAGGATTTCCGCAAGGCCGTCTGCGGCAAGGCGAAGCTTTTCTTCCGGCATTTCACGCGGGGAGGCCCGCAGGGTCCAGCAGCTGCTGTTGGCGGCCAGCAGCGCGCCGTCCGCACTGTAGATGCGGCCCCGGTCGGCGGGCACCACGGTGTCCCGCAATTGCTGGCCCAGCGCACGGCTGGTGTACCAGCTGCCCGTAAATAATTGCAGATATGCCAGCCGTGCGGCCAGCCCTGCAAAGCAGACGCAGCACAACAGGGCGGCCACCAGCCGTGCCCGGGCACGGAATGCCCGTTCCGGCAGGGTGCGCAGGGGCCGTGGCTCCGGTTTTGGCATGGCGGGCACCTCTCTTTCAAATGGAATGTATGCGCCGGTGCGCCGGGCCTATGACTAACCGGCACCGCCGCCGCGTACAATAAGGGAATGGAGGTGATGCAGATGCCGAAAGCCGCAGCCCACGGGGTGCACACCCACAAAGGGCGGGGCCTGCCGCTGCGCCGTCTGCCAGCCATGGACCTGCCCTTTCTGGTACTGGTGCTCACGCTGGTGGGGTTCGGCCTTGTGATGCTGGGCAGTGCCAGCAGTGCCGTGGCACTGTACCGGAGGAACGATGCCTTTGCCTACCTGCGGCCCCAGCTGCTGTATGCGGCGCTGGGCATCGGGGCCATGTGGGCGGCCAGCCGGGTGGATTACCACATCTATCATAAGCTGGCATGGCCGCTGCTGGGGCTTTCCATGGTGCTGCTGACAGCGGTGCTCTTTATGCCGGAGTACAACGGCTGCAAACGCTGGCTGGTGCTGCCGGGCCTTGGAACGCTGCAGCCCAGCGAGATCGCCAAGTTTGCGGTGGTGCTGGTGTTTGCGCATATCATTTCCCTCAATCACGACCGCATGGGCAGCTTTGCAGTAGGGGTGCTGCCCTTTGCGCTGGTGCTGGGGGTGGTGGCAGTGCTCATGCTGCTGGAACCGCACCTCTCCGGCACGGTGCTGATCCTGTGCATTGGTGCGGTGCTGATGTTCGTGGGCGGCACCGGGCTGCGGTGGTTCGTGCTGGCGGCGGTGGGCGGCGCAGCGGCCATCGGTGCGGCCATTGCCATCATGCCGGACCTTGTGCCCTATGCAGCCAGCCGCCTGAGCTCATGGCTGGACCCCTTTGCGGACCCGCTGGGGGACGGCCACCAGACCATCCAGAGCCTGTACGCCATCGGCAGCGGGGGCGCAGCGGGGCTGGGCCTTGGCAGCAGCCGCCAGAAGCACCTGTTCGTCCCCGAGCCCCAGAACGACTTTATCTTTTCCATCCTGTGCGAGGAGCTGGGCTTTGTGGGGGCCTGTGGGGTGATCCTGTTGTTTGCGCTGCTGCTGTGGCGGGGCGTCACACTGGCGGCCCACGCGCCGGACCGGTTCGGGGCGCTGCTGGTGGTGGGCTTTGTGGTGCAGGTGGCCCTGCAGGCGGTGCTGAACATGGCCGTTGTCACCAACACCATCCCCAACACCGGCATCAGCCTGCCGTTTTTCTCCTCCGGCGGCACCAGCCTGATGATGCTGCTGGGCGAAATGGGCATCGTGCTGTCGGTGTCCCGCGGAGAGATGTAAAACCGGACGTTCCGCGTCTTAAAGCGGTATGCTCCGGCCCCGGAACTGCTACAAATGACCCGACAAATAAAACACAAGCCGCAGAACAAATAGAAACAAACTGCCCTCGTTCCGCATAGCATGAGGTATCTTTTGCGGAACGGGGGTTTTTGCATGGGCGGAGATCTGATCATTACAGGCGGTGTGCCGCTGAACGGTACGGTGCGCATCCCTGCAGCCAAAAACAGTGTCCTGCCGCTGCTGGCGGCGTCCCTTCTGTGCAGCGGCACGGTGCGGCTGCTGGCGGTGCCGCAGCTTGCGGATGTGGACGCCAGCCTTGTCCTTTTGCGGGGTGCAGGCTGCACGGCCCGCTGGCAGGGCAGTGACATCACGGTGCAAAGCATGCCGTCGGTCTGCCGTCTGGTGCCAGAGGCCGCAGCACAGATGCGGGCGTCCATCCTGTTCTGCGCACCGCTGCTGGCACGGCTTGGCCGGGTGGAGACTGTTCTGCCCGGCGGGTGCCGCATTGGCGCAAGGCCCATCGACCTGCATCTTTCCGGCCTTACGCAGATGGGGGCACACTGCTGCGAGGAGGGAACACGGCTGATCCTGACCGCCCCGGCGGGGCTGCGTGGTGCGGACATCACGCTGGGGTTCCCCAGTGTGGGGGCCACCGAAACGCTGCTGCTGGCGGCTGTCTGCGCACAGGGCGAAACCGTACTCCGTGGTGCGGCGCGGGAGCCGGAGATCGTCGATCTGGCGGCATTCCTGAACCGCTGCGGTGGCTGCGTGCAGGGGGCAGGCACCGGCACGGTCCGGGTGCAGGGACGGCGGGTGCTGTACGGCTGCAGCTTTGCGCCCATGGCAGACCGCATCGTGGCCTCCACCCTTGCCTGTGCCTGTGCGGCGGCAGGCGGCAGGGTGGAGCTGACCGGCTGCGCGCCTGCAGTTTATGCGCCGCTGCTGGAAATTCTGGCACAAATGGGGTGCGGCATAGAAACCGGGCCCGAAAGTGCGGTCATTGTCCGGTCCGGTGCGCTGCATGGGGCGGGCAGGGTGTTCACGGGGGTGTATCCGGCACTGGCCACCGACGCAGCCCCGCTGCTGGCGGCAGCGATGCTGTGCGCCGACAGCGTGAGCAGCATCGAGGATGTGGTGTTTGAGCGGCGGTTTGCCTGCGCAGATGGGTTTGCGGCCTTTGGAGCGGATGTACAGGTGCAGCAGCGTACGCTGCACATCCGGCCGGTGCGGCAGCTGCAGGGCGCGGAGGCGGCGGCCCCGGACCTGCGCGGCGGGGCAGCGCTGGTGATCGCGGCGCTGGCGGCAAGAGGCCGCAGCCGCATTGCAGACACCGGCCATATCGACCGCGGATATGCCTGTTTTGTGCAGATGCTGGCGGAACTTGGGGCCCAAATTGAGCGGGAAATGCCGTGCGGGAGCACCTGTGAGAAAAAAACACCTTCAAAAAAGCAAATTTGACTTGCATTCAGGGCAAAAAGATGATACGATACAGTTATATAAATGTAAACAGGATACTTTCTGTGCGTTCCGCGCACTTCTAGATAAAATCCGATGGAGGACAAAGTTATGGCACTCATGCTCGATGAAGAAATGGACGAAAACGTTACGACGATCAAGGTGATCGGTGTTGGCGGCGGCGGCGGCAACGCAGTCAACCGCATGGTCAGCGATGGCCTGCAGGGCGTTGAATTTATCGCAATGAACACCGACCAGCAGGCTCTGGCCAAGAACCACGCTGCCACCAAGGTGCAGCTGGGTTCCAAGCTGACCAAGGGCCGCGGTGCAGGTGCGGACCCGGAGATCGGCCAGCGCGCTGCCGAGGAGAGCAAGGACGAGATCGCAAATGCACTCAAGGGCTCTCAGATGGTCTTTATCACTGCCGGTATGGGCGGCGGCACCGGCACCGGTGCGGCTCCCGTTGTGGCCGAGGTTGCCCATGATCTGGGCATCCTGACCGTGGGCATCGTCACCAAGCCCTTCTCCTTTGAGGGCAAGCGCAAGATGGGTCTGGCAGAGCAGGGCATTGCAAACCTGCTCATGCATGTGGACAGCCTGATCGTCATCCCCAATGAGCGACTGAAGATGATCAGTCAGGAAAAGATCACCCTGATGAACGCCTTCCAGGCAGCAGACAACGTGCTGCGTCAGGGTGTTGAGTCCATCTCTGCTCTGATCAATGTGCCCGCCTTCATCAATCTGGACTTCGCCGATGTGCGCTCCATCATGAAGGATGCCGGTTATGCACACATGGGCGTGGGCAGCGCAAAGGGCGCAGGCAAGGCCGAGAACGCCGCCAAGGCTGCCATTTCCTCTCCGCTGCTGGAGACCAGCATTGCCGGTGCACACGGCGTGATCATCAACATCACTTCCAGCCCGGATATCGGTCTGGAGGATGTGGAGACCGCAGCAGGCCTCATTACCCAGAGCGCACATCCGGATGCGAACATCATCTGGGGTACTGCGTTCGATGAGAACCTCTCGGACGAGATGCGCGTGACCGTTGTTGCCACCGGTTTTGACAACAAGAGCGCAAACGACCTGCGCAGCAGCATCAGCAATGCCATGGGCGGCGCACAGTCCACCCCGTCTGCAGTGTTCAGCAGCGAGGCTGCAGCGCAGGAACCTTCTGCCGCAGCACCGGCTGCTTCCGCTGCTGCAAAGCCGGTGGAAGAGGATAACAGCGACAATGGCTATTACGATCAGCTGATGGCCATGCTGAACAAGCGCAGATAAAACCAGGATAATAAGCATACAGGCGTAACGGATGGATCGGAGGGACACCATGGCGCAGGGCAGGCAGCAGAACAATGGTTCGCGGCAGCGCTGTGCCCAGTCTGCCGCGGCAAAGGCTTCGGCAGAGCCGCCCAAAGCGGTGTGTGCCCAGCTGGAACAGCTGAACCGCAAGCTGGCAGCTGCCAGTGCGGAGATCCTCCGCTACCAGACCCGTCTGTTTGCCTGCGAGCGGCAGATGGCGGCACTGCGGCAGGAGAATGCCCAGCTGGAAGCGGCCTGTGAACAGGCGCGGCAGGAGGCTGAGTGCGCGGGCGCTCATGCAGAGCAGCTGCGTCAGGAGCTGGCCCGCCATGCGGAAGCTGTGCGGCCTGTGCCGGTTGCGGCACATACGCCCCCGCAGCCGGAACCATCGGCTGCCCAGAGCCCGCGGCCGGAGCCGGAGGCCGAACAGCGCCCGCAGCCCGAGCCGGAGGCCCCACAGCCTGCTCAGCCGGACTGGAAGCCTCAGACCAGATTGGAGCACCTCTCGGTGGAGCTGATGAACTGGTTCGACGATATGATGGGCGCATAATGCGCTGGCTGGGATGCTCCGCTTCTGCGGGACAGGAACCGAAATAAAAAAGGGACTGCTGCACCGGATGGGGTGGCAGTCCCTTTTTGCGCTCATCCGTCCCGCAGGCGATCCGATTTAAAAAGCCCGGACAGGCACAGCAGAGAAAACTGCGGCCTGTCCGGGCTTATTCTTTGCGGTTTCAGCGCACCGCGCTGGTGCGGTGCTCCATCAGATAGGTGGCTTCCAGATCAGCGATGTGCAGCTTGACGGCAAGGGGATACTTGTCGTAGGCTTCCGAGATGGCAAAGCAGCCGCCCCGGGCCGCATCGTCAAAGCCGCCCATGTGCCAGCGGATGGCAACAGCCTCCTCGACCCGCAGCTTCATGAACCGCTCAATGAGGAATACGCTCTTTTCGCCGTGGCCGTAGGGGAACAGATCCTCCACGCTGTAGCTGGGCACCTTTTCCCACTGGCCGGTGGCTTCGTTTTTTACGTTGCGGGTGCCGGGCTTGTAGTAGTTGGCCTTGCACAGGTCGTGCAGCAGTGCACAGATGGCAAAGCTCTCCTCGTTGTCGCCCTCGGCAAAAAAGGTGTCGTGCAGCGCGTGATAGACGTTCAGGCTGTGCATGCACAGCCCGCCCTCACAGGCACCGTGGAACCGGGTGGATGCCGGTGCCGTGAAGAAATCCGTCTTGTGGTCCAGCCAGTCCAGCAGCTTTTCGCTGCCGGGGCGGGTGACGTGCTGCTTCCAGATCTGCAAAAACTCTTCGCGGTCGCCCATGCTCACAGCTCCAGCTCGTCCAGCAGGCCCTTGAGGATGGCCATTTCGTCATGGCTCAGGGAAATGCCCTTGCCCATGCGGGTGCCGTCCGGGGACCAGTCGCGGATGTCGTATTTGGGCTCGCCGTCGTTCCAGCTGATGAGGTTCAGCTGACGCTCCCAGCCGCGGGGACGCTCCGAGAGCACTGCAATGCGCTGAACTACTTCGTATTTGATCTCTGCCATGATGCAAAACCTGCCTTTATCTTTGTTTGCTACCATAATAAGGGAAGCGGACGAAGATTTCAACAGGTAGAGCGAAAATAATTTGAAAAATTTTTAGCCATAGGGGGATTCTTCCCGCCAGTCCACAAGTTCCAGCACGGCGGCGGTGTCCTCATCCGGGGCCGGATGGCGGGAGTGGGTGTGCTGGCCGGTGCTGAACAGCCCGGGGGCATAGTGGGCCATCACGCTGGTCTGCACGTCTCCGGCTAAAAAATCTTTGGCGTTTTTCTGGCGGCAGGCCACAGGAGTGCCGTCGGTCATGGGCACACCCTGCGGGGTGCTGCCGGTGTCCGGGTGGGGCGTCTGGCCCGGCGTTTCAATGTGCGGCGGCACCTGTGTGCCGGGGGCAGTGGGGTCGCCGGGCGGCAGGATGACGGGGGCCTCCGGCTCTTTGCCCAGCGGCGGGCTGCAGCGGGAGCAGCTGTTTTCCGGTGCGGAAGAAGCACCGGGCTGCTCGTCCATCTCGTGGCGGATGAAGGGCGTGAGAGAGTTCATTGAAAAAATCACCTCCGCCCATAGGATGCCCAGCGAAAAGGAAATTTATTTGGCAGGGCAGGCCATCGGGGAGCTTTCCTGCTGTCAGGGCAGCGGGCTGGTAGTTTCTCTGAGGACCGTCCGCTGGGGTGGGACCCTGTTGCCCGCAGGGCAATAGGGCGGGCGATGGAATGGCCCGAACTCGTGTCCGAAGAGAAAGCTACCGGCACACTGCCCCAGAGCACCTGCCTTGTTACACGATCAATTCTACGGTAGAGCCGCCGGTGCGGGCTTTGCGCACCACCACCTGCCGGTCGATGCGGTCCTTCAGGGCGCTCACATGGGAGATGATGCCCACCAGCCGGTCGCCCTCGGTCAGCCCCGCCAGCACCCGCATGGCCTGTTCCAGCGATTCCTCGTCCAGACTGCCGAAGCCCTCGTCCAAAAAGAGGGTGTCCAGCCGGATGCCGCCTGCGGCGCTCTGCACCTCGTCCGAAAGGCCCAGCGCCAGCGCCAGCGAGGCCTTGAAGCTCTCGCCGCCGGAAAGAGTCTTGACATTGCGGCGGGTGCCGTTGTAGTGGTCGATGACTCCAAGATCCAGCCCGGACTGGCTGCGCTGGTTCTCTGCCCCGATGCGCTCCAGCTCGTACTGCCCGGCGGTCATCTGCATCAGGCGGGTGTTGGCATGGCGCAGGATGCGGTCCAGATAGTTCATCTGGATATAGGCTTCCAGCCGGATCTTCTGCTTGCTGGTCAGAGTGCCGCCTGCTGTGGCGGCAAGGGCGCTCACCCACTGCCAGCGCTGTTCCAGCTGGGTGCGGGCGGCAGCGGCTGCGCGGTATTTTTCTGCCGCAGCGCTGTTGGGCAGCAGCTGTGCTGCCAGCTGCTGTTCCTGCTCGCGCAGAGCGCTCCGGGCAGCGGTGAGCCGGGTCTGCCGGGCCTGCAGATCTTCCAGCGGCTGTGCGGGCACGGCCTGTGCTGCGGCGGTCTGCTGCGCCTGCAGGGCATCCACGGCGGCCTGCGCGGCGGCCTGCGCCTGCTCCGCCCGCTTGAGGGCAGCCTGCGCCTGCTCCATGCCGGTGCGCAGAACGGTGCGGCGGGCTTCCAGTGCATCCAGCGCGGCCTGTGCTTCGGTTCGCTGGGGATAGGGCAGGGCAGAACGCTGCCCGGCGATCTGCTGTTCCAGTGCGTCGGCCTGTGCGGCCTGTGCGGCGGCAGAGCGGTCTGCCTCGGATGCCGCCTGTTCCAGTGCCGGGCGCTGGCGGGTCCTCGTCTGCCGGTCGGCCTCCAATGCGGCGCGGCGGGTGCAGTCGGCTGCGGCCCGGCGCAGGGCGGCGGTGCATTCGGATTGTGCCGCGTGCAGGGCGGCGGTCTCCTCGGCAAGCACGGCGCTCATTCCCTTGAAGGTCAGCTGCACCGGGCCGTCGGGCGCGGTGAACCGTTCGGGCAGAAGGTCCTCGGCATCCCGGCGCAGAGAGCGGCGGGCTTCCTCTGCGGCAGCGTTGGCGCTCTGTGCGGCGGCGCTGGCATTCTGGGCAAGGGCATCTGCGGTCTCGGCCTCCTGCTTGGCAGCGTCTACCTGTGCCTGCGTGGGGGCGGTGCGGGGCAGCTGGGCTTTGGCCGGGTGGTGGGTGCTGCCGCACACCGGGCAGGGAGCACCCTCGGTCAGGCTCTGGGCCAGCAGCCCGGCCTGTGCGTCCAGAAATGCCCGGTCCAGTGCATCCCGGCGGGTGTGCGCCTGCGCCTTGGCTTCGGCGGCGGCGCGGTAGGCCTCCTGTGCACGGTGGGCCTTCTGGGCCAGCTGCTGGCAGGCGGTAAGCCGCTGGGTCAGGGTGGAAAGCGCTGTGCCGCGCTGGGCCAGCTCCTTTTCCTTCGTTTCCAGCGCCAGCCTGCGGGTGGAAGCGTCGGCCAGAGCGTCCAGCTCCTGTTCATCGGCAGCAAGATTTGCAGCCAGCTCTTCCAGCTGGGCGCGCTTTTGTGCGGCCTGCGCCCGGGCCAGCTGTGCGGCGTCCCGGGCAGCGCTCTGCTGGCGGCAGAGCCGTTCCAGCTCGTCATAGGCGGCAAGGGCAGCTTTGGCCTGTGTGGCCTGCCCGGCCAGCAGGTCCAGCTGTGCGGCATCGCCTGCATGACGGGAGCTCTCGGCCCGGGCGGCTTCCAGTACGGGCTGCGCGGCGGCAAGGTCGGCCTGCTTTGCGGCCAGCTGCTCTGCCAGCTGCCGGGCCTGCTGTGCCGCACCCAGCTGCTGCTGCATGGCGTCCAGCTGCGCTTCGGTGTCCTTCAGGGCGGCAGCTGTGCTTTCCTGTGCGGCCCGCTGGCGGGCCAGCAGGGCGTCCAGCAAAGCAAGCGCGGCATCCGGCTCAGTCTGGGCGCTCAGCGCGGCAAGAGCCGCGGCGTCCGGATCATCGGGGGCGTACTGGATGCCGGAGAGCAGGCTGTCCAGCTTTGCATTCTGGGCGGTGCGCTGCTGGCTGAGGGCAGCGCTTTCGGCCTGCAAGCGCTCCTGCAGGCGGGCGTAGCGCTGGGTGCGGAACAGCTTGCGGAAGATGCGGCTGCGCTCCTCGGTGGAGGCGTTGAGCAGCCGGGTGAACTGTCCCTGTGCGATCATGGCGATCTGGCAGAACTGGCTGTAATCCAGCCCGATGATCTCCATGACGGCGGCGGTCACATCCTTGGCTCTGGTCACCGGCGGACGGGTGTCGGGGAAAGTGAGGACGGCATCCGCCTTCTCGGTGGTGAAGCCCTCGCCGCGCACCTTGGGACGGGTGTACTCCGGGTTGCGGCGCACGGTATAGCGCTGCCCGTTCACCTCAAATTCCAGCTCCACAAAGGTGGGCGTTCTGGGGTCGGCATACTTGCAGCGCAGCATGGCACCCTCGCGCACACCGCCGCTGGAATGGTCGTACAGGGCGTATGTAATGGCATCGAACAGGGTGGTCTTGCCTGCGCCGGTGTCGCCGGTGACAAGGTACAGACCGCCTTTTCCCAGTTTTTCCAGTTCCAGCACGGTCTCGCCCGCATAGGGGCCAAAGGCCGAAAGGGTCAGCCTGAGCGGTCTCATGCGTCCTCGCCCTCCTTCCAGATCTCCTCAATGAGCTGCTGGCAGAATGCCGCCTGCGCAGCGGTCAGCGGCTGGTTGTTCTGCAGCTGGTAGAACGCCGAGAAGTGCTCCAGCGGGGTGATGCTCTCGGCGCGCTCCGGTGCGGTGATCTGCTGATCTTCCCGGGTGCGGAGGTTGTCGTAGTCCAGCCGCATCAGGTTGGGGTAGATCACCCGCAGGCGGGCCAGCGCGTCCGGCACATCCTGCTCGTCGGTCAGGGTGATGTGCAGGTAGTCGTCCACGGCGGTGTCTGCGTAGCGGCGGCGGTCGGTCAGCTCCATGTAGCTGCCGCGCACCTCCCGCAGGTCGTGCTTCGGGGTGAGCGTCGCGGTGGTGATGGACACTTCGCCCTTGGGGCCAAGCTCCACAAAGCAGGCGCTTTTGTGCTGCCGGGCCTCCGAGAAGGAATACTTGAGCGGGGTGCCGCAGTAGCGCACGGTGTCGCGGCCCACCTTCTGGGGGCTGTGCAGATGGCCGAGGGCCACATAGTCAAAGGCATCGAACAGGCTGGCGTCCACGCTGTCTACGCCGCCCACCGACACCTCCTCGCTCTCGCAGCAGGCAGCACCGGCCACGAACTGATGGGCCACCAGCACGCTGCGGTGCGCCGGGTCCGGCGGGCAGTGGCGCAGCACGCAGGCAAGGGCGTCGTTGTAGGTCTCCACGGGCTCGTCCGGCCAGACATGCCGCACCATGGCGGGCTTGAGGAAGGGCAGAAGGTACACGTCCAGCGTGCCGTACTCGTCGGTGAGGGGGATGGACACCGGCGCACCGGAGAACACCGGGCTGACGTACACCCGGCTGTTTTGCAGCAGGGCCGCGCCGAAGGCAATGCGGTCGGCGGAGTCGTGGTTGCCGCTGATGGCGAACACCGGCAGCTGCCGCTCAGCCAGTTGGGTGAGGAACCAGTCCAGCAGGCGCACGGCCTCGGCAGGGGGAACGGGCTTATCGTAGAGGTCGCCCGCCAGCAGCACACCGTCCACGGGCGTGCTGTCCAGCAGGGAGAGGATCTGTTCCAGAATGTACCGCTGGTCGTCCAGCATGGAGAACTCGCACACCCGCTTGCCCAGATGCAGGTCGGAAAGATGCAGAAAACGCAAACGGAAACACCGCCTTTTCAGAGTTTTCTTTATTATACAGCAGGGCGGGGGTGGGGGCAAGGAAAACAAAAAAGGGAAACCCTCTCAGTCAATGCTTCGCATTGCCAGCTCTCCCGAAGTGCGGGCTTTTATGCATCAGGAGGCAAAGCGCAGAAGCCGCTCTTGAAAATGCTGCCGACGGTTACGGCTCCAACTGTGAAAAAGTGGATCGGAAACAACCGCCGTTGTTTCCGATCCACAAATAATAAAAGTTTATTCCGCATCGTTTTACGACCTGCAAATGATCAGAACATCTTCTCCCACGTTTCTTTGCCGACCGCGCCGTCGGCGGCAAGGCCGTTGCGGCGCTGGAACCGCTGCACCGCTGCAGCTGTGGAAGCCCCGAATCTGCCGTCTGCGGTCAGCCGCTCGCCCAGAGAGTTGAGCTTCTGCTGCACCAGACGCACTGTGCCGCCGGAAGAGCCGCTGCGCAGGGCAATGCCGGGGTAGGGCACATGCAGGCCGTGCTTGGCCGTGTAGCGGGTGTAGAGCACGTTCCATGTGTTCGCGCCCACCTTGCCGTCCACATTCATCTTGTTTTTCAGTTGGAACTCCTTCACGGCGTTCTCGGTGGAAATGCCGAATTTTCCGTCGGTCTTCAGCTCGCTGTACCATGTGCAGGCGTCGCGCACACCGTTGAGCCAGGTCTGCACAAGGGCTACGTCCGGCCCGGAGGAGCCACGCTGGAGCAGGGAATAATAAGCAGGGATCGCCATAGTGGATAACACACTCCTTTCGCCCTATGCTATGCGGCGAAAGCGCCGGGCGTTACCCAAGCAGCACCACGTCCTCCCGGCAGGCGGTGCGCTGCTGCACCCATTCCACCAGCCGGAGCCGGAGAATATAGTTCCCGCAGACGAGGTCGTTTTCGGCGGGCCGGGCGTAGCCCCCGCAGGCAGAGCGGCACAGGCCCGGGTAGAGCACGCACCACCAGTTGCGGCCGGTGCCGGAGCCGATCTGGATGCGCAGCGCGTCGTACCGCCCGGCAGGCAGGATGCCCGAAGCGTAGCGCCGGGTGTCGAAGTACATGTTCACCAGCTGCACCCGCACCGGGGCGCGGATGTTCAGCTCTGCCAGCGCGTGCCGGGCCGTGAGCTGCAGTTCGAACAAATGCCGCGCCGCCCAGCAAAGGGCGTCAGGCTTGCTTTCGGCAGGGCAGGCGGCGTCCAGATAGGCCAGCACGGCGTCCCGCACATGGAGCTTTGCGCTCTGGCTGGCGATGGAATCGTTCTCGGGCCGGATGTGCAGCCGCAGGGTGTCGGCGCACACCAGTGCCCCGGTGTCCAGCTGGGTGCGGCCCCATGCAAATGTCTGCCATGCGCCGCACAGGGCAAGGGCGAGAAACAGGCCAAGGCAGAGCAGAGCCATCTGAGCGCGTGTAAGCATTCTGGATAACATAAAAACAGACCCTTCTTCTGGAAATGTTATCCAGAGGATGGGCCTGTTGAAAAGGTTTTATGCACAGGCGGCCTCATGTGGCCAGAGAAACCCTATGATACACAGGGAGCTTGGCCACATGGGGACTTGAACGAAGAAAATGCACATTTATCTTACGGAATAACAACAGATTTCTTCAAGTGGCCAGATTGGCCACATGGTAAAAATAACGTATCAATGAAATAAAAAACCAAGTGGCCAAATAATTCAAGTTATAATAAAGTAAGATACTCTGGTCGGCGGCCAAATTTGGCCACATGGGCATTTTCAGTTCTTCAGCGACTGCATGGGGGCAGGCAGTCGACCGCCGCGGTTGATGAACACGGACGGGTCGTGCTGGTTCACGGCCATGATGGGGCCATAGCCCAGCAGACCGCCAAAGTCCAGCACCTCGCCGGCCTTGCGGCCAATGGCGGGAATGACGCGCACGGCGGTGGTCTTGCTGTTCACCATGCCGATGGCGGCTTCGTCGGCGATCAGGGCGCTGATGACGGCCGGGGTGGTGTCGCCCGGGATGATGACCATATCGATGCCCACCGAGCAGACGGCGGTCATGGCTTCCAGCTTTTCAATGGTCAGGCAGCCGATCTCGGCGGCGTGAATCATGCCGGCGTCCTCGCTGACCGGGATGAAGGCACCGGACAGACCGCCCACGTGGTTGGAGGCCATCACGCCGCCCTTCTTCACGGCATCGTTCAGCAGGGCCAGACAGGCGGTGGTGCCGCAGCAGCCGCAGGTCTCAAGGCCCATCTCTTCCAGAATGTTGGCCACGCTGTCGCCAATGGCGGGGGTAGGTGCCAGCGACAGGTCGATGATGCCGGCGGGCACGCCCAGAGCCTTGGAGGCAAGGTTTGCCACCAGCTGGCCCACACGGGTGATCTTGAAGGCGGTGCGCTTGACCAGCTCTGCCACCTCGTCGATGGGGGCATCCTTGGGCAGGCGGGCCAGTGCGGCGCGCACAGCGCCGGGACCGGAAACGCCCACGTGGATCTCACAGTCCGGCTCGCCGGGGCCGTGGAATGCACCGGCCATGAAGGGGTTATCCTCCGGTGCGTTGCAGAACACCACCAGCTTTGCGGCACCGATGCACTGACGGTCGGCCGTCAGCTCGGAAGCCTTCTTGACGGCCTCGCCCATGAGCTTGACGGCGTCCATGTTCAGGCCTGCCTTGGTGGCGCCGATGTTCACCGAGCTGCACACGATGTCGGTCTCGGCCAGCGCACGGGGAATGGACTCGATCAGGCGGCGGTCACCGGCGGAGAAGCCCTTGTGCACCAGAGCACTGTAGCCGCCCACAAAGTTGACGCCCACCTTTTTGCCGGCGGCATCCAGGGTCTTTGCAAAATCCACGGGGTCGGCATCCGGGCAGGCGCCCAGCAGCATGGCGATGGGGGTGACACTGATGCGCTTGTTGATGATGGGGATACCATACTCGGCGCTGATGTGCTCCACGGTGGGCACAAGGCTTGCAGCCTTGGTGGTGATCTTGTTATAGATGTTCTCGCACGCCTTCTTCGGGTCCGGGTCGATGCAGTCCAGCAGGCTGATGCCCATGGTGACAGTGCGCACGTCCAGATTGTCCTGAGTGAACATCTCGATGGTCTCGAGGATGTCACCGGTATTAAACATACTCATTGCAGTGTACTCCCTCCATCAGATGGTGTGCATGGCGTCAAAGACTTCCTGACGGGTCACGTTGATCTGCATCCCCATCTCGGCGGCCAGTGCATCGCAGCGCTTGTGCAGCTCTTCGTGGCTCACATTGCACTTGGAGATATCCACCAGCATGATCATGGCGAACATGCCCTGCAGGATGCTCTGGGTCACGTCCTCGATGTTGATGTTCAGTTCGGTGCACAGACCGGCGACCTTGGCAACAACGCCCACGGTATCGTGACCAATGACGGTAATGAATGCTTTCATCGTTTCCACCCTCGTTTTCCTTTTGATGAACGGTGCCGCAAAAGCTCCGGCACACTCTTACCCTTCCAGTATAGCAGATTTGGCAAAATTTGAACACACTTTTTGTAAAAAAGAACAGACACGAAGGGAAAAAGACATTCTATCCCAAAAATTGGGTGCAATCTTTTACAGCTTGTGCTATACTTATAAATAATTTATTTCCCGGTTACGGGCTGAGAAGGAGCAAGATACTATGGAACAGCTTTTGAAGATCCTGGAAGACAATGCGCGGCTGCCCATTGAGGACATCGCCACGATGCTGAATAAATCTCCCGCCGAGGTGGCGGCCATGATCGATCTGGCCCGGGCGCAGGGCATCATCAAGGGCTACAAGACCCTTGTGGACTGGGAAAAGGCCGGGGTCAACCGTGTGGAGGCCGTCATCGAGCTGAATGTCAGCCCCAAGAAGAGCCGCGGCTTTGACGAGATCGCAGCCACCATTGCCTCCTTTGACGAAGTGGAGAGCGTGCTGCTGATGAGCGGCGGCTACGACCTGCAGCTGGTCATCAAGGGCCAGACCTTTCAGGAGATCGCCCTGTTCGTGGCAAAGCGCCTGTCCCCGCTGGACGATGTGCTGTCCACCGCCACCCACTTTGTGCTGCGCACCTATAAAAAGGAGGGCCGCCTGTATCAGGACGAAGAAATCGATGAAAGAGAGTGCACGGTGCTGTGATGGACTACGATAAACTGATCGCGCCTGCCGCTGAGGCTATGCGTCCCTCCGGCATCCGCAAATTTTTCGATCTGGCTGCCGAAATGCCCGAGTGCATCAGTCTGGGCGTGGGCGAGCCGGACTTCAAAACGCCATGGGCCGTGCGCGAAGCCGGCATCGAGAGTCTGGAGCATGGCCGCACCCGCTACACCTCCAACGCAGGCCTGAAGGAGCTGCGCGCCGAGGTGGCAAAGTATCTGGAGCGCCGCATGGGCCTGCACTACGACCCGCTGCACGAGGTGCTCATCACGGTGGGCGGCAGCGAAGCCATTGATATGTGCATCCGCACGCTGGTGCAGCCCGGGGACGAGGTCATTATCCCGGAGCCCTGCTTTGTGTGCTACGAGCCCATCACCACCCTGTCCGGCGGTGTGCCGGTGCATGTGGCCTGCCGTCAGGAGGACGAGTTCCGCCTGCGTGCCGATGCCCTCAAGGCTGCCATCACCCCCCGCACCAAGCTGCTCATCATGCCGTTCCCCAACAACCCCACCGGTGCGGTGATGGAGCGTGAGGATCTGGAAGCCGTTGCTGAGGTGCTGCGCGGCACCAACATCATGGTGCTCTCGGATGAGATCTACGCCGAGCTGAACTATGGCCTGCGGCCCCATGTGTCCATTGCCACCCTGCCCGATATGGCAGAGCGCACCATCGTGGTGAACGGCTTCTCCAAAACCTACGCCATGACCGGCTGGCGTCTGGGCTATGCCTGCGGCCCGGCACCCATCATCCGGATCATGACCAAGATCCACCAGAGCGCCATCATGAGCGCTCCCACCACCAGCCAGTACGCCGCCATCACTGCCCTGAAGGAGTGCGACGGCGAGATCGACCGCATGCGCGACGAGTACAATATGCGCCGCCGCCTTGTGGTGAAGTCCTTCAACGATATGGGCCTGACCTGCTTTGAGCCGCGCGGTGCGTTCTACGCCTTCCCCTGCATCAAGAGTACGGGCATGAGCAGTCAGGATTTCTGCACGAAACTGCTGGAACAGAAGCATGTGGCCATCATCCCCGGCGACGCCTTTGGCGCATCCGGCGAAGGCTATGCCCGCATTTCCTACGCCTACAGCGTGGAGCATCTGAAGGAAGCGCTCCGGCGTATCCGGGAATTCCTGCAGGAAAACGGCATCTATCACGGCATCTGAGGAGGAACAAATGGCAAGGCTGAACTGCGTGACCGTTCTGGCCCCCGCAAAGCTCAATCTGGCGCTGGATGTGGTGGGTCTTCTGCCGAGCGGCTACCATGATCTGGACATGACCATGCAGGCCATCACCCTCTACGAGCGGGTGGTGCTGCGCCGCAGCCCCTACCTGAACCTGCGGCTGCCGGGCAGTCTGGTGGCCCCCAATAACAAAAACACTGCCATCAAGGCAGCGCTGGCCTTTTTTGACTACACCGGCCTTCTGGCGGGTGTGGACATCACCATCTATAAGAATACCCCGGTGCGGGCAGGCATGGCAGGCGGCAGCGCCGACGCCGCCGCTGTGCTGGTGGGCATGAACGAGCTGTACGGCGCACGGCTCTCCATGAGTGAGCTGTGTGCACTGGGCGCAAAGATCGGTGCGGACGTGCCCTTTGCCCTGATGGGCGGCACCTGCCGGGTGCAGGGCGTGGGAGACTTCCTCAAGGCCCTGCCGCCGGTGCCGGAGTGCTGGTTCACGGTGGTGATGCCGGACTACGGCGTTTCCACCCCGGAGGCCTTTGCGGCCTATGACCGGGTGGGCAGCAGCGTCCACCCGGACTGCGGCGCACAGGAAGCCGCCATTCGTGCCGGAGATCTGGACGCCCTTTGCGCCGCCGCCGGCAATGCGCTGGAAGAGTGCAGCGGAGCAAAGGATACCGGGGCCATCAAGACCCTGCTGCGGGAGCATGGCGCTGTCACCGCCCTGATGACCGGCAGCGGTGCGGCGGTGTTCGGCGTGTTCCGGGACGAAGGGGCCGCACGGGCCGCTGCACAGGCCGCAAAGCGGCGCTGGAAGCAGGTGTACGTGGCGCAGCCTGACCGCGGCGGCGCACGGGTGAGCCGATAAAAATGCATAGACCTCCTTCCCACGGGGCATACTGTCCGCAAGGGAAGGAGGTCTTTTTTGTGCAGACCTTTTATAAAATCTGCCTGATCCTGTTGATCGTGGGCGGCATCAACTGGGGCCTTGTGGGGCTGTTCCAGTTCGATTTTGTGGGCTGGCTGCTGGGCGGCAGCGCATCCATCTGGTCCCGCATCGTGTTCACACTGGTGGGCATCGCAGCCCTGTGCGGCATCCCGGGGCTGTTTTCGGACGAAAGTTCCTCTGAAAGCTGAAAAATCATGCAAAAACAAAAGCACTTGCAAAACCAATTGCAGGTGCTTTTGCTTGTTGACTCAATTACTGCTTCCGTCCAGATCATCCCACCCCACAAGGTCCGGCAGGGTGAGCGTCTCGTCCGAGCAGTGGGGATGTGCACGCCGCTGGTCCTCGGCCATGGTGCGCACCACCTCGCGGGTGATCTCCCGGATGGCGGCGCAGTCCTCGGGCAGGTCGGTCTGGCTGCGGCCGGAGTGGGTGAACAGGATCCTGCCCTGATGGCCCACCACCAGCGTCAGCGGCAGCAGCTGCGGGGCGCTGGTGTCGTAGCGGTAGCCCTGCTCTCTGGCGGTTTTGTAGATGCGCTGGGCCGCAAAGCTCCAGCTCAGGATGCCCCGGGCCTGCTCCACGCCCAGATAACCGTACAGCACCCCCGGCGCGTCGCAGATGAGCGTGAAGGGAAACTCGGCTCCCTGTGTGGCTTTTGCCACCGTGCGGGGCGAAGAGCGCACCACGCAGGCCAGCCGCACGCCGCGCAGTCTGGGCAGGGTCTGCAGGTAGCGGGTCAGGTATTCCCGGGTGACAGGGTGGTCGAAGGCTGGCAGGAAGATCATCGCCAGCGGGTGCTCACCCTCGCACAGCTTATAAAAATCGTTTCCCGGTGTGGTGGGGGTATCAAAGGTGAAACGGGGGATGGAGGTGCCAACCAGATGTTCTGACTTCATGCCGCAATGCACATCCTTTCCATATTCAGGGAAATAAAAAAATCCACACACTGTCTCTGTTTTTGCAGAGGACAGCGGTGGATGGATTGCTATAAAAAGATCCCGCCCGGTCGTCTGCGGTCAATCAAACCTACCCTTACGGACAGGTGGGTGCCCTGTCGCCGGATTCACGCTTCCTCATCGAACCTCCATGGTCGACCCATGGCGGGGAGGTCTGCAATCCGCCGGAGAACTCCGGGCTCCCGTTGAATGATTAGTAGGATCATATAAACCGCAACAAATCGAGCCGGGCAGGAAGTCTTGCCGGGTAATTTGTCTGGAATTATTCTTCGATGTCGTACTCGTCGCTCAGGCGCTCTTCAAACAGCTTGCCCAGCTCCAGCAGCAGTTCGTCGTCATCCACGACGTCCAGATACTCGCCTTCATCGTCTTCGCCGACGCTCAGGATGACCAGCTGAGCGTTCTCAGCCTCTTCCTCGGTCTCGGCGTATTCCACAGCAGCCAGATAATGCACGCCCTTGTAGTCCAGCGCATCGATCACCTCAAACGTGATCTCGTTGCCGTCCTCATCTTCCAGGGTCATCAGGTCGGGCTGATTTTCCTCTTCGGTATTGGGGTTCTTGATCTCATCAGACATAGATAGCGTCTCCTGTATCGTGTCATAAAACGGGCCGCTTGTGTGCCGCCCGCTCGGGTCTGCATATAGTGTAGCGTTTTTTTGCCTGCTCGTCAAGATGCTTTTTCGCACAGAAATTGTGTAACAAATTTTCACGCATTTGCTCTCGCACTCTGGGGCAGAATATGATATACTATCCTCTGAATCTTTTGCGCACGGTGTGCCGTGCGGTTACTAGAGTGTATGGAGCGTGGGTGAAAATGATGCATAAAAAAAGATGGGCGGCACTGGTGCTGGCAGCAGCACTGGCCCTGACCGGCTGCAGCTTTGGCGGCGTCGGCGGAGGCGGTAGCACCGCCCAGAAGATCGACCGCCCGGCGGTGGAGTCGGCAGAGCTGCAGTTCACCCACCCGGCGGCGGGGGATACCGTTGCGGTGTTCGATACCTCGGCGGGCGTGTTCCGGGCGGTGCTCTTCCCGGATAAGGCCCCGCAGGCCTATGATAACTTTGTGGGCCTTGTGCAGGCGGGTTACTACAACGGCCTGACAGTCTCCCGTGTGGAGAGCGGCTTTGTGGTAGAGGCCGGACAGGGGGCCGACGGCAGGGGCAACACCATCTGGAACGGCGGCCGCTACCCGGCTGAGACCACCGACAGCCTGCACCATTATTCCGGTGCCCTGTGCATGGGCACGGATGTTTCCGGCGAGTGCGCCAGCGTCTTTTACGTGGTGCAGACCCTGCCGGGAGAGCAGTCTGTGACGCAGGAGCTGGTGGATCAGATGAACAGTGCCGGCTACCGCGCAGAGGTCGTTTCTGCCTACCAGACGGCGGGCGGTGCGCCCTACCTCGACTACACCGACACGGTATTGGGACAGGTGTACGAGGGCATGGACGTGGTGGATGCCATCGGCCAGACCGCCGTGGACGAAAACCAGAAGCCCCGTGAGGACATCACCATCAACAGCGTGAGCATTACGCAGTACGAATAAGAAAAAGGACACCGTCAGGTGTCCTTTTTCTTATATTTCCCCCGGGTGCTCCTTCCGCCACGCAAGATAGTCATCCAGAATGACCGTGGCGCTCACAGAGTCCAGAATTTCCTTCCGCTTTGTGCCAAAGGTGCCGCTCTCGTCCAGCAGGTCGGCAGCGGCGCAGGTGGTCTGGCGCTCGTCCCACATGCGCACGGGCAGGCCGCTCCAGATTTCGACCGTTTTTGCCAGCTTGCGGCTCTTGGCGGCGCGCTCGCCCTCGGTGCCGTCCATGTTCAGCGGCAGACCGATGACGATGAGCTCGGCACCGATCTCCTTTGCCACCTCGCATACCCGGGCGGCTACCTTGTTGCGGGCTTTCAGGGTGATCTGCGGGGTGATGGCTGTGGTCAGGAACTCGGTGCGGTCACAGGTGGCAAGGCCGGTGCGGCTGTCGCCGTAGTCAACAGCTAAAATTTTCATACAGGCTTCCTCTCTTGTGTGGAAAAGTTTGTCGGTCCAAGTGTACCACAGCTGCAGGCTAAAGGGTAGAGAATCACACTTTTTTTGAGAGGATTTTCGTGTTACAATAAACACAAATCGTTTTTCAAGGAGGAAGTGCCCCATGCTCAAACTGGTTTTAGGCGGCTCCGGCAGCGGCAAAACGACGCTGCTCTATTCCCGCATCCGCGCCCGGGCCGAGGCGGGCCGGTACAGCATCCTGCTGGTGCCGGAACAGTTCACCTCCAGCACAGAGGGCCGCATCTACCGGGAACTGGGTGATGCGCTTTCCGGCATGGTGGAAAGCTTTTCCTTTACCAGTCTGGCCGAGCGCATTCTCTCCGCTGAGGGAGGCGCGGCGGTGCAGACCCTTTCGGACGCAGGCCGGGCCGTGCTGGTGCGCCGCGCACTGGAAGAACTGCAGGACAACGTGCATTACTACTACCGCCACCGCCGCAGCGCAGCCTTCTGCCAGATGGCGGCCCAGACCATCGACGAGCTGAAGAGCGCCGGGCTTTCCGGCACACAGCTGGCAGAGCTGGCCCGGGATTGCGGCCCCGAGAGCGGCAAGCTGAGCGAGCTGGCGCTGATCTTTCAGGGCTACGAGACGCTGCTGGCGGGCACCGGCATGGACCCCTCCGACCGGCTGGAGCTGGCGGCGGCCCGGCTGGAAGCTGCCCTTGCCCGGGGCGAGCTGCCGGACTTTCTGCGGGAGCGGGAGGTGTTCATTGACGAATTTGATACCTTCAACGCCCCCAAAAAGCGGCTGATGGGCGCGATGCTGGCGGCGCTGCCCACGGTCACGGTGGCCCTGTGTGACGACGGTTCCCCCATGGTGCCGGGGGAGATGGGGCTGTTTTCCGGCGCAAAGCAGGTGGCGGCGCAGCTGCGCCAGCTGGCCCGCAAAAACGGGGCCGAAGCGGCAGTGCCGGAGCTTTTGCGCACAGACCTGCGCCACAGGGACGCCCCCGGCCTTGCCGCTGTGACGGAACTGCTGGAGACCGGTACCTGTGAGGTGCCGCCTGCGGCACCGGAGGTGCGGCTGTTTGCGGCCGCCAGCCGGGAAGAAGAAGCCCGCTGCACCGCTGCGGCCATCCGCCGCCTGATGCGGCAGGGCGTGCGCTGCGGAAAGATCGCGGTGGTCTGCCGCGACATCGCCGGTTATCGCGCCGCCATCCGGTACGAGTTCCGCATGGCAGACATCCCGCTCTACTGCGATGAACCCACCACGCCGGAGTTCAGCGCCCCGGCTACGGCGGTGCGGGCGCTGCTGGCCCTTGTGCGCGGTGCGGACATGACCGAGAACCTGACCGTTCTGGCCAAGACCGGTCTGTGCGCCCTGAGCGAGCCGGAGGTCTGTGCACTGGAAAACTATGCCTACACCTGGTCGCCCGATGCGGCGGCGTGGCGGACAGGCTTTGCAAAAAGCCCCCGGGGCTTTGGAGAGAACGAGCTGACCGAAGAGGACCGGAAAACGCTGGCCGATGCCGAAAAGGCCCGTCAGCTGCTGGTAACGGCGGTGGACAGCCTGCGCGGCAGGGTGCGCGGGGCCAACGCGGAGCAGATCAGCCGGGCGCTGTATTTCTGCCTGAAGGAGCTGGGAGCCGAGGAACAGCAGGCCGCACAGATCGAGTCCATCCGTGCGGCCCGGGGCATCCCGGCGGCAGAGGAAGCGGCCCGGGAGTGGAACGTGGTGATGCAGCTGCTGGACGAAATGGCCCATCTGCTGGGCGGGCAGGGCGTGACCCTTGCGGAATATGAGGACCTGTTCAGCCTGCTGCTGCGCTCGTCGGACCTTGGGCACATCCCGCAGACGCTGGACGCGGTGGTGCTGGCAAGCGCCGGCAAAATGCGTCTGGATGCGCCGGACTATGTATTTGTGCTGGGCCTTGCGGAAGGGGAGTTCCCCTGTGCGCCGTCCGAGACGGGTCTTTTGACCCACGCCGACCGCGATGCCCTGATGGCAAAGCAGATCGACCTGCCGGACTGCTTTGAGAACCGCGTGGTGCGCGAGCAGGTGTGCTTTTACAAGGCCCTTACCGTCCCGGCCAAGGGACTGTGGCTCAGCTGGCCCAAGGGGCAGGGCAAGACCCTGTGTGCAGCGCTGGAGCCCATTGTGGAAGCCCTGCACCCGGCGGCACCGGAGCTGGAGCTTCCCGACCTTGCGGCTACCCCCGCCGATGCACTGGACACGCTGGGCGGCTGGCCGCTGACCGACACGGAACGCGCCAGCCTGACCGAGGCGCTGCGCCTGCCGCAGACGGATGCACCCCGGGGCCTTGCACTGCTGCAGCGCATGGAGGAGGACCCGCCCCGGCAGGTGAACGACCTGTCCGCGCTGAGCGGCCTGCTGGGGCAGCGGCTGCGCATTTCGCCCAGCCAGCTGGAAAAATACTATACCTGCCGGTATGGCTATTTCCTGCAGTATGTGCTGGGCCTGCGCCCCCGCAGGCGGGCCGAGCTTTCAGCCGACCAGAGCGGCACCCTGATGCACTGGGTGCTGCAGATGGCGCTGGACCCGCACCCGGCTGCGGATAACCCCTGCAAGGCGCTGACGCCTTTTCTGGAACTGGACGACGAAGCCATGGCGGGCCTTGCCAGCCTGCTGGTGGATGAATATGCAAAGCGCTATCTGCCCGAGGATACGGCCCGGTTCGCCTATCTGCTCTCCCGCCTCAAAAAGAGCATGACCGGCCTTTTGTGCTATCTGCGGGACGAACAGAAGCAGTCCTGCTTCCACCCGGCAGCCTGCGAGCTGCGCATCGGCTCCGGGGAGGACGCCGTGCCCGGGCAGGTGTATCATCTCTCGGACGGGCGCACGGTGCAGCTGGTGGGCACGGTGGACCGCGCCGACGAGTGGGTGGAGGAAAACGGCACCCGCTGGGTGCGGGTGGTGGACTACAAGACCGGCACCAAAAAGCTGAACCTGAAGGAAGTCTACTGCGGGCTGGACTGCCAGATGCTGCTGTATCTGTTCAGCCTGACCCGGGATAAGAGCGGGCGCTTTACCGGCGCGGAACCCGCAGGTGTTTTGTACCTGCTGGCAGACCCGGCCCCCAAGACCACGGCCCGGCAGCAGGCAGAGCGCGGGACGGAATACGAGCTGGACGGCCTTGTGCGGGACGAACAGCGGGTGTTCGATGCCATGGACGCTGCCGAGACCGGCCGTTACCTGCCCTTTGGCTACCGGGACGGCAAGCCCAGCCCCAACCAGAAGGATAAGCGTGCGGATATCGCCAAGCTCAACCGGATCCAGCTGCATCTGGATGACCTTGTAACGCAGATGGGCAGCCAGCTCTACAGCGGCCGCATCGAAGCGGAACCGCTGGTGGCCGGGGCAGGCAGGAACCCCTGCGTCTGGTGCGACTACAGCTTTATCTGCTGCCACGAGACCGGCATCGGTGAGCGTGCGCTGGAGGCCCCGGCCAAGCCCTTTGAGCCGGAAGAGACCGAGAACGAGAAGGAGGGTGAGCAGGCATGAGCGAACCCAAATGGACCCCGGCCCAGCGGGCCGCCATCGAGGACCGGGGCGGTGCGCTGTTGGTAAGCGCGGCGGCGGGCAGCGGCAAAACAGCGGTGCTGACCGAACGTGCCGTGCGGCTCATCACCGACCCGGAGCACCCGGTGGATGCAGACAGGCTGCTCATCGTCACCTTTACCAATGCGGCGGCGGCAGAGCTGCGGGCCCGCATCGGGCAGGCACTGCTGCGGCTCAGCGTGCAGCAGCCCCACAACACGGCCCTGCGCCGCCAGCGGATGCTGCTGCAGCGGGCACCCATCTGTACCATTGATGCCTTTTGTCTGGATCTGCTGCACAAACACTTTCAGGCGCTGGACATCCCGCCGGACTTTGCCCCGGCAGACCCCGGCAGCGTGGAGGTGCTGCGGGCTTCGGCGCTGGCCGAAACGCTGGAAAATGCCTACCGCGACCCGGATTTCTGTGCCTTTGCAGACCTTTACGGCAAGGGCCGCACCGATCAGGCCGCAGGCAATACCATCCTGCATGTGTACGATTTTCTGCGGGCACTGCCGGACTACGACCGCCGCATGGACGAATATCTGGCTCCATGGCAGCAGGAGAACGGTTTTGGCTCCACCTGCTGGCATGATCTGCTGCTGGCCGAAGCGGCCCGCTGCGCCGGAGCGGCCCGGGAGCTGCTGACGGCGGCGCTGGCCGACTGCAGAGAGGACTTTGCCCTTGCGCAGGCGCAGGCCGAGGAAAAAGGCAAGACGGCAGCCTCCAAAGCCAAGGCCGCGGCGGGCGTCAACGATAAATTTGCAGAGCCGCTCTCCCGGCTGGAAAACGCCGCTGCCCTGCTGGGCGAGGTGGAGCGGCTGGCGGCGGCAGGGGAGTGGACACCGCTTTATGATAAGCTCACGCCCTATGTGCTGGGCATGGAGGAGATGCCCGGCTTCAAGGGCATGAAAAAGCGGCTGACCGGCGACCACAAGGCGGCGGTGCGCACCCGCACGGACGAAGCCGCCAAGCTGTTCGAGCAGATCACGGAGCTTATCTCCTGCAGCGAGGAGGAAGCCGAAGCCGACCGCAGGGAGGCGCTGCCCCGGCTGCGGGCCCTGTTTGCCGCGGTGCGGGACTTTGACGCCCGCTTCTCGGCAAAGAAAAAGGAGCGCAAGCTGCTGGAATTCAGCGATTTTGAGCATCAGGCCCTGCGGCTGCTGCGCACGCCGGAGGGAGAACCTACCCCGCTGTGCCAGAGCATCCGGCAGAACTATGCCGCTGTGATGGTGGACGAATATCAGGATACCAACGCGCTGCAGGACGCCATCTACCGCTGCCTTGCATCCCCGGCGGGGGACGATCTGTTTCTGGTGGGCGACCTGAAACAGAGCATCTACCGCTTCCGGCAGGCCGACCCCAGCATCTTCCGGACGAAGCTGGATGTCTGGGCCCCTCTGCCCGGCGGCACGGCACGGCCCCGCCCGGCGGAGGGAACGCCGGGCACCGATGCACTGCTGGCACTGGATGCCAACTTCCGCTCGGCCCCGCAGGTGGTGGCAGGCATCAACTTTATCTTTGAACAGCTCATGACGCCCCGGCTGGGCGATACCGCCTATGGCGATGGTCAGCGGCTGGTGTGCGGTGCACCCGGCGAATACGCCGGCAGCGTGGAGGCACACTTCCTGCCGGACGACACCGCCGAGACCGACGCGGCGTGGATCGCCCAGCACATCGAAGAGCTGGTGCAAAACGGCACACCGGTGCGGGACGGCGGGTCTGTCCGGCCCGTGCAGTACGAGGACTGCTGCATCCTGCTGGCGGCACGCGGCGATTTTCTGGCCTATGAGGAAGCACTCACGGCCCGGGGCATCCCGGTCTACGCGGACGCCCGGGAAAATCTGATGACAGCTCCGCACATCCGTCCGCTGATCTCGCTTTTAAAGGTCATCGACAACCCGGCGCAGGACATCTATCTTGCTGCCGCCATGCTGGGGCCGATGTTCGGGTTTACAGACGACGACCTTGTGCGTCTGCGGGCCTGCAGCGAGGAGGCGCAGAAAAAACAGCAGGAGCCCGGCACAAAGCACACCCGCATGAGCCTGTACGGCGCAGTGCTGCAGGTGGTGCAGAGTGAAGATGAAACACCGTTCACCCAAAAGGTGAAGGCTTTTTACGCCCGGCTGACCGAGCTGCGGCGCATGGCCCGCAGCGTTCCGGCAGAGCAGCTGCTGGAAGAGATCTTTGTCTCCACCGGCTACCTTGCCGCGCTGGGCGTGCTGGAAAACGGAGCCCGCCGCCGGGAGGATGCCCGCCGGTTTGCAGCGTTCTGTGCGGAATCCGGCACAAACGGCATTTCGGCGCTGGTGCGTGCCATCGATGCGGCGGCACAGGCAGGCTCCACCGGGCAGGACGCAGTGCCGGGCGGCGCACGCCCGGGCTGCGTGACCATCATGACCATCCACCGCTCCAAGGGCCTGCAGTTCCCGGTGGTGTTCGTGGGTGATACGGCCCGGCACTTCAACCTGAGCGACACCTATCAGCCGGTGCTGCTGCATCGGGAATACGGGGCAGGCCTGCGGCTGCGTCCGGAACAGGGGGACCTGTACAAGACCGCCGCATACACCGCCCTTGCCAATGCTCACGCACAGGAGACCCGCAGCGAGCAGATGCGCCTTTTGTATGTGGCGCTCACCCGCGCACAGGATATGCTGATCCTGACCATCCCGCTGGGCATGACCAAGACCGGCAATCCCTTTGCCCGGGCGGCGGCGTTTCTGGCGGCAGGAGCGGGGGAGACCCTGAACCGGCAGGCAAACAGCTTTGCCGACTGGCTGCGTGCGGCGCTGCTGGTGCATCCCTTTGGCGGGCCGCTGCGGCGGCTGGCCGGAGATCTGGAGCTGCCCTTCGTGTTTACGGAAAGCGAGATCACCGTATCGGTTCAGGAGGCCGGGCCGGAACCGGAAGCGTCCGGGCAGGAGCCGGAACAGCCTGCAGCCGTCCCGGCAGACCCGGCTCTGGTGGACGGGCTGCGGGAAGGCTTTGCTTGGCATTACCCGGCGGCGGAGCTGGCCGCTGTGCCCGCCAAGGTCAGCGTGACCAGCATCGTGCACAAAGCCGAGCAGACCACGCTGGAACGGCCTGCCTTCCTCTCCAGAGACGGCCTGACTGCCGCCGAAATGGGTACGGCCCTGCACGCCTTTCTGGAACATGCGGACTTTTCGGCCCTTGCAGCGGCAAAGGCTGCGGGCGGGCTGGAAAAAGCCATTCTGGCCGAGCGTCAGCGGCAGGTGGACAGGCAGCTTGTGGCCCCGGAGATCGCGGAAAAGCTGGATGTGAGCCGGATCCGCCGCTTTATGGAAGGCGAGGCCTTTGCAAAGATCTGCGCAGCAGACGAGGTGCTGCGGGAGCTGGCTTTCATCACGGCACTGCCAGCCGATGCGGTGCTGGCTGCGCAGGGCACAGAGGGCGTCCGGGCCGAGGGAGAGCAGGTGCTGGTGCAGGGCATCGCAGACCTTGTGCTGGTATATCCGGATCATCTGGAACTGCTGGACTACAAGACCGACCGCCGCAAGACCGAGGCAGATTTCCTGCGGGCCTACCGCGCGCAGCTGAACCTCTACGCCCTTGCCATCGATAAGCGCTTTGCCCCGAAGAAGGTGACCTATAAGGGCATCTGCTCGCTGGAGCTGGGGAAGCTGATCGAGGTGTAAAACCCTCTCAGTCCGCTCCCATTGGTCGCGCGAAGCGATGACTGAGAGGGTTCAAAAGTCATATTTTTCCCGCAAAACGCATAAAAAGTGCTTGACAGCGCTTTCTGCCTGTGGTAGAATAGCCGAGTAAAGAAAGCAGCTACGGCCTGTGCCGCGCTCGCCTTGTGGGGTCGGAATCCCCGGGCTATACCCGAAAAGCAGTTTATCTTTGTGTGAATTGCGGCTTTTGAGTGAATTTTTGCGCGGCTGTCCTGAAAATGGGCGGCCGCGTTTTCTATGCCAAATATTGCAACAAAATGGATTTTGTTTGGAGGTGCATTCATTATCGCTACCGCTGGAAAGTCGAAGGAACTGGAGATCAACGGTCAGATCCGTGACCGTGAGGTCCGTCTGATCGGTGCAGACGGCGAGCAGAAGGGCGTTGTGTCCATTCAGGTGGCTATGCGCGCTGCAGAAGAGGCCGGACTGGATCTGGTCAAGATCGCACCGCAGGCCGTCCCGCCTGTGTGCAAGGTGCTGGACTACGGTAAGTACCGTTTTGAACAGCAGAAGAAGGAGAAGGAAGCCAAGAAGAACCAGAAGGTGGTCGAAGTCAAGGAGACCCGCCTCTCGCTCAACATTGACACCAACGACTTCAATACCAAGCTGAACCAGACTGCCAAATTCCTGGCAGCTGGCCACAAGGTTAAGGTTTCGATCCGCTTCCGCGGCCGTGAAATGGCGCACAGTGCTCTGGGCGCAGATGTGCTCAAGCGTTTTGCCGAGGCTCTGCCGCAGGCATCCACCGACAAGCCGCCGGTGCTCGAGGGCCGCACGATGTCCATTCTGCTGATCCCGAAACCCAATAAGGACTAATTTTAGGAGGAAACTAAAATGGCTAAGATGAAACTGAAGACGCATTCCGGCGCTAAGAAGCGCTTTAAGCTGACCAAGAACGGCAAGATCAAGCGCGGCCACGCATTCCGCAGCCACATCCTGACCAAGAAGACCACCAAGCTGACCCGTGGCTACCGTCAGCCCAGCTACGTTGATAAGACCAACGCAGCTACCATCAAGAGCATGCTGCCCTACGCCTAAGAGCGAGCCGCAGGCACAAACATTCTACTACTGATAACTAAAGGAGATATATAAAATGGCACGTATCAAGGGCGCAACCATGACTCACAAACGTCGTAAGAAGATGCTGAAGCTGGCCAAGGGCTTCTACGGCTGCAAGAGCAAGCACTTTAAGATGGCCAAGCAGCAGGTCATGAAGAGCGGCAACTACGCTCTGGCTGGCCGCCGCATGAAGAAGCGTCAGTTCCGCAACCTGTGGATCTGCCGCATCAACAATGCAGTCCGTCCTCTGGGCATGAACTACTCCACCTTCATGGCAGGCCTGAAGAAGGCTGGCATCGAGCTGAACCGCAAGATGCTGTCCGAGATGGCCATCAACGATCCCAAGAGCTTTGCAGCTCTGGTCGAGACCGTCAAGAACGCCTGATCAAGAACCTGAATCGTGACGCCCGCGTATACGCGCGGGCGTCCGTTTTGTATCCGGGGTTCTTGCGGACGAAAACAGTGTTTCAGGGCAGTGCCCTGCCGCAGGAGCTTTTGTGGCAGACGCTGCCCTTTTTGCTTTTTTACAGATGAATGCCCGCTTTCAGCAGGAGGAATACAATGGACGAAAAGATCACCAGCCGGGAAAACGCAAAGATCAAATATGCCTGCCGCCTTTCTTCCGGCGCGGCATTCCGCCGCAGTGAGGGCCGCTTTCTGGCCGAGGGCCGCAAGCTGTGCCCGGAGCTTGCCCGCGGCGCACAGCTGGAGACCTTGTTTTATACCGAGAGCGCCATGGCAAAGTGCCCGGAGCTGGCAGACCTGCCCGGCGAGCACTACCTTGTGGAGGATCACGTGGCCGACAAGCTGGCCGATGTGGGCACCCATCAGGGGGTGTTCGGCGTGTTCCGCACCCCGGTGCACGGCTTGGACGAGGTGAAGACCGGCGGGCGGTATCTGGCGCTGGAACGGGTGCAGGACCCCGGCAACGTGGGCACCCTGCTGCGCTCTGCAGCTGCCTTTGGCTTTGACGGCGTGATCCTGAGCGACGGCTGCGCCAGCGTCTACGCCCCCAAGACCCTGCGGGCTTCCATGGGAGCCGCCGTGCGCATCCCGGTGATCGAAGCCGGTGCCATGCCCGATGCCATTGCCCGGCTGCGGGAAAAGGGCATCACCTGCCTTGCGGCTGCGCTGTACAAGTCCCAGCCGCTGAGCGCGGCGCAGGCCAGCTATCCCGGCGGCGTCTGCGTCGTCATCGGCAGCGAGGGCCAGGGCCTGACCGACGCGACCATTGCCGCCTGCACCAGCACGGTGCGCATCCCCATGACCGACCGGGTGGAAAGCCTGAACGCCGGCATTGCGGGCAGCATTCTGCTGTGGCATTTCCGGGAGGAGAGCCTGTGAGGGAACTTGCCGGGCAGACCGGCCTTTTTCCGCCGGAGCCTGCTCCGGACCCGCTGCTGTGCTGGCTGTGGCTGGCCCATGTGCTGGGCCCGGCCAGCATCCACGCGGGCCGCGTGCTGGATGCGTTTGGTGGTGCGCAGGAAGCGTGGGAAGCACGGGACACCGCTGAATTCCGCGCTGCAGCCGGGGATGCTGCCGCGCTTCGCGCACAGCAGCTGGACCCGGAACAGTATCACGCACTGGTCATGCGGTGCGATGATCTCGGTGTGCGCATCCTGACCTTTGATGACCCGGATTACCCGCTGGCCCTTTCCCGCATTCCGGATATGCCGCTGGTGCTCTACTGCACCGGCGACCCGCGCTGGCTCAATGAACCGGGCACGATCGGCATCGTGGGCAGCCGCAGGCCGACAGAATACGGCCTGAATGCAGCGGCAGACATCGGCGGGGCACTGGCAAAGAGCGGTGCGGTCATCGTCAGCGGCCTTGCCGACGGACTGGACAGCGCCGGACACCGTGCCGCCGTGAAAAACAACTGCCCCACCATCGCGGTGATGGGTGTGCCCATCGACCGCACCTACCCGGCAGCGAATGCGGTGCTGCGGCATAAGATCGAGCAGAAGGGCTGCGTCATCAGCGAATATCCGCCCCGCAGTGAGGGCGTTGGCGCCAATGGTTTTCTGCAGCGCAACCGGCTCATTGCGGCGCTCAGCTCTGCGCTGCTGGTGGTGGAAGCACAGGAGAAAAGCGGCACCATGTCCACCGTGTCCCATGCAGAACGCTATGGAAAACCGGTGTTTGCGGTGCCGGGCAGCATCTACTCGCCCAATTCCGCAGGCACCAACGGCCTGCTGAGGGATGGCCGTGCCCGCGCTGTGAGCAGCGCAGATGACCTGATGGGCCCGCTGGGCCTGCGCCGGCAGAGCGCAGCGGCGGTGACGGCAAAGCAGCCGGAGCCTCTGAGCGAGAACGAGCGGAAGGTGCTTTCCTGCATCGGCCCGCAGCCGCTTGGCATTGAGGAGCTCTGCGTGCGCAGCGGCCTGCCCACGGCAGCATTGCTGGGCACTCTGATGAAGCTGGAGCTTTCCGGCAGGGTGCTGTGCATGCCGGGAAAGCGCTATATGATAAAATAGTATAATTTCCGCTGGCGCAGCACACAACAGCTGTGGTATATTATAAAAATAGAGAATCCCGTACTGTGCGCACCGCACAGCGCGTTACCGATAAAGAAGAAAGAAAAACGAATGGGAGTAAACTCGAATGGCGAAACTGGTTATCGTGGAGTCGCCTGCCAAGGCGAAGACCATCGGCAAATATCTGGGCGATGACTACGAAGTCACCGCAAGCATGGGCCATATCCGCGACCTGCCCGCGTCTCAGCTGGGCATCGATGTGGAGCACGGCTATGCTCCGCAGTACATCAGCATCAAAGGCAAGGAAAAGCTCATCAAGGAGCTCAAGAGCAAGGCCAAACACGCAGACGGCGTGCTGCTGGCGACCGACCCGGACCGCGAAGGCGAAGCCATCAGCTGGCATCTGGCAAACATTCTGGGGCTGGACCCCCACGAGCCCAACCGCGTCACTTTTGACGAGATCACCAAGAAAGGCGTCAAGGAGGGCATGGCCCACCCCCGCGCCATTGACGAGGATTTGTTCAACGCCCAGCAGGCCCGCCGGGTGCTGGACCGTCTGGTGGGCTACAAGCTCAGCCCGTTCCTCTGGCGCAAGGTGCGCCGGGGCCTGTCCGCAGGCCGCGTGCAGAGCGTGGCTGTGCGGCTGATCGATGACCGCGAAAAGGAGATCGAGAGCTTCAAGCCGGACGAATACTGGAACGTGGACGCCACCCTCGGCGCAGGCCACAAGAGCTTTACGGCGCGTCTGGCTGCCGATGCCAAGGGCAAGAAGCTGCTGCCCAAAAACGAAGCCGAGGCCCGGGCCATTGAAAAGGGTCTGGAAGGGGCCGAGTACGTGGTGGCAGAGCTGAAAAAGGGCAAGCGGGCAAAGCAGCCCACTCCGGCTTTCATCACCAGTACCCTGCAGCAGGAGGCGTCCCGTCGGCTGGGCTTTACGGCCACCCGCACCATGCGCGCTGCCCAGACCTTGTACGAAGGCGTGGATATTGCAGGCCACGGCACCATGGGTCTGATCACCTATATGCGTACCGACAGCCTGCGCATTTCGGACGAAGCGGTGGCTGCCGCCAAGGAGTATATCGCAGGGGCCTACGGTGAAGCCTATATCTGCCCCTACAAGCGCACCTGGAAGACCAAGAGCGCCACTGCCGCGCAGGACGCCCACGAGGCCATCCGTCCCTCGGTGCCGTCCCTGACGCCCGACGAGGTGGACAAGAGCATCAGCGGCGACACGGCAAAGCTCTACCGCATGATCTGGAGCCGCTTTATGGCCAGCCAGATGGCAGACTGCCAGCAGGACACCGTGTCCGTCACGGTCAGCGCGGCAGACTACCGCTTCAAGGCCAGCGGCTATACCGTCACCTTTGACGGTTTTACGGCTCTGTACGAGGAAGCCACCGATGAAAAGGAAAAGAAGGAGACCGCCCTGCCCCCGCTGGAACAGGGTCAGGTGCTCAAGCTGCGCGAGCTGAAGAGCGAGCAGAAGTTCACCCAGCCGCCCGCCCGCTACACCGAAGCGACCCTCATCAAGGCGCTGGAAGAAAACGGCATCGGCCGTCCCTCCACCTATGCGCCCATCATCACCACCATCATCGACCGCGGCTATGTGGAGCGCGACCAGAAAAAGCTCAAGCCCACCCTGCTGGGCCGGGCGGTGGATGGGCTGATGCTGGAACAGTTCCCCCACATCGTGGACGTGGACTTCTCTGCCCAGATGGAGAAGAATCTGGATAAGATCGAGAGCGGCAAGGCCGACTGGCACAAGACGGTGGATGACTTCTATCAGGGCTTTGCCGCCAGTCTGGAGCAGGCCGAAAAGAACATGGAAGGCAAGAAGGTCAAGGTGCCGGACGAGCCTTCCAGTGAGGTGTGCGACCTGTGCGGCCGGCCCATGGTCATCAAGGTGGGCAAGTACGGCAAGTTTTTGGCCTGCAGCGGCTTCCCGGAGTGCCGGGGCACCAAGCGTCTGGTCAAGGATACCGGCGGCATCTGCCCCAAGTGCGGCAAGGGCCGTATGCTGGAACGCAAGAGCTCCAAGGGCCGCATCTATTACGGCTGCGAGCGCTACCCGGACTGCGATTTCATGACATGGGATACCCCGGTGCCCACCAAGTGCGAGAAGTGCGGCAGCACCCTGTTCCGCAAGGGTTCCAAGCTCTACTGCGCAAAGGAAGGCTGCGGCTTTGAGATGCCGGTGCCGAAGAAGGATTGATAAATAAAAGCCTTCCCCCGGACGGGGAAGCTTTTCAGAGAATACGCTACAACCTCCCTCTTTGGCAAAAACTCCCCCCTCGGGGGAGCTGGCATTGCCGCAGGCAATGACTGAGAGGGTTGGAGCAAAGGAAAAACCAAATGAGCGAATACAAAGTAACCATTCTGGGCGCGGGTCTTGCGGGCTGCGAGGCGGCTCTCTGGCTGGCGGGCAAGGGCGTGCAGGTGGACCTGTACGAGCAGAAGCCCGTCCACTTTTCACCCGCGCACAAGAACGCAGGCTTTGCGGAGCTGATCTGCTCCAACAGCCTGAAAGCCGAACGGCTGGACTCTGCCTCCGGCCTGCTGAAGGAAGAGATGCGCCGCATGGGCAGCCAGCTGCTGAACGCTGCCGAGACGGCCCGTGTGGCTGCAGGCGGTGCACTGGCGGTGGACCGCGATGCCTTCAGCGCCGAAGTGACCCGCATGGTGGAAAGCTGTGAAAACATCACCGTCCACCGGGAACGGGTGGAGCACATCGACGAGACGGCCCCCATTCTGGTGGCCACCGGTCCCCTGACCGACGGCGCACTGGCCGACGAGATCGGGGCCTTGACCGGGGACGAGCGTCTGCATTTCTACGATGCTGTGGCCCCCATCGTCACCGCCGAAAGTCTGGACTATAACAAGGTGTTTGCCGCCTCCCGCTATGACCGGGGCGAGGCCGACTACCTGAACTGCCCTTTCAACAAGGAAGAGTACGAGAAATTCCACGCGGCTCTCGCGTCTGCCGAGCGCGCCCCTCTGCACGACTTTGATACCGGCGCAGAGCAGAGCGCTCAGCCCGACCCGGACGCCCACGGCAAAAAGGCCGACACCGTCACGGTCTACGAGGGCTGCATGCCCATTGAGATCATGGCTGCCCGGGGCGCCGACACCATGCGGTTCGGCCCCCTGCGCCCGGTGGGCCTTGTGAACCCCAACACCGGACACCGCCCCTGGGCCAATGTCCAGCTGCGTGCCGAAAATAAGGAACGCACCCTGTATAACATCGTGGGCTTCCAGACCAACCTCAAGTGGGGCGAGCAGAAGCGGGTGTTCAGCATGATCCCGGGCCTTGAAAATGCCGAGTTCGTGCGGTATGGCGTCATGCACCGCAACACCTTCCTCGATGCGCCCCGGGTGCTCAGCGCCCAGCTGTGCCTGAAAGAGCACCCCAATGTGTTCTTTGCAGGGCAGATCACCGGCTTTGAGGGCTATATGGAAAGCGCTGCCTGCGGCCTGCTGGCAGCCCGCAGCCTGTATGCTCGTCTGGAAGGAAAGGAACTGCCCGCCCCGCCTGCCGACACCATGTGCGGCGCACTGGTGCAGTATCTGACTACCGAGAACAAGCACTTCCAGCCCATGGGCGCGAATATGGGCATCCTTCCTCCGCTGCCGGAGGAGAGCCGCCCGCGGGACAAGCGCCTGCGTTACATGGCACAGGCCCAGCGCGCTGTTGCCAGCTTCCAGCATTGGCTGGATGAAACTTCTCTTTAAGAAGGGAGAAAAGCTATGAAAATTATCGTGGACATGATGGGCGGCGACAACGCCCCTCTGGCGGTGCTGGAGGGTGCCGCACAGGCTGTGAAGGAGTACGGCGTCAACGTCGTCGGCGTGGGCGACGAAGCGCTGGTGCGCAAGACCGCACAGGAGAACAGCATCCCGCTGGACGGCATCGAGCTGGTGAACTGCACCGAGGTCATCGACATGTGCGATGAGCCTGCCCGTGCCATCCGCCAGAAGAAGGACTCCTCCATCGTGGTGGGTCTGAACATGCTGAAGGACGGCAAGGGCGACGCCTTTGTTTCGGCCGGCAGCACCGGCGCGCTGCATGTGGGCGCAAGCCTCATCGTGCGCACCCTCAAGGGCATCAAGCGCCCGGCTCTGGCCACCATGGTGCCCGCTAAAAAGCAGGCCTATCTGCTGCTGGACTGTGGTGCCAATGTGGAGTGCCGCCCTGAGATGCTGGCAGCGTTCGCCGTCATGGGCAGCTGCTATGTGAATAAGGTGGAGGGCCGCCGCAGCCCCAGCGTGGCGCTGACCAACAACGGTGCAGAGGAGAGCAAGGGCACCCCCATGCTCAAGGAAGCCCACCAGCTGCTCAAGACCACCCCCGGCATCCGCTTTGTGGGCAACATCGAGCCCCGCGATGTGCCGGGTGGCGAAGTGGACGTGGTGGTGTGCGACGGCTTCACCGGCAATGTGATCCTCAAGCTGACCGAGGGCGTGGCAAAAATGCTGCTGGGCATGCTGAAACAAATGTTCCTCGCAAACCTCGGCGGCAAGCTGGCCTACCTGCTGCTCAAGGGCAGCGTGGCAGACCTGAAGCACCAGATGGACAGCGAGGAATACGGCGGCGCACCCTTCCTGGGCGCAAGGCAGCCGGTCATCAAGGCCCACGGCTCTTCCAAGGCCAAGGGCATCAAGAACGCCATCCGTCAGGCAAAGATCTGCGTGGAGAACGATCTGTGCGGCACCATGCAGTCTGCGCTGGATGAGCTGGCTGCGGCACAGAAAACTGAGGAATAAAAGGGAGTAAAAACGACCATGAGCCATCAGTTGGAAACAATTATTGGTTATAAGTTCAAAAACCCGGAGCTGCTGGAGATCGCGCTCACCCATACCAGCTACGCCAACGAGAGCCGCACCCCGGTCAAGCATAACGAGCGGCTGGAATTTCTGGGCGACAGCGTGCTGCAGATCGTCTCGGCAGACTATCTGTTCCACGCCTATGCCGACCGGCCGGAGGGCGATCTGACCCGCATCCGCGCCAGCCTTGTCAGCGAGGGGGCCCTGTTCCAGTTTGCACAGGAGATCGATCTGGGCGAATACCTGCGCCTTGGCCGCGGCGAGGAGCGCTGCGGCGGACGCACCCGCCCCAGCGTGGTGTCGGACGCCTTTGAGGCGGTCATTGCCGCACTGTATCTGGACGGCGGCATGGAGGTGGCCCGCAAATTCATCCTGCCCTTCATCACCGAGGGCAAGCACGCCGAGGCTGACTACAAGACCCGCCTGCAGGAGATCGTGCAGCAGAACCCGGAAGAGCGCCTGAGCTATGTGGTGGAAAGCGAGTCCGGCCCCGACCACGACAAGCATTTCGTGGTGGCGGTGCGGTTCAATTCCGACCGCGTGGCCCGTGGCGAAGGCCGCAGCAAAAAAGCCGCAGAGCAGTGCGCCGCCAAAGAAGCGCTCAAGCTGCTGGGCGTGATAAAGGAAAAGTAAATGGTATTCAAAGAACTGGAGATCCAGGGCTTTAAAAGCTTCCCCGATAAGGTCAAGATTCGCTTTGACGCAGGCGTGACCGGCGTGGTGGGTCCCAACGGCTCCGGCAAATCCAACCTTTCGGACGCGGTGCGCTGGGTGCTGGGAGAGACCAGCTCCCGCCAGCTGCGCGCGGCAGGCAAGATGGAGGACGTCATCTTCGGCGGCACCCGGCGGCGCGGAGCCATGGGCTTTGCGCAGGTGCGGCTGACGCTGGACAACGCCGACCATACCTTTGATCTGGACGCGGACGAAGTGACCATTGGCCGCAAGTATTACCGCTCCGGTGAGAGCGAGTATACCATCAACGGGCAGGTGTGCCGCCTGCGGGACGTCTACGAGCTTTTGCTGGACACCGGCATCGGCCGCGACGGCTACTCGGTCATCGGGCAGGGCCGCATCGCGGAGATCGTGGCCGCAAAAAGCAGCGAACGCCGCGAGATCTTTGAGGAAGCCTGCGGCATTGCGAAATACCGCTACCGCAAGACCGAAGCCGAGCGCCGCCTTGCTGCGGCGGGCGAGAACCTTGAGCGCCTGCGGGACATTCTGGGCGAACTGGAAAGCCGGGTGGGCCCGCTGGAAAAAGAGAGCGCCAAGGCAGAAAAGTTTCTGGAGCTGAGTGCCCGGCGCAAGACGCTGGAAGTGACCCTCTGGACCGACGGCGTGCACCGCGCCCGGGAGACCGTGCGCCAGCAGGTGCGGGACTACGAGACGGCGCAGGCCGATTACGAACGCTTTGACCGCGAGACCAGAGCCGCCGAGCAGGAGGCTGAGGAGATCCGGATGCAGGCACAGCAGCTGACGGTTGCCGTCGAGCGCCTGAATGGGGATATCCGCAGCATCACCCAGCAGATCAGCGGGTCGGAGAGCCGCATCGCCGTGCTGGAGAACGACATCCTCCGCAACGAGGAGAGCGCCGCATCCCTGCGGGAAGAGATCAGCGCCGGGGAACAGGACAGCACCGAGGCACAGGCCGCCTTGCAGCGCCACCGTGCCGTGGCAAAGACCATGGAAGCGGAGGGCGAAAAGCTGGCGGCAGAGATCGAGGCACTGAACGCGGAGATCGCACGCCTGACCGATGCCAGCAGCGCCAGCGGTGCCCGCAAGGACACCCTGAAAGCAGAGCTTGCCGGTCTGACGGCCCGGCGCACCGAAGCACAGGTGGCGCAGGCCGCTGCCGAAGCTGCCGGGGAAACAGCCCGCCAGCGTTTGCCCACCCTCGAAGCGAACGCAGAAGAGAGCACCGCCCAGCGGGACGAGGCAAAGCGGGATCTGGAAGACACCATAAAATACCGCCGGATGCTGGAAGAAAACGAAAAGCAGCTGGCGAATGTCCGTTCCGGTCTGGAGCTCAAGCTGAAAAGCCGCAAAGCCGCGCTAGACGATGCCGACGCGGCAGAGCAGAAGCTTGGCCGGGAGCTGGATGCTGCCCGCCAGCGTCTTTCGGTGCTGCGGGAGCTGGAAAAGAACATGGACGGCTACCAGAACTCGGTCAAGGCCGTCATGCGTGCCGCCGGTGCCCGCCGCCTGCGGGGGGTCATCGGGCCGGTGTCCGCCATCCTGACGGTGGAGCCGGGCTGTGAGGTGGCTGTGGAGACCGCCCTTGGCGGCGCTTTGCAGAACGTCGTGGTGGAAAACGAGGCCGCCGCCAAAGCGGCCATCGCCCTGCTGCGCAATGACAATGCGGGCCGCGCCACCTTCCTGCCGCTGGACACCGTCCAGCCCGGCGTGTTCCGGGGGCGTCTTTCCGGCACGGCGCGTCTGGCATCCAGCCTTGTACAGGCCGACCGCCGGTACGACAACATCGTGTCAAACCTTTTAGGCCGCATCATCGTGGTGGACGACATCAACGAAGCCTCCCGCGTGGCGCGGGACAACGGCTTCCGGAGCAAGGTGGTCACCATGGATGGTCAGGTGGTCAATGCAGGCGGCAGCTTTACCGGCGGCAGCGTCCAGCGCAGCGCGGGCCTGTTCACCCGCAAGCAGGAGATGGAAGAGCTGCGGGTAAAGGCTGCAAAACTGCAGAAGGACTGCCTTGCCGCGCAGGAAAAGACCGACCGCTGCAAAGAGCAGGCAGATGCCCTTCAGGCAGAGCTGACCGCCATGGCCAGCGAGCAGATCACCGCAGCCAACGACAGGGTGCGTGCCGAGGCAGAGCAGAAGCGGCTGGAAGCTGCCGTACAGCAGCAGGAGAGCACTCTTGCCGCCCGGCAGCAGGAGATCGATGCCCTGAAAGAGTCCCTTTCCGAGAGCCAGAGCAGGGCCGAGGGCGCTGCTGCTCTGCAGGCAGAGCTCACAGCAAAGGTCGATCTGCTGACTGCTGAAATGAACCGCCTCGCCGAGGGAGACGACAGCTTTGTGGCGCAGCAGACGGTGCTGAACCAGAAGCTCAGCGCAAAGCGGCTGGAACAGGTGACCCGACAGAAGGACGCCGAGCTGGCCTACAGCCAGATCGCCGCGCTGGAACAGCGGGCACAGGATGCCGCTGCACGCCGTGCCTCGCTGGAAGAAAGCCTTGGGGCACTGGCGCAGCGCAGCGAGAGCTGCCGGGCAGAAATTGCAGCCATCCGGCAGGCAAAGTCCGACAGCCAGACCGAGATCACTCAAAAAGAAAAGGCGATCCGCGAAGCCACCGAACAGCGGTTGGAACGCCAGCAGGCAGAGACCGCGGCACTGGGCCGGGCGCGCACTTCCTCCGACAGCCGCGAGGAGATGGGCCGCGAAATGGCCCGCCTTGCCGAACGCAAGGCCGCAGCCGAGACCGAGTACGACCAGACGGTGGCAAAGCTGTGGGATGAGTACCAGCTCTCGGTGAGTCAGGCAGAGAACCTCTGCGTGGAGTTCGAGAGCCTGACGGCCCTGCGGGCGCAGGTGGCAGAACTGCGGGGCAAGATCCGTGCCCTTGGCAGCGTGAACGTCAGCGCCATCGAAGAGTACAAAGAGGTCCGGACCCGCTACGATGCCCTTGTGCATCAGGTGACCGATGTGGAGGAAAGCCGCCACGAGCTGATCCGCATGATCTCCAAACTCTCGGCGCAGATGCGGGAGATCTTCACTGACAGCTTCCGCGCTATCAACGAAAACTTCGGCCGGGTGTTCACCGAGCTGTTCGGCGGCGGCGAAGCCAGCCTTGTGCTGGAGGATGAGGCCGATGTGCTGTCCTGCGGCATCGGCATCCGGGTGGCCCCGCCGGGCAAGGTCATCAAGAATCTGGAAGCGCTTTCCGGCGGTGAACAGGCGCTGGTGGCCATCAGCATCTACTTTGCCATTCTGGCGGTGAATCCGGCACCGTTCTGTATTCTGGACGAGATCGAGGCCGCTCTGGACGATGCCAACGTGGTGCGGTTTGCCCAGTATCTGCGCCGGGTGAGCGACAAGACCCAGTTTATCGTCATCACCCACCGCCGCGGTACGATGGAAGCCGCGAATGTGCTATACGGCGTCACCATGCAGGAGGACGGCGTGTCCAAACTGCTCAGACTGGATCTGGAACAGGTTGACGCCACGCTGGTTTCCTGATATATATTAAAGAAAAAGATAGGAGGACACTATGGGGTTCTTCGGATTTGGCAAAAAAAACAAAGAAAAAGAACAGGAAAAAATGAAAACGGGTCTGGAAAAGACCCGCACCGGTTTCTGGGGCAATATCCTCAACACCCTCACCGGCAGCGTCATCGACGACGAAATGTACGATGATCTGGAAGAGCAGCTCATCCTTGCAGATGTGGGCGGCGAAGTGGCTGTGCGTCTGGTGGACAAGCTGCGGGACCGGGTGCGCGAGAAGGGCCTGAAGACCGGCGAAGAAGCGGCAGATGCCCTGCGGGACATCATTGCCGAGGAGATGACGCCGGAGGCTGAAATGGACCTTTCCGGCAAGCCTGCCGTCATTCTGGTCATTGGAGTGAACGGCGTGGGCAAGACCACCAGCATTGCAAAGCTGGCCGATTACTACACCCGCGAGGGCAAAAAGGTGATGCTGGCCGCAGGCGATACCTTCCGTGCCGCTGCCAGCGAACAGCTGGAGATCTGGGCAAAACGCGCCGGTGTGCCCATCGTCAGTGCGGGCGAGGGCGCAGACCCGGCGGCTGTCATTTTCGACACCGTAAAGTCTGCCACCGCACGCGGCTATGACATGGTCATTGCCGACACCGCAGGCCGTCTGCACAACAAATCCAACCTGATGGCAGAGCTTTCCAAGATCAGCCGCAGCGTCAAAAAGGCCAGCCCCGAGGCCAGTCTGGAGACCCTGCTGGTGCTGGATGCCATCACCGGCCAGAACGCCATCAGTCAGGCCAAGGAGTTCTGCAAGGCTGCAGACGCCACCGGCATCATCCTGACCAAGCTGGACGGCACCGCCAAGGGCGGCTGCGTTGTGGCGGTCAAGCAGCGTCTGGGCCTGCCGGTGCGCTTCATCGGCGTGGGCGAGGGCATCGACGACCTGCTGCCCTTCACCCCGGAGGGCTTTGTGGAAGAGCTGCTCCCGCGCCAGTGGAAGCACTAAGGAGGGCCGCAGCATGAAGATTTGTGCAGCCACCGGCAACGCCGGAAAGCTCCGCGAACTGCGCCGCATTCTGGAAGCGCAGGGCCACGAGGTGGTCAGTCAGAAGGAGCTGGGCATCACCATCGAGCCGGAGGAGACCGGCACCACCTTTGCCGAGAATGCCCTCATCAAGGCCGAGACTATCTGCCGGGCCAGCGGTCTGCCCACCATCGCCGATGACTCCGGCCTGTGCGTGGATGCACTGGGCGGTGCGCCCGGCGTCTACAGTGCCCGCTACTGCGGCCGCCACGGCGACGACGAAGCCAACAACGACAAGCTTCTGGACGCCATGCAGGCTGTGCCTGCCGGGCAGCGGGGTGCAAAGTTCATCTCGGCGGTGTGCTTCATCCTGCCGGATGGGCGGCATCTGACCTGCATAGGCGAGTGCCCGGGCAGCATCGCCTTTGAGCGGCTGTGCGGGGACTACGGCTTTGGCTACGACCCGTTGTTCATCCCCGCCGACTGCGGCATGGGAAAGCACGAGAAGCGCCCCAACACCGAGGGCCGCAGCTATGCCCAGCTGACCCCGGACGAAAAGGACGCCATCAGCCACCGCGGCAACGCGCTGGCGGAATTGGAAAAAGAACTACCTGATTTTTTGAAATAAAAGGAGAAAAACTATGCTGACAAGCAAACAGCGCGCCATCCTGCGCGGCAAGGCAAACACCATGGACCCCGTTTTCATCGTGGGCAAGGGCGAGATCGACGAGACCATGATCCAGGGCGTGAAGGACTGCCTCGACGCCCGTGAGCTCATCAAGCTCAAGGTGCTGGAGAGCAGCATGTACAATGCCCGTGAGGCTTCGGTCAAGCTGGCCGAGGCCACTGGCGCCGACTGCGTGCAGGTGATCGGCTCCAAGTTCGTGCTGTACCTGCAGAAGAAAAAGGACAGCGCTTACGCCGACCTGCTGAAGTAAAAATGAAAGTTCTTCTCTACGGCGGTACATTTGATCCGCCCCACAACGGCCACCTGAACAATCTGCGGGCTGCCGCCGACCGTGTCCGTCCGGACAAGGTGGTGGTGATGCCGGCCGGGCTTTCACCGTTCAAGCAGCACACTTCGGCCCCGGGTGCGCTGCGGCTGGAAATGTGCAGCTGCTTCCATGTACTGGAAGAGGGGATGGATGCCATCCCGCAGCTAGAAGTCAGCGGGTGGGAGGTAGCTCAGGCCGAAGCCGGGAGCCACAATTACACGGTGCTCACGGTGGAAAAGCTGGCCCGGGACTACCCCGGGGCACAGCTGTACCTTGCCATCGGCAGTGATATGCTGCTGAGCTTTGACGGCTGGCACCGCTGGCAGGATATCCTACGCCTTGCCCATCTGGTGGTCACCAGCCGCAATGTGGGCGATGCGCCGGAGCTGCACGCAAAGGCTCTCCGGCTGGACCCCACCGGGGCACGCATCCTGTTTGCACCGGTACAGGCGCTGCCCATGGCCAGCAGCGACATCCGCACCCGTCTGGCTGCAGGCGAAGGGTGCGAAGCTGAGCTGCCGGAGGCAGTGCGGGCGGTCATCCGCCGGGAGAAACTCTACAAAAAGGAAGTATCAGCCAATGAACCTCAAACAGGCAAAGGAGCTTGTGCGCGGCCGCTTGAGCGATAAGCGCTATGAGCATACCTTGAATGTGAAAAAAATGGCCGTCAAGCTGGCAAAGATCTACGGTGAGGACGAGGAGCGGGCCGCGCTGGCAGCCCTGCTGCACGATTCCGCCAAGGAGATCAGCAAGGATGAGATGCGCGAGATCCTGCGCGCTTACCCCCAGTATGCCGAGGGCGGCGAAGAGCGCCCGGCCCCGGTGTGGCACGGCGTGTGCGCCGCGATCCTAGCCCGCACCCAGTGGGGTGTGACCGACGAAGCGGTGCTTTCTGCCATTGCCTGCCACACGGCGGGCAAACCCGGCATGACCCGGCTTGACAAAATTTTGTATCTGGCCGATATGACCAGCGCTGAACGGGACTGGCCCGGCGTGGAAAAGCTGCGCAAGCTGGAAAAAAAGGATCTGGATGCCGCCATGCTGGCCGCGCTGAAGCAGACCAACGATTTCGTGCTCTCGCAGGGCAAGCCTCTGGACCCGATGTCCAAAGCGGCCTATGAGGATATCCTGGCCTGCAGCGGGCAGAATGAAAGGGAAGAAACGGCAGAAAGCAAAGGTCTCTGACCGGATGCAGAAAACAGATTGCAGATTCTGCCGGACAATGTTATACTAAAGACTATGACAGGTCTTGCAGAGAACCTTTTGCACGACTGTGAAAATCTGGAGGATACAAAAAAGCATGAGCCAGACGCCACGCCATATCAATACCGATCGTTCGCTGAAGCGCCCGGAGCGGGCGGCAGATGCACCGCGTCACGCCGCGTCCAGCACGGATGCAAAGCAGAGCACAGGCGGTGCACACAATGAGCCGCCCCGCCGTCCGGCACAGGGCAGCGGACAGAATGAACCGCCGCGCCGCCGCAATAAGAAAAAGAAAACGCCCCTCTGGCTGCCTTTTGCAGTGGTCATGGCCATCATCGCGGTGATCTCCGGTGTGGTGGTGTATGGCGTAAGCCTTGTGAACAAGGTGGAGGACAGCATCCGTCCGGACGACAGCACCCCCACCATTGAGGAAGAGGTCAAGACAGCTGAGGAATACAAGGGCGATGTAGTGAACATTCTGGTCTGCGGCATCGACTATGAAGAGGGCCGTAATTATTCCAACGACCCCACTTCCAACGACGGCATGACCGACATGATCCTGTATGTGCAGTTCGACATCAAGAACGGCGCACTGCGGATGCTGCAGATCCCCCGCAACAGCCTTGTCACCACCAAGAACAAAAAGATTACCCTTTCCAATGGAAAGACCTACGCCGCCACGAATTATCAGATCAACTCGGTGGCGATCTCCAACGGCGGCAGCATCGCCGCTCTGGCCGATGTCATCTACGACCAGTTCCGGCTGCCCATCGATTACTATGTGACGGTGGATATGCAGGCACTGGTGGATATGGTGGATAACTTTGGCGGCATCGAGGTGTATATCCCCCACGACATGTCCTACGGCGGCAGCAAGCTGCTCAAGGGCTACCGCAATCTGAACGGTGCATCGGCAGAGTTCTTTGTGCGCTGCCGCCACGGCGACGGCTACGCCAATTCCGATATCGACCGCCTGAACATGCAGCGCTATTTCTATGCCGGCCTGTTCAAGCGTGCCCGCGCCATGGGTGTCACCGATATCCTGAACCAGCTGCCGCTGGTGTTCAAGAACTATATCAAGACGGATATGGACATTTCCACCATTGCAAAGCTGGTGGTGTCCTTCCTCAAGCTCGACAGCTCCAACATCATTCTGGCGCAGACGCCGGTGTTCATGGGCGTGCCCAATGTGGGCAAGACCGACACCTTTGCCGGTTACTCCTGCGTGGTGCCGGATGCGGGTTCCATTGCAAACCTGCTCAACCAGTATTTCTGCACCTACACCGGCCCCATTGATGTGAGCGAAATGAACCTTGTCACCGACGAGTGGCCCCACGGCAGTGCATCCACCGATGCCAACGTGCAGTATATGGGCCGCATCGATAAGGAGTCGGACGATGCCATCCTGAACGGCGATACAGACCTTGATGGCGCTGTTACCACCGACGGTCAGGCCGCAGGCTCCGCAAACTGAAACTGACAGAAAGGAAAAACATATGGAGAACTTCAACGACAGCAAGGCGCTTGCCATTGAGATCGCAAAGATCCTGGATAAGAAAAAGGCCCACGATGTGCGCGTGCTCAAGGTGGAAAGCCTGACCGTGCTCACCGATTACTTTGTCATTGCCTCCGGCACTTCCACCACGCAGGTGGCGTCTCTGGCCGACGAGGTGGAGTACGAGCTTTCCCAGAAGGGTCTGGAGCCCTACAGCACGGAGGGCTACGACTCCAAGAACTGGGTGCTGCTGGATTATTCCAACGTCATCGTGCACGTATTCGTGCCCAACACCCGCACCTATTACGATCTGGAGCACCTGTGGGCAGATGGTGAGCCCATTGATATCTCCGAGTACCTCACCCCCGACAGCACCCTTGAATAATTCAGGCAAACAGCTGTCTACCTGAAAAAAAGAACCCTCTCAGTCAGGGCGTCCGCCCTGACAGCTCCCCCGAAAGGGGGAACTTGCGCAAAAGAGGGAAGGCTGCGGTCTGCACAAAACCTCTCCCCTTCGGGAGAGGTGGCATCGCGCAGCGATGACGGAGAGGGTTTTCTGGCAAAGGCAGATGGCTTGAAAGCATACGCCCCCAAGCAACGGTATTTTGGATAAAGTCTGGAGCTGATTAACAACATGAAGTACGATTACAAGGCAGTTGAAGCCAAGTGGCAGAAGGTGTGGGAGGACGAAAAGACCTTCCATGTCGAGATCGACCACAAAAAACCCAAGTTCTATGCACTGGTCGAGTTCCCGTATCCGTCGGGTGCCGGCCTGCATGTAGGCCATCCCCGCAGCTACACCGCGCTGGACGTGGTCAGCCGCAAGCGCCGTCAGAACGGCTACAATGTGCTGTATCCCATGGGCTGGGACGCTTTTGGCCTGCCCACTGAGAACTTTGCCATGAAGAACCACATCCACCCGGCCATTGTCACCAAGAACAATGTGGACCACTTCCGCAGCCAGCTGAAGGCTCTGGGCTTCTCCTTTGACTGGGATCGCGAGATTAACACTACCGATCCGGAGTATTATAAGTGGACCCAGTGGATCTTCCTGCAGCTGTATAAGCATGGTCTGGCTTACAAGAAGGAAATGAACGTCAACTGGTGCACCGGCTGCAAGTGCGTGCTGGCCAACGAGGAAGTTGTCAACGGCGTGTGCGAGCGCTGCGGCAGCGAGGTCGTTCACCGTGTCAAGAGCCAGTGGATGCTCAAGATCACCGCTTATGCCGATAAGCTGATCGATGGTCTGGACGGTCTGGATTACATTGAGCGCGTTGCCACCCAGCAGAAGAACTGGATCGGCCGCAGCCACGGCGCAGAGGTCAACTTCGGCACCACCGCAGGCGATACCCTGACCGTGTACACCACCCGCTGCGACACCCTGTTCGGCGCCACCTACATGGTCGTTTCTCCGGAGCACGCCATGGTCAAGGAGTGGCTGGACAAGGGCATCCTCAAGAACGCCGATGCTGTCAAGGCCTATCAGGCCGAGGCAGCCCGCAAGAGCGACTTTGAGCGCAGCGAGCTGAACAAGGAAAAGACCGGCGTCAAGCTGGAAGGTGTCATGGGCATCAACCCGGTCAATGATACCGAGATCCCCATCTTTATCTCGGATTACGTTCTGTCCACCTATGGCACCGGTGCCATCATGGCTGTGCCCGCCCACGATACCCGCGACTGGGAGTTTGCCAAGAAGTTCGGCCTGCCCATCATCGAGGTGGTCAAGGGCAATACCCCCTCCAATCTGGACGAAGCTGCTTTCACCGATGTGGCCACCGGCACGCTGGTCAACTCCGGCTTCCTGAACGGCCTGTCCGTTACCGATGCAAAGAAAAAGATGATCGAATGGCTGGAGGCAAACGGCAAGGGCTGCGATAAGGTCAACTACAAGCTGCGCGACTGGGTGTTCAGCCGTCAGCGCTACTGGGGCGAGCCCATCCCCATGGTCAAGTGTGAAAAGTGCGGCTGGCAGCCCCTGCCCGAGAGCAGCCTGCCCCTGACCCTGCCGGACATCACCGATTTTGAGCCGGGCCCGGACGGCGAGAGCCCGCTGGCCCGCCACAAGGATTGGGTCAAGACCACCTGCCCCTGCTGCGGCGGCCCTGCTACCCGTGAGACCGATACCATGCCCCAGTGGGCCGGTTCTTCCTGGTACTTCCTGCGCTACATGGACCCCCACTGCAAGGATGCCATTGCGTCCAAGGAGGCTCTGGAATACTGGTCTCCGGTGGACTGGTACAACGGCGGCATGGAGCACACCACCCTGCATCTGCTGTACAGCCGCTTCTGGCATAAGTTCCTGTACGATATCGGCGCTGTGCCTTCTCCGGAACCCTACCAGAAGCGCACCGCTCACGGCATGATCCTGGGCCTGAACCCCCACAGCTTTGTCAACCTGCCCGCTGAGGAGCAGGAAAAGCTGCTGAAGGAGTACGGCAGCCAGAAGGCCGCTGAAAAGGCTCTGGAAGAAAAGTACGGCGAAATGGCACGCCACCCCATCGTGAAGATGTCCAAGTCTCTGGGTAACGTCATCAACCCGGACGAGGTGGTGGACCAGTACGGTGCCGACACCATGCGTCTGTACGAGATGTTCATGGGCGACTTCGAGCAGGCTGCACCGTGGCAGACCTCTGCCATCGCAGGCTGCAACCGCTTCCTTGACCGCGTGTGGGCACTGTCCGACAAGCTGGTGGAGGGCGAGGGCTATCGTCCGCAGGTGGAGACTCTGATGCACCAGACCATCAAGAAGGTGGGCGCTGACATCGAGACCCTGAAGATGAACACCGCCATTGCCCAGCTCATGACGCTGGTGAACGCCCTGTATGACAACGGCGGCGCAACCAAGGCCGAGCTGGAGACCGTTGTCCAGCTGCTGAACCCGTTTGCTCCCCACATGACCGAAGAGCTGTGGGAGAAGCTGGGCCACAGCCACGCTGAGCAGCTGGCTTACTATCCCTGGCCCAAGTACGAAGAGGCCAAGTGCGTGGAGAGCACGGTGGAGATCGCTGTGCAGGTGAACGGCAAGGTGAAGGCCCGCCTGAAGGTGGCAGCCGACATCGACGCTGCCGCTGCCATTGCTGCCGCCAAGGCTGACCCCGCTGTTGCCGCCGCTCTGGAAGGCAAGCAGCTGGTGAAGGAGATCTACGTCAAGGGACGTCTGGTCAATCTGGCCGTCAAAGGCTAAACCCCGATACCCTGCCGTACGGCTGGATATATAACTACCCGCAGAGGCGGACGAACGCATAAAACACCCGGGAGCGTCTGTTCAAAATCTTTTCAAAGATTTTGAGCAAAAAACTTTCAAAAAAAGGTTGACGAACCAGAGAAAATGCGCTATACTGTCTACTGTTAGTTACCATGTAACAACGAAATTCCTGCCTCACGGTCCAAGGGAGGGAATAAGATGTCGGAAATTCGTGTTAAAGAGGGCGAGTCGCTGGAAAGCGCACTGCGTCGCTTCAAGCGCAGCACTGCTCGCAGCGGTGTGCTCGCAGAGGTCCGTAAGCGCGAGGCTTACGAGAAGCCGTCTGTCAAGCGCAAGAAGAAGTCCGAAGCAGCCCGCAAGCGCAAGTTCAAGTAATTGATCGCTTGAAATCGCTGTTGCTTTAGATTTCATACGCGTTGCTAACGCCGATGTAGGAGAGCCTGATTTCAGGCTCTCCTATTTTCATTGCAGGGAGAACGGCCTCGCCCTCTCAGTCACCTGCGGTGACAGCTCTCCCAAAGGGAGAGCCTCTGGCGAACCCGGAAACCTTGCGTGGACTGCCAAGGCCTCTCCCTTTGGGAGAGGTGGATGCGAACAACGTGAGCAGACGGAGAGGGCGAGCATGCTACAGACAGGGAGAACTATTATGCTCATTACCCCCGAATATGTTTTCAAGGATGTCACCCACATCACGCCGGAATGGCTGTCGGCAAAAGGCATCACTGCGCTGGTGCTGGATATCGATAACACTCTCACCGCCGACCGCAGTCAGGAGCTGCCGGAAGAAGTGGCCGGGTGGCTGGACATCATGCGCAGGGCGGGTGTCAAGCTCACCATCGTGTCCAACGGCGCGGAAAAGCGGGTGCGGCCCTTTGCCCAGAAACTGGGCCTTGCGTACCTGTACCGTTCCGCAAAACCGCTGCCCTTTGCGCTGATGGCGGCACAGCACCGCATGGGCGTGAAGCGACGTCAGATGGCGATGGTGGGCGACCAGCTCTATGCCGACCGCATGGCGGCAGCGCTGTACGGCATTCCGGGCCTGATGGTGGTGCCCCGCGGCCCGGATCTCGGTGCGCAGGTCATCCTCAAGCGCAAGTGGGAGAAAAAACACTGGCAGAAATACTATGACCGGGGAGGCAGGACCCTGTGAGTGATTGGAAGATCCGGTTCGGCACTGCAGGCACCAGCGACAGCTTTGCAGCCCAAGGGTACAAGAGCAGTCTGGACGTGCCGGAATACACCGCAAAGATGGGGCTGAACGCCTTCGAGTACCAGTGCGGACGGGGTGTGCGCCTGGGACTGGACAAGGCCGCAAAAATGGCCGCACTGGCCGGGCCAAAGGATATCCTGTTCAGTGTGCACGCACCTTATTATATCAGCATGTCCAGTCTGGAAGAGGACAAGCGGCTCAACAGCATCCAGTATCTGCTGCAGAGCGCGGCAGTGTGCAGGGCACTGGGCGGCAGGCGAATTATTTTCCACTCCGGCAGCTGCGGCAAGCAGAGCCGGGAAGCGGCCCTTGAAAAAGCGCTGGATACCATGCGCCGTGCCGTGGAAGCGCTGGATGAAGCGGGCTTTGCCGATATGACTCTCTGCCCGGAAACCATGGGCAAGATCGGCCAGCTGGGCACGCTGGACGAGGTGCTGGCGCTGTGTGCGGTGGACAGGCGCATCACGCCCTGCATCGACTTCGGCCACCTGAATGCCCGCACTCTGGGCGGCATCCGCTCGAAAGAGGACTACGCTGCCATCCTTGACCGCATGGCAGAAAAGCTGGGGGACCAACGGGCAGAGCGGTTCCACGTGCATTTTTCCCGTATCGAGTATTCGGCAGGCGGCGAAAAGCGCCACTGGACCTTTGCAGAGACCCAGTTTGGCCCGGAGCCGCAGCCGCTGATGGAACTGCTGGCCCAGCGGAAGCTGCAGCCGGTCATCATCTGCGAGAGCGCAGGTACGCAGGCTGAGGATGCACAGACGATGATGAGAATGTACAAAGAGGCATTGTGATGGGCAGGCCGTCAGGGAGCTTTCTCCGCGAACAGCGACGGGTTGCGGCACCCATCATCCGCTTCGCTATCGCTTACGTCTTGCTGGCCGCTGCCCCAACAGCTTCTCCCTGTTTTCTGCCGCGGGCAGCGGTCGTCGCTGTTGCAAGACTCCAGTCCCGCCCCGACGCTTGCGCGCCGGGGCCCCACCACCAGGTCATTCGCTGGAAAAACTCCCCGCTGCCCTGCCCGTGAAAGGACCCATGTTGCCCGGTTTATGAAATATTTTCTGTTTTCATCGTCTTTTTTGCCGAAACCCCTTGCCAAATGCAAGAGGATTGGGTAAAATAAATAGAGATATGCGTTAAGCATTTGAGATTAAACTAATGGAGGAATTCCTATGATTTCTGCAGGCGAGTTTCGCAATGGCGTGACCTTTGAGCAGGACGGCCAGGTTCTTCAGGTCGTTGAGTTCCAGCACGTGAAGCCCGGCAAGGGTGCTGCCTTTGTCCGTACCAAGACCAAGAACGTGATCACCGGCTCTGTGGTTGAGACCAGCTACAACCCGACCGCAAAGTTCCCGCAGGCTTTCATCGAGCGCAAGGACGTGACCTATAGCTACGAGGATGGCGATCTGTACCACTTCATGGACAACGAGACCTACGATGACATCCCTGTCAACGCAGCCGATGTGCCCGATAACTTCAAGTTCTGCAAGGAGAACGAGCTGTGCAAGCTGCTGAGCTACAAGGGCAAGGTGTTCAGCGTCGAGATCCCCAACTTCATCGAGCTGGAAGTTACCCAGACCGAGCCGGGTGTCAAGGGCAACACTGCCACCAACACCCTGAAGCCCGCTACCGTCGAGACCGGTGCTGAGATTCGTGTGCCTCTGTTCATCAACGAGGGCGACCACATCCGCATCGATACCCGCACCGGCGAGTATATGGAGCGCGTCTGATCCTTTTAACGCCAAACCGGGCTGCGGGCAACCGTCTGCCCGGTTTTTTAAAACTCCGATTTTTCTCATTTTAAGGAGGGCATTCGTATGGAACTGAACAAAAAGGCAGCTTATCTGCAGGGTCTGGTCGATGGTCTGGGCATTGATGATACCACCAAAGAGGGCAAGATCATCAAGGCCATGAGCGCACTGCTGGGTGAAATGGCTGAGGTCATCGAGAGCGTGGACGAAGATCTTTCCCGCGCCTACGACCAGATCAACGACCTGAGCGATGAGCTGGAAGATCTGGAAGCAGATCTGTACGAGGAGGACGAAGACGGCGAAAGCGAGGACGCTGAGGACGAGGACACCGATGACGACGACGATGCCAAGGATGATGACATCGCCAGCGAGCCGTTCTATGAAGTGGCCTGCCCCAACTGCGGCGAGACTGTTTATGTCAGCGAGGATGATCTGGATGCAGGCGAAGCCAACTGTGCGCACTGCGGCGTGACCTTTGAGGTCGCTCTGGAAGGGGACGGCGAAGATGACGCCGAGGACGGCCCCGTGCAGTACGAAGTGACCTGCCCGGAGTGCGGCACGACCTCTGTGTTTGAAGAGGACGAGCTGCTGGACGGCGCACCCAAGTGCCCCAACTGCGGCAAGCCCCTCGACTTTGAAGTGACCGAAGAGTAAAAATCCTGCCGCGGAAGACAAACAAAAAAGCTGCTGCACATTTGCTGTGCAGCAGCTTTTTGCTTACTGTGCGTTTGCCTTCTGCAGCCAGATGCTGCCGATGTCCAAAGCGTTGTACAGACCGATCTTGGTCGTCTGACGCATCACGCGCTCCTGCGGAGCCTTGGTGGTGTCGGTAGAGAGCAGCATCAGGTGGACCTTGTCTGCAACCTGCTGATCGCCCACAGGCTTGGTGGTCATGATCTGCAGATAGAGCACGTATGGGTCGGTCATATTGCCGTAGTACAGCTCATTGTCCTTGCGGACGAGGGGCTTGCCTTTATAAGTCAGTTTTGGAGTGAATGCCATCGTGAAAGCCTCCCTATCAATAGTAGTTCAGTTCAGTATAACACATCTGTGGTGCAGGATGCAAGCTTTTGTACCCGCAAAAGGCAGGCTTTTTGCACACAATGGCATGCCTGCGTGCAAAAAAATCTGCAATTTTAGGCACTCTGGCAGAAAACAGGGCTTGTAGAGGCGCACAGATATGGTATACTAAAAGCAGAAAAAGCCCGGGCGGACCGGTGCGGAAAAGTGAGGGAAAACACCATGGCAGACTATCAGGAATACCGGCGGCGGGTGCTGCGCAGGCGCTGGCGCAGGCGGTTCATGGCGACAGGGCTTTTGCTGCTGCTCTTGATGGTGGGAGCCATCGGGATGCTGTGGAAAAGCCTGCACCGCGAAACGAGCCCCTCCGGCATGGGGCAGAACACCATCCTGCAGGAAGTGACACAGGACGACACATGGAACACGGTTTCCTATGCAGCGGCGCGGCCGCTCACGGTGCAGGCGCTTGCAGGCAGCACGGCCACGGCACTGGATTTCCGCATGGCGGCTGTGCCGCAGAGCACGGCTGTGGAAAAAAGCTGGTTCAACGATGTGAGCTTTGTGGGCGACAGCCTGACGCAGGGGATGCAGCTGTATGAGGAGGGAATGCAGAATGCCATGTTCTGCGCCTACAAGGGTGTGGGCCCGAATGTAATCGTCAACGGCACCACCTGCAAGCGTGCCGATGGCACGACCGAGGTGCCGCTGGAAGCCCTGACCGCCCAGAACCCAAGGGCGGTGTATCTGCTGCTGGGGACCAATGTACTGGGCCGCGATACGGACTATTCCAGCTTTCTGACCTACTACCGGCTGATGCTGGACATGCTGAACCAGACATTGCCGAACACCAAAATTTACGTGCAGTCGATCACGCCGGTGCGTCCGGAGGTGAGCCAGAAGTCCGGTCACGAGGGACTGAACCGTGACAGGCTGTACCAGATCAACAATGAGCTGGCAGCTATCGCACTGGAAAAGGACTGCTATTTCCTCAACCTGTGGGAAGTGCTGGCAGACGAAAACGGCGATCTGATCGAGAGCTATGCTCAGCCGGACGGATACCACCTGAGACCCGCCGGTTATGCGGCATGGGTGGACTACCTGCGGAACCACACTGCAGAGTAAAAAGAACAAGGGGCTGCTGCACTGAGTTTGGTGCAGCAGCCCCTTGTTGTGTGGGACGATTTGAAATGCCCTCCGCGTTGCTCTGGGCCACGTTTTCACAGAGAAAAGTTGCTAACGGAAGCGGCGCCCCTTCTGTGAAGTTTATTTAAAAGACGGAAAGTTTCAGGTCAGAACAGACCGGTGATCTTGCCGTTGGCATCCACATCGATGCCCACAGCGGCGGGCTTTTTGGGCAGGCCGGGCATGGTCATGATATTGCCGCAGATGACCACCACGAAGCCGGCACCGGCAGCAAGGCGCACCTCGCGTACCTCCATGGTAAAGCCGGTGGGGGCACCGATGAGCTTTGCGTTGTCGCTGAAGCTGTACTGGGTCTTG